>NZ_JNGB01000020.1:0-331797 GCF_001029355.1 Robinsoniella sp. RHS
TCCTTGATACCTCCATCAGAAGCAGAGCAGGAAGTTCTTACAGGCAAATGGTATGAGGAACTCAGGGAGAGGAAAAGGGGCGGCGGATTTTCTCAGGGATTTTATGTCAAACAAGAGAATTCAAAAACCGTAAAGGTACTGGCTTACGGCAGGAATTTCCGGGTGCATGGACAGCGATTTACTGTAACAATTTTTCTGGACTATACAGAACTTTTTGGAAAAATAGAACGGTTCCGGGGACGGGAATTTGATAACTCGGCATGGCTGACATCCCAGAGGGAACCTCTTTTTCCAGAGCAGAATCATAAAGGGCAGGAACAGTTAGAAGAACTGATTGCTACTGGGCAGGAGGTTGTAGAAACATCCAAAGGGGTCTGCTATATTCGTCATATTTATCAGTATCCTTATATTTCTGTAGCTTTTGTTTCAGAAAAGAGGTTATATGGTGTTTTCTCTGAATATATCAGCATGATTTTTCTGTTTCTGGCAGCATTTTTTCTGGCTTCACTTATCGGTATATTGCTGATGATACGAAAAATTACGCGTCCTGTCTCTGATCTGTCACAAGTAATGTCAGAGGCGGTTAATCAGGATCTCAATGTCCAGCTTAATGTGGATTCTGATGACGAAATAGGAGATTTAAGCAGGATCTTCAATAATATGATGGTAGATTTAAAGGATTATGTGGAAAGACTGGTCGAAAAAGAAAAGAGAGAGCAGGAGATGCGCTTTGGACTTTTGGCAAGCCAGATAGATCCACACTTTGTGTGTAATACGCTCAATACAGTGAATTACCTTGCAAAACAGAAGCGGGATGAGGATGTGATTGTTGTCAGTACTGCACTATCAAATATATTGCGGGACAGATTGAGGCTGAAAGATTTTCAGATATATGATACGGTGAAGCAGGAGGTTCTGACGGTACAGAGGTATCTGAAAATTCAGGAATACCGATATGGAAAAAAGGTAGAGGTCAGTTGGAATGTGAGCCAGGAAGTGAAGGAATGTAACATACCTAAAAATCTGATACAGCCTCTGATAGAAAATTCTCTGTTTCACGGATTAGCAGATGAAGATACAGGAGAAATTGAAGGATACATAAAAATAGATATATATCAACGGGATAATGACCTTTTGATTCGTGTAACGGACAGCGGAAGAGGGATGACCCCTTCCAAAGTACAGAAACTTAGGGCAGAGCAGGCTGATACTTTCTTAAAAGGCAGAGGAATCGGCATATCGGGAATACGGGAAAGACTAAAGATTTTATATCACGACAAATATGCATTCAGTATCGAAAGTACAATAGGCAGGGGGACTGCAGTGCAGATAGAGATTTTAAATGTGTGTAAATCAGAGGAACTTATGGAGGTGGATAGTATTGAATAGTACAATGAGAATTGTAAATACCTATGTGGAGTACAGGGAGAATCCTTTGGGAATTGATGTAGAGAAACCCAGATTTTCCTGGATACTGGAAGATGAAAGACGCGACAGCTTCCAGGAAGCTTATCAGATTCAAACAGCAGCAGATGATGAATACGGGCATATATTATGGGATACCGGAAGGATTCATTCAAGCGATTCTATACAGATACCCTATGGTGGAGAACCTATGAAATCCAGAAAACGGTACTATTATCGCATTAAGGTATGGAATCATAAGTGGGAGGAAAGCGAATGGAGTAAAACGGCATGGTGGGAAACCGCTTTTATGGATTACCGGGAGTGGAATGCAGACTGGATAACACCGGAATATGATTTTCAGGCACCTAAAAGCGCCTGCCCCGTCATGCGTACTGAGTTTCAACTAACAAAAAAAGTAAAGAAAGCCAGGGTATATGTAACAGCAAAAGGGGTATATGAACTTCGCTTAAATGGAAATAAAGTTGGTGAGGATTTTCTTACTCCAGGATGGACTTCTTATAATAAACGGATTTTATATCAGACTTATGATGTAACAAAAATGCTTCAAACAGGAAATAACGCAATTGGTGCAGTGATTGGAAGCGGATGGTATAAAGGGGAACTTGGATGGAGATCCAGAAGAAATCTGTATGGTGGTAGGGAAGCTTTGATACTGGAACTTCACATCATTTATGAAGATGGGACTTCTCAGGAAATTCTAAGCGGACCAGACTGGACTTCTTCTTACCGGGGACCGATTCTTTATGCAGAAAATTATCATGGGGAGACATATGATGCGAGGCTTGAAATGCCGTGGGATATTTCCGGGATTGAGAGGGAAGCATGGTTTGGAGTACGACCAATGGGTAGAATGCCAAAAGATATACTAAGGGCACAGGAATGTGAGTGTGTGAAAATCCGGGAGATCCTCAGACCAAAGGCACTATTCCGTACCCCCAACGGAGAAACTATACTGGATATGGGACAAAACATGACAGGCTGGATACGTTTTCGAGTGAGTGGGAAGCCTGGCAGCAGGGTAGTTTTAACCCATGCGGAAATTCTGGATACGGATGGAAATTTCTATGTTGATAACTTAAAGGGAGCTAAGCAGAGGATAGAATATGTCTTAAAGGGCAAAGGAACAGAAGTATTCCAGCCTCACTTTACATTTCAGGGTTTTCGTTATGTTATGATAGAAGAATTTCCAGGTGAACCTCAGATAGAACAATTTGAAGGCCTGGTTTTATATTCAGATATGGAACGGACTGGATTTTTTTCCTGCTCAGATACACTATTAAATAAGCTTTATGAAAATGTGCTGTGGAGCCAGAAAGGCAATTTTTTAGATATTCCAACGGACTGTCCTCAGAGATGTGAACGTCTGGGATGGACAGCAGATATACAAATATTTGCAGCAACGGCTGCAATGAATATGAAAATTCCGCTTTTTTTAACGAAATGGCTCCGTGATCTGGCTGCAGAACAATTCGAGAGTGGCGGAGTACCCTGGGTGGTTCCTGATATTTACGATGATACTTATGCTTATGATCTCGCCGGATATACCGGTCAAAGTGAGCAGGTAGCTGCTGCATGGGGAGATGCGGCTACAATATGTCCCTGGACACTGTATCAGCATTATGGAGATATCCGTATTTTACAGGAACAATATGACAGTATGAAAAAATATGTTGATTACATATACCATCAGGGCGACAATCCCTTTTGTTGGGATACTGGACATCAGTTGGGAGACTGGGTGGCGCTTGATGCACCTTATGGCAGCTTTGTAGGTGCAACGGATACGGCCTTTGTTGCTACAGCCTATTATGCTTATTCCACCCGCATTCTGTATCAGGCGGCTGAAATAATTGGAAACCTGAAAGATGCAAGAGATTATCGTCAGTTATATGAGAAGATACGGAGTGAATTTCAAAATAAATATGTGAGGAAAGATGGCAGCCTGAGTGTAAAAACACAGACGGCAATTGTTCTGGCACTTCATTTCCAGTTAGTGCAGAACGAATTCAGGCAAGGCCTGGCAGATGAATTGGCAGCCTGGCTGGAAAGAACTAATTATGATCTGATAACGGGATTTGTAGGTACACCTTATATCTGTCATGTGCTCACTGCATATGGACATGCAGCTACTGCGTATCGTTTGCTTTTGAAACAAGATTATCCGTCTTGGCTTTATCAGGTTACAAAGGGAGCCACTACGGTTTGGGAACATCTGGATGGTCTAAAACCGGATGGCACTTTATGGAATCCGAGAATGAATTCTTTTAATCACTATGCATATGGTTCTGTAGCCGAATGGCTTTATAAAGGTGTTACAGGAATTAGTATTGGTGAGCATGGAGCAGGATACAGACATTTTCAGTTTGCACCTGAAATAGGAGGTGGTATCAACTGGGCAGAGACTGTTTTAACAACGATGTATGGAGAAATACGGGCATTCTGGCGACGATGTGAAGATAAAATAGACTTCCATTTGAAGGTTCCTGTAAATACAACAGCGGAAATCATACTTCCGGTAAGTCAATTGGAAAGTATTAGGGAATCAGGTAAGAGGCCGGAGCTTGGAAATGGCATACACCATATAAAAACAGAAGGCGCCCAAATTTATATCCATGTTGGTTCAGGGAATTATAATTTTGAGTGTATGGAAACTAAGTAGGCAAAGGCAGGTAGAAATATGAGTTTTAATTTGAAAAAATGTATTGTTATCCCAGACTCATTTAAAGGGACAATGACATCTTTGGAAGTGTGCCGGATCATGGAGCGTGCAATCAGAAAACATTTTCCAAACTGCCTGGTACACAGTATTCCTGTAGCTGACGGAGGTGAAGGAACAGTAGAATGTTTTGTGGCAGTGCTTGAGATGGAAAGGATAAAAAAGGAGGTTACAGGACCTTATGGAGAAAGACTGACTGCGGCTTATGCCGTTAAGGATACCATTGCAGTAATAGAAACTGCCAGTGTGGCAGGGCTGCCATATGCGGAGAGTATTGGCCATCTGTCTCCCAGAGAAGGAATGACCTATGGTCTGGGAGAGCTGATCAGGGATGCTGTGGGACGGGGATGTAAAACTATTATTTTAGGGCTTGGAGGAAGTTGTACCAATGACGGAGGAACCGGGATGGCACTGGCTGCAGGCGTAGTATTTTATGATAGCCATGGAAGGGAATTTACTCCCCGTCCCGATACGCTATGCAGGATTGCCGGTATAAACACGGAAAAAGCAGAAGAGCTTTTGGCAGGCTGTACAGTTATAGGTATGTGCGATATTGATAATCCCATGTACGGAGAATCTGGAGCGGCTTACATATTTGCTCCGCAGAAAGGAGCAGATTCGGCGGATGTCAGAATTTTAAACGAGAATCTCATAATATTGGGTCAGGTACTGGAAAAACATACTGGAAAGCAAATTGCACAAATGAAAGGAAGCGGTGCGGCAGGTGCCCTGGGAGCAGGGATACTGGGATTTTTAGGAGGAAAACTAGAATCCGGAATAGATACGGTTCTGGATCAGATTGAATATGAAAAAATGTTACAGGGGGCTGACATGGTTTTCACAGGAGAAGGAAGATTTGATAGTCAGAGTCTAAGAGGAAAAGTCATTGCCGGAACATCGAAGAGAGCAGGTGCATGCCAGGTCCCTGTTACGGCTGTGGTTGGCTCTATAGAGCCGGATACGGAAAAAGCATATTCCATGGGCGTTACATCCGTATTTTCCATAAACCAGAAAGCCGAAGATTTTCAAACCTCAAAATATTCCAGTAAAGAAAATCTGCATAAAACAATGGATAACCTGATGCGCTTTTACAAATCTGCAAGATAAGTTACAGCTTTAACAACACCTGCGTTTTCTTCCGATATGCGCTGGGCGAAATCCCAATGTATCTGGTGAAATATTTATTATAGTGGGAATGGTCATAGAACCCTAATGTGTGGGCGATTTCTGTGACAGGAGCATCCGTCAGAAGCAGGCGGATGCTTTTTTCAAGTTTGCATTCAATAATATAATTACTCAATGTGGAGCCGCTGATCTTTTTGACAATGCGGTTGACCTGCTGGGGATGCAGCATCAGGGTGTCAGAAATCAGAGAGATAATATCACCGCTCTGTTCATAAATATGTTCATTAATCAGCTCAGTTATCCGAATGATCCGTTCGTCAAGCTCATCTTTTTGAAAAGAATGGGATTGATAAAAGTTATCGCATAAAAGCAGTAGGATATTAAACAGACAGTTGAACTCATATAAATCAGATAGTTCTCCAGTTATCATTTTTTTTCCAAAATAAGCAGTAAAGAAGGCATCTGCAATAGACATGGTGTTTTCTTCTAATTCCAGATGGAGCGGAGCAGAAGAAGAATTTCCATGTTTTAATAAAAAATATTGCATCGTAGAGCAATGCAGCGATGCTGATGATAATTCATGAAACAACAATTTTGGCAGCAGATAGATATTTTTAACATGCCAGTTTTGTACCTGGGAAATGGCATGGGTTGAGCCTATGGGGATGAAGTAAATGCTCCCACGCTTCAGAGGATATACCCCATGGGAGGTGTGGTGTAAAGCACTCCCGTGGGTAGTGATGCCGATTTCAACAAATTCATGGGAATGTTCTCCCAGCCGCTCTGAATTCTCAAAAGAATAATCTTCTGAGAATATAGGGAGCGATGTGTAGTTATGTATATAATTTGTAGTTAAAATATTTTCACTTTTCATAATTAAATTATATATATATTACCATGAAAAATCAATAGTTATCATTAAAAATAAAATGAAAAGGCATTATTTTACACAAAGAAATACTTCATTTACAAGCAATTCAAATCCTTCTTTATTATAATAGAGTAAGATATCCCGAGACATGAGCAGAGAGGTATCTTACCCTCGCGGCAGCAGCCAGATGATCCCGCAAGCGCGCCCATTTGACTTGTTGTTCGCGGAAATGAAAAAGGAGAAAAATAATATGACGGCTGCGGAACGTATGTTTAAAACACTGAATTTTGAGAAAATGGATGGGGGAGGGGCTTTTGCGGAAACCTTCTTTCCCTGGGACTTAAGTGTAGACCGGTGGGTGCAGGAAGGGCTCCCGGAAAAATTTACTTCCTCGTATTTATATCCTATGCCCAAGGAGCGTTATATGAGGTATTTTAATGACTTAATGACAGAACACGTTTATGAATATGAGCAGTTTCTGGGATATGACGGAGTAAAAAGAATGTCATTTTGCATTCCGTTTAAAGGCTTTGACGAGAAGATTCTGGAGGATAATGAGGAATATATTCTGAAAATGGATGAAGATGGCTGGCAGAGAGCTTATTATAAAAAGCGCTCTCTGGTAAAAGAGATTAAGCCGGTTGTGGATGGGGAAGAGGCCTGGGAGCGGTTAAAAGAAAATACTTTGCGGGAAATTGAAAAATACTGTACGGACGAAAATCTTCAGCGTACATATGGCAAATACAAAGAGGGGCATGAACGGGGAGACTTTTCTATCCGGTTCCGGGCTTCCGGATTTTTCTGGACACCCCGGGAACTGATGGGTGTGGAAGAACAGCTAATGGCATTTTATGAAATGCCTGAATTACTCCACGAGATCAATGACTTTGTTCTGGAAATATATTTACACTTTTTTGATAAGATTTTTGACATCATTAAACCGGACGTTCTCTTATTTCCTGAGGATTTGAGCGGTGCAAACGGGCCGATGATATCACCTGGAATGTTTGACGAATTTGTAGGTTCTTATTATGAAAAATTAATTCCGTTTTTGAAGAAAAAAGGAGTAAAAAATGTATTCGTGGATACCGATGGTGATTTCCGGCAATTAATTCCTAATTTCAGAAAAGCAGGTGTGGATGGATTTCTGCCAATGGATGTTAATGCAGGAATGGATATCGTGAAGGTCAGAGAAGAGTTTCCGGACATCAAATTTATCGGGGCATACAATAAATTAGTGATCGCAGAGGGAGAAGAAGCAATCGACCGTGAATTTCAGCGGCTGCTTCCGGTAATCCGCCAGGGAGGATATGTGCCGGGAGCGGATCATCAGGTGGCACCTTCTACTTCTTTTCAAAATTATATGTACTATATAAAAAGATTAAAGGAAGTGATGCAGCAGGCTGGGGCTGACAGTAAAAAAGTAAGTGAAAGCTGCGGGTGAATTGCAGGATAATAATGAAGGTTGACACCAGGCTCTATTTGTGCTAATATGCCGATGAAATGAATATATTACATGCAAACATAGTATGGGAGAAAAAATGAAAAATAATATCTGGTCAATTATTTTATTGATTGCATTGTTTTTATGCCTCCCCGTTCTTTTTTATAGCAATAAGCCTAAGCAGCCCGACAGCATAAATCAAAAGCTGAATTCTCAGGAGTCAGTAGTTATCGGTATGAATCATGCAATACAACAGCTGGATACGCCGGATTTTCAAAACACTGAGACTATATTTAGGACCTGTTCAGTGGGAAATGAGGGGAAAAGTATTCAGGAGGTTTTAAGAAGCCAGAAGCTTTATTTAAGAGGGCTTTGTGCACTGCTTTTCTATACACTCTTTTTATTTGTATTTGGAGGTGTCTGGGGCAGGCCTTATGTTTTTTTATGCAATTGTTTTCAATTGATGGAAAAATATATGTTGATGATACGAACGAACCATCGAAAGGATGGAAAAAAAAGAACCCTTTCTTTTAGCTGATATAATTCAAAAGCAGTAAAGAGAAAGGGTGAATAATATGAGAAAACAGGAGAGTTCTGCGAAAATTCCTGTAAGTCTTGGCGCAGTTTTAATATCGATTGGAGTGGTTTACGGGGACATCGGGACTTCACCGATGTATGTAATGAAATCAATTATATATGGCAACGGAGGTTTGGCACATGTGGATGAGGAACTGATTCTGGGTTCATTGTCCCTGGTCATCTGGACGGTCATACTGCTGACTACGGTGAAGTACGTATTGATTGCCATGCAGGCGGATAATCATGGTGAGGGAGGAATTTTCTCTCTTTACAGCCTGGTGAAAAAATATGGAAAGTGGCTGATTGTACCGGCAATGATTGGTGGAGCTGCCCTGCTGGCAGATGGTGTGCTTACGCCGGCAGTTACGGTAACTACGGCTATTGAAGGACTTCGCAGTATTCCGGCGATGCATTCCTTATTGGGGAGCGGTCAAAATAAAATTGTAGTGATAACGCTGATTATCATTGCCGGTTTATTTCTGGTTCAAAAGGCGGGAACCAGCTCGATAGGTAAAGCATTTGGACCGGTTATGACGATTTGGTTTTTCTTTCTGGCAGCGGCAGGTATTCTAAATATTTCCGGCAATCCATTAATTTTTCGTGCACTTAACCCCCTGTGGGCTGTGAAAATTCTGATCAGTCCGGCTAATCATATGGGGTTTATGATTTTGGGGAGCGTTTTCCTTGCAACCACAGGAGCGGAAGCGCTGTACTCGGATATGGGGCATGTTGGAAAAGGCAATATCTATATAAGCTGGCCATTTGTAAAAATATGCCTGATACTGAATTATCTTGGACAGGGAGCATGGCTCATGGGAAATCAGAAGCAGAGTGCATTATACAGCATTCCCGATATGAATCCCTTTTTCCAGATGCTTCCGGAAGGAGTTCGTCCTCTGGCTGTTTTACTGGGAGCGATGGCTGCAATTATTGCTTCCCAGGCGTTGATCACAGGTTCATTTACCCTGGTATCCGAGGCAAGCCGGCTGGACTTGATGCCCCATATGCAGATATCTTATCCGTCTAAGACAAAAGGACAGCTTTTTATTCCGCTTGTCAATATGGTAATATGGTTTTTTTGTTCCATTGTCGTGTTATATTTTCAAACCAGCGAACACATGGAAGCGGCATACGGGCTGGCAATTACACTTACGATGCTGATGACAACGCTGTTGCTGTTTATTTATTTAAAAGATGAAAAGAAACAGAAGATTCCTGCATTTATTTTCCTGGTATTTTTTGGTGGTCTGGAAGGGACATTTTTTATATCCAGTCTCAGCAAATTTTCCAGGGGCGGATATGTAGCACTTTTAATAGCCCTGCTTTTGTTTGGTATTATGCTGGTATGGCATCGTGGAACTGCAATAGAAGCGTCTCAGGCGGTATGCTTTAATATCCGTGATTACCTGAAACAGTTGGGAAAACTCCGTCAGGATGTGGAATACCCAATGCAGACAGATAATCTGGTCTATATTACAAAGGAACCGGAAATGGAGGAACTGGATCGTGATATTTTATATTCCATTCTGGATAGAAAGCCTAAGAGAGCCCAGGCTTATTGGTTTGTGACGATTAAAGTAACAGATGAACCGTATACCCGTGAGTATAAGGTAGAAAATTTTGGAACCGATTATATATTTAGGGTTCAGTTAAGACTGGGATTCAAGGTTGATCAGAGAGTAAATGTATACCTGAGACAGATCGTAGAAGAATTAATTACAAGTGGAGAGCTTCCTTCCCAGCAAAGAGAATATTCAGTATATGAGCCTGGTGAGGTAGGCGATTTTGAGTTTTGCCTGATACGGAAACTATTAGTTCCGGAAAGTGATATTACAGCTTCGGGCAGAGCGGCAGTATCTTTAAAATATGCGATTCGCCACATTGCAGGATCTCCGGCACGGTGGTACGGGCTGGAAAATGCATCTCTGATGATTGAATATGTTCCGCTGTTTATTAAAATGAAAACTTTACGGCCGTTAAAACGGTTAACAGAGGAGACAGGAAAATAAAAATAAGTTAAAATTGAAACAAATATAGTTATACAATGAGAAACGGGCAAAGAAGAGGATCAATACTGTTCTTTGCCTCTTTTTATGGTTGTAAATTTTGCTGCATACGGGCTTTGGCTAATCCAATAACCCCTTACCCTCTTTATACCGTTTCCGCTCATCTCCCGGAGCATATCCGGTGTATTTCCGGAAAAGGCGGTAAAAATTAGACATATTGGAAAACCCACAGTCTTCAGCAATGTCTAAGATGCCTTCGTCAGATGTGCGCAGCATTTCCCTTGCTTTTTGAATGCGCATTTCGATTAAAAATTCCTGAAACTGCATATTCGTCACTTTACGGAAATAGGAAGAAAAATAATTTGGACTCATGCAGGAAATCCCGGCCACATCCTCCAGTTTTATTTTTTCACAATAATGTCTTTTGATATACTGAAAGGATTTTTCCAGCCTTTTCATGGCCTCTTTTTTTCCACCCAGTAATTCTCCTGAGGCATAAGAACGCTCACAGTTTCTGTACAATATGGTGAGAATTTTCAAGATATCGGATTTGATCATTAAAGCATACCCAACTTCCCGCTCCGTGTATTCCCGGTTAATCTCGTTCATAATATGGATAATCTCCCTGGCATATGGAAGTGTTCCGGGAATTTTATTTTGAAAATTACTGCCGCGTTCCACAAAAGGCAATAAATAATCATAGTCAAAAATGCTGGTCCGATCTGCAATAAAATCAGAACCAAAAATCAAGACAAGCAATGTCATTTCCTCACTTAATACTTCCCATCCATGGGCTTCAATATGGTTAAATAAGATAATTTCTCCTTTTTCCACTTCGTACTGTTTGCCATTTACAAAATATCTGGCATGTCCATCTAAAATATACGTGATCTCAAAAAAGTTATGCCAATGATATACCTCCGGTTTTTTAAAAGAATGCTGCTCAATATAAGTCCTTACTTCAAAAGGTTCCGCCTTATTTAATATAGTTGTATCCTGTGTAATGATCATCCGCAAATACCTCTCCGCAAAATTAATTCCCGCTGTTATCTGTATCTATTATAACGCTAATAATAAGATTTGTCTCATAATATTATTATCTGATCCATCGTAAGATAGTACATTCCCATCATAATAAAACAGAGGTTATTTTTACGTTTTCTATATAAAATAAAATGGTAAAAATTAACCAAGAGACTTGTGAAATAAAGTTTACAAAACTCATTGCGAACATGTTTAGGAGGTAGAACATGATTATAATTGGTGAAAAACTAAATGGGTCCATACCAGCGGTAGCAAAAGCAATTGCATCGAGAGATGCACAGTTAATCAAAGAGCGTGCAAAATTACAGGCCGATGCGGGGGCTGACTTTTTGGATGTATGTGCTTCTGTAGAAGAAGAGGAAGAGATAGAGACACTTCGCTGGATGATCGAACAGGTTCAGGAAGTAACGGACACACCGATTTGCGTTGATAGTCCAAGTGCGAAATCCTGTATTGGTGCACTGCCTTTTTGCAAGAGACCCGGATTGCTGAACTCCGTATCACTGGAAGGAGATAAGATTGATACTATATTTCCACTAATTGCAGATACAAATTGGGAATGTGTAGCTTTGCTTTGTGACAATGAAGGGATTCCGGATTCCGTAGAACGCCGCATGAAGGTATTTCATGGAATTATGGAAAAAGCCAGGGAATACGGGATTGATCCTTCCAGATTACATATAGATCCTCTGGTTGTAACCCTTTCTACAGATGAAACAGCATTACAGGTTTTTGCCAAATGCTGCAGATTAATAAAAGAGGAGTATCCGGATATCCATATTACCAGCGGGTTGAGTAATATTTCCTATGGATTGCCCGTTCGTAAAAATATCAACCAGGCTTTTATGGTGCTGGCCATGAATGCGGGAATGGACAGCGCCATTGTAGATCCGACCAATAAAAATATGATCGGCATGATTTATGCGACTACAGCGCTGCTGGGGAAAGATGAGTTTTGCCTGAATTATATAAAAGAATTTCAGGAGAAGAAAGAAACAGGAGTAGATATCAATGAGTTAACAAAGGACATGATTCCGGAAATGAAAGATGTCTTTTTGGCAACACAGCATGGTAAAAATAAGGAGATTGGAAGCCTTGTACAAAGCGCGCTGGCTGCCGGGTGTGATCCGGTTGATGTATTAAATGATGGCATGATTGGGGCTATGGCTGTGGTAGGGGACCACTTTAAAAAAGAAATTATATTCGTACCCCAGATGCTGTCTGCTGCCAGAGCCATGAAAGCGGGCGTAGAAGTTTTAAAGCCTCATCTGGCGACCGGAGGCGCAGGAAGTGCGGGAAAAATGATTCTGGGAACGGTGGCAGGTGATTTGCATGATATCGGTAAAAACCTGGTTGGTATGATGATTGAAAGTGCCGGATTCGAAGTAATCGATCTGGGTGTTGATGTACCAATTGAAGTTTTTATCAAAGAGATTGAAGAGCATCCCGATGTGACTATTGTTGGTTTATCCGCGCTTTTAACCACAACAATGCCATCGCTGCGCAATACGGTAGCAGCATTAAATAATGCTCCGTTTCGAAGCCGGATTAAGATTATGGTGGGCGGTGCGCCTATTTCACAGGCATTTGCTGATGAAATCGGAGCGGATGCTTATACAGCAGATGCTGCAGAAGCAGCTGACAAAGCAAAAGAGTTGGCAAAAGCTGGAACTGGTTCGGTACCAGTCTCTAGAACGGCAGTTATAAAAAGCATTGCAGGAGAAGATGGCTCAGTGACAGCTGGAGCTGAGAGAGTTGAAGCTGAGAGATTTAAAGCTGAGAGTGTTGGAGCTGAGAGAGTTGAAGCTGAGACAGAGAATGTCTTGTCCCAACTGGCTGGTATAAAGTTCACCGGAGTCAGCCCGGCAGTATCCGGTATCCCCTACAAAGAAAATATGGATGCAGTAAAAGAAAAGTTCACAAATTACTGGAAGCATAGAAATATAGGACGACCGCTTATGTGTGTCATAGCCAGAAAGCCGGAAATGGAAGCGTTTTCTGATGGAACTCCGGTAGAAGGCGGTTATCTGGATCAGATTTGCCAGGGTAAATATTATAATATGCCGGAAGAACTTAAGTGGAAGGATATGGAGGATAAATATCAAAATCCGGAGCAGATTGTAGCCCGTTACCGATATTTCTGTGAAACACATGATTTTCTGGGCGAAAGTTTTCCTAATTTGAATGTGGACTTTGGTCCAGGTTCGCTGGCGGCTTATCTTGGTTCCGACATTGGATTCAAAGAAGACACGGTTTGGTTCAAGCCCTGTCTGGACAGTTGGGATGGTGTATCCCGATTTAAATTTGACCCGGAAAATGAGTGGTACAAAAAACATATTAAACTGGTAACAAGATGCCGTGAACTGGCTGGTGATGATTTTTATGTAGATATGCCCGATCTGATGGAGAATATTGATGTACTGGCTTCCTTGCGGGGAGCACAGGAGATTTTGTTCGATATGTTAGATGAGCCAGAGACTATCGGTGAACGCATTGGTGAAATTACGAATCTTTATTATGACTATTACAATCGATTTTACGATGTAATTAAAGATGAAAAAGGAGGTAATGCTTATACAGTATTCCAGATATGGGGACCCGGACGTACGGTAAAACTGCAGTGCGATTTTTCCGCTATGATGTCACCGGATGACTTCCGCCAATATATTCAGCCATCTCTTAAGGCACAGGCTGATCAGGCAGACTATGTTCTGTACCATCTAGATGGTCCCGCTGCAATCAAGCATCTGGATGCACTTATGGAAATTGAAGGGATAGATGCACTACAATGGACAAGCGGCGATGCCGGACCGGATGGCACCTTACCGGATTGGGATGTCATTTACGATAAGGCAATCGCTGCAGGTAAATCCATCTGGGTGAAAGTATATTCCGGAAACTTCGAAGACTGGATTAAAAACGTAGACCGCCTGGTTCAGAAATACGGCTCTCACAGCCTGTTCCTGCTTTTCCCGGAAATGTCACGCAGGCAGGCGGATACACTTTTACAATATGCAGAAGAACATTGGAAGGATGTTCCGGGAACATTTTACGTTCGCTGATTTTCTAGTTAAATGAAAAACCTCCATTTTTATAAATGGGGGTTTTTGTCCGCTTTCCGATATTGTGAAGTAGTCATATGAAATTCTTTTTTAAAACAATTACAGAAATATTCTGCCGATGAAAAGCCTACTTTTTCAGCGATGAAAGCAGTAGAATCTGTGGTATTGCGAAGGAGAATACAGGCTGCATTTAGTTTTGCCCGCACCCGAAGTTCCTGGAAAGTTGTATGATAATGTTCCTTTAATAACCGCTGCAATTGCCTTATACTCAAACCCACCATATCCGCCAGTGATTCAGGTGTGATATCAGCGTAATAAGAGAGAAATGCCCGTTCAATCATCAGATACTTTTTTTCATCCGGCTGAATATCCGGTATTTCAGAGTGTGAGGTATAGCATGGAGAATAATCCCTTGCAAGGCGTATTAAAAATTCTGCGGCAAGATGAGGAAGAAGCAATTGGCTGCCGGTTGATTTTTGCTGTTCTTCTTCAAAAAGCCTGTCCAGTGCATTCCTGGTTTCGTAAGAAAGATTTCCAAACCAAAAGTTCTGTCCGATAAGAGTCAGGAGCAGAGGATCTTTTTCAGAAATCTGTTTTTGGCTTACGGTATAGTAGACTCCGATTTCATGCATGGTATCCGTTGAATCCGGTATTTGTTCATGGGAAACACCCGGTCCGGTCAAATAAAAGTCTCCGGCAGCCAGCTGATATGTTTCTGAATCAATATGAACCAAACCCCGTCCCTGTGTTATGGCATGCAATTCATAGCTGTCACTGCTGTGAACGTGCATGGGCATATAGGGCATTGGGCCGGAAGTTAGCGAGAGTACATGGAATTGGGTATTACCAAGGGAAAAGTGGATATTGACATCCCCCATAAGAGCCTCCTTAATGCAGATGGCGGGAATGAATGTTCAAACACGCTCTAGCCTGCGTTAATATAACAATAAATCTATTCTAATACAAAAGACGCTGGAAGGAAAGACAAATAGTTTTCTAAAATTGACACCTTATTGTAAAATGACGACATTATATCTCAGAACATGCCGTTCATTTCCCTGTTAATTATTTTGAAATTTACTATAATGAAGCTATCAAAACAGTAATCAAATGTTGTTTTTATTTGTAAATAAGGAGGATAAAATGTACGATTTAAAACCATATTTAGAGGAAATTGATAAAGTAATTGCCCGGGGACCATTTGCGGACAGCTGGGATTCACTGCAACACTATCAGGTGCCGGACTGGTACCGTAAAGCCAAGTTTGGAATTTTTATTCATTGGGGCGTTTACAGTGTTCCGGCATTTGGAAGCGAATGGTATTCCAGAAATATGTATATACAGGGGAGCCCGGAATTTGAACATCATGTAAGGACATATGGAGCACATAAGGATTTTGGTTATAAAGACTTTATTCCGATGTTTGATGCACCGAAGTTTGATCCGGAAGCATGGGCAGATTTATTCCAAAAAGCGGGAGCGAAGTATGTGGTACCGGTGGCAGAGCATCATGACGGATTCCAGATGTATAAAAGTGAGATTTCTCATTGGAATGCTTTTGAAATGGGACCTCACAGAGATATTTTAGGTGAACTGGACCATTCATTTAAAGAGAGAAACATGGAAACCGGAGCTTCCTCACATCGGATTGAGCACTGGTTTTTCATGGGACGTGGAAAAGAATTTGACAGTGATATCAAAGAACCCATGGAGCGGGGCGATTTCTACTGGCCTGCAATGCCGGAAAGAGATCATTACGATCTGTACAGTCAACCGGAACCTACAGAAGAATTTTTACAGGACTGGCTTTGCCGTACCTGTGAAATTATTGATCAGTATCATCCGAAGATTCTATACTTTGACTGGTGGATTCAGCATCACACGGCGAAACCCTATTTGAAAAAATTGGCGGCCTATTATTATAACAGAGCAGCTCAGTGGGGAGAAGAGGTTGTAATCAATTACAAACATGATGCATATATGTTTGGCAGTGCGGTAGTGGATATTGAAAGAGGACAGTTTGCGGAAATGAAACCGTATTTCTGGCAGACGGATACAGCAATTGCGTTAAATTCCTGGTGCTATACGGAAAATAATGAGTTCCGTCCAGCGGAAGATTTAATTTGTGACCTGGTTGACATTGTGAGTAAAAACGGATGCCTGCTTTTAAACGTAGGACCGAAAGCAGATGGATCGATTTCGCCGGAGGATACCAAAATATTACTTGAAATTGGAGAATGGCTAAAGGTGAACGGTGAAGCAATATATGATACCGGTGTGTGGAGAAAATATGGGGAAGGTCCTACGGAAATCGTGGAAGGACAATTCTCGGATAGTATTAAGAAGAACTTCACCCACGAAGATATCCGCTATACGGTAAATGGCAGTTATCTGTATGCAACCGCATTAAAATGCAGCCCGGATGGGAATTATACCTTAAAGGCACTGGGCATCCAGGATGCCTCCAGACAGGCAAACTTTCATGGAATTGTTTTAGATGCAGATGTTTTAGGATTCGAAGAAAAACCAGAATGGGTACGGGACGAAAACGGTCTGCATATTCATGTGAACACTGTACAGAGCTGTAAACCTGTTGTATTTAAAATTAGAATCGATTAAATTTGGGTTTAGCTGAGGAAGGACGCTTTGTAGATGTAGGTAGTGTACGGAAAGAGAAGGGGACGGACCAGGACATTGGTTTGGAATGCTTACCGCAGAACTGGCATTTACTAACCTTCCCAGAGCACTTTTTGGCGGCACGCGGGCATTCGCTCCGAAATCCTGATGCATTTCGCAGCTCACTGCCCGCTTACAATCCGATGGGAGCCAGTCGAATTGTATCCGCCAAAAAGCACTCCGGGAAGGTAAGTAAATGCTCAGCTCTGCTATACGCATTCCAAACCAATGTCCTGGTCCGCCCCCTTCTCTTTCCGAGATAGCATTCGTTGATACAAAGCTGGTTTTCTCAGCATGATGGGACCCCGGGGTGTGGCATGCCGGACGCGACTGGCATAAAGCAACTGATCTTGAAAACGGAATTTGTTTTTCATTCTGTAACCAGAAAAAGGAGCAAACTTCCATCTTCTTTTACGCAAACAGCCGAAACATACTGCGCAGCATCCAATAAAGAACAGCCCGTCACAGCCCAGGGGTTCCAACCTGCTGAGAAAACCAGCTTTGTATCAACAAATGCTATCTCGGAAAGATGGGTGTGGGAAACTGGTATGGGCGGAGGAAGCGTAGAGCAGAGCTGAGTATTTACTTACCTTTTCGAAGTGTTTTTTGGCGGATAGTATTCGACTGGCTCCCATCGGATACTAAGCGGGTACTGAACCGAGAAATGCATCAGGATTTCTCGGTGAATACCCGCGTGCCGCCAAAAAGCGCTTCGAAAAGGTTAGAAAATACCAGTTCTGCGGCCAGCTGACGGAGCCCATGCCAGTTTCCCACACCCATCTTTCCGTACACTACCTACATTTACAAAGCGTCTTAATCAGCTAAACCCAAATATACATTCCATACCATGTATATTTATGGCTCATATGGTAATCATAGGTATTGCAGGACAGGCCAATTTGTGCCTGATGTAAAATGTACGGAAAGGCAGATGGAATATTATGAATGCAAATGCAGAGTTATTAAATTTTATTTATCAGAATTCGGGAATGGGCGTAGATACGCTAAATCAGCTGCTTGATATTGTGGAAAGTGATGCGTTTCGCAAGCAGATCGAGAGCCAGTTAAAAGGATACCGGGAATTCAATGAAAAGTCGAAAGCAATGCTGAATGAGAACGGATACAATGAAAAAGATATCAGTGCTTTTCAGAAAATGACATCCAATGTTATGATTAATGTCAAAACAATGACAGATAAATCAAACAGCCATATCGCGGAAATGATGCTGACAGGAAGTAACATGGGCATTATAGATGCAATTAAGAGCATCAAAAAATATGAGCATGATGCAGAAAAAGATATTGTTTCACTGATGAAAAAACTTTTGGATTTTGAAGAAAAAAATGTAGAGAAGTTAAAAGAGTTTTTATAATTAAAAATAGAATTGACGTAAATCGATAAGCCGGAAATTTGTACATTGAGTAAACATTTACAAATTTCCGGCTTTTACTTTGTCTATTCATAGGAGGCCATTTTCTGTCCGGAGTGAAAGGCTGCGCTACGCGAATAAAGATAGAAAATACAGAAAATTAAAGGAAAACCAAGCTTTGTTTTGACAATAAAATACCCCTATGCTATCATAAATTTTATAGACATCCTGCATCTATCCGTGGGTCTGTCAGCACATAAGCGGTCAGACACGTTCCGGTGCAGGAAATGGTTACTATTGAGGGTGGGGTAAGTGAAGATTAAGGATAAGACAGCGGGAAAAAACAGCTTTTTTAACAAGATATTTCTGGTGTATGCGTTGATTACCATCATATCCAGTTTTGTCTTGTTTCTGATATTAACAGAAAATCTGATAACGATTAAGAAGGATCAGGCGTTGGAGATGAGTGGACAGGTCATCGAATCGGTTGATTCTTTTTTGCAGTCTAAAATTGTAGATGAAAAATCTATATATCAAAAATTATACAGAGATGATGAGAAGTGGGCTCATCTGATTGAAGAGATTATCAATGAAGAACGGCAGGATTATTATACGGAGCACTTACAGGAAGTCCAGAAAAATATCACACAGACGGTATATGCCGTAGATAACCAATTTAACGGCACTTTTTTGTATGGAAAAAATACTGGGAAGATATTGCAGTTTGGGTCATTTCAAAACTCGGGGGAATATCAATTTTTTGTGAATACGGTCCATGATTTTGCATATCTGGAAGAGTCAAAGACAAAACTGGTATCCGCACGGAATGAATATACAGGTAATAATTCTTTTTCTATTTTTATTTTTGACCCGATCCGTGATCCTGCAAATTTTGCAACTAAAATCGGGACGATGGCTATGTGTTTTAATGCCAAGAATATTCGCAATTGTTACCGGAGATTTGATAAATATATCAAGGGAAGTGTTTGGGTGATGGATGAAAATGGAGGTCTGATATATGATTCGTCGTCAGAATATCAATTAGAAGGAGCATTTCCCCAAATGGATCTGCTGATTGAAAGGGACAGCACTTTATCCGGTAAGGATATGATCTATAATTCTGTTTATAACAGTGAAGGCGGCTATTATGTAATCAATCCCATTCCTATGGCGGCGATTATGGATGATGTCAGGGTCTTGCAGTACAATATTTTCAAAGTTATGATTCTGGTGCTTTTATGCGCCGCACTTTTGAATTTTATCAGTACAAAGTTTTTTGCCAACCGGGTGAGGGCCATTAAGGAAACCATGGATCAGGTGAAACAGGGGAAGCTTACTAACTTTAAGAAACAGCGCAGATACCGTGATGAAGTGGGATATATACACTCGGAACTGATTGAGATGTGCGCCGTTTTGGATGCCCACATTAAGAAAGAGTATGTCTATCAGCTTCGTCAGAAGGAGATGGAACTCTATGCTCTGCAGGCGCAGATTGATCCGCATTTCTTATATAATTCACTGGAGGCAATTCGGATGAACCTGTATATGAAGGGCGAAGAAGAAGCAGGAAAAATGATTTGGATTCTCTCTGATATGTTCCGGAATATTATGAAAAAAGATGTGGTGGTAACAAACAGGGATGAAATGAATTATGTAAAATCTTACCTGGAGCTATATCGGTTCCGTCTGGGGGACCGCATGGAGTATGAGATAGAAGTCCATGAGGAGGTTTATCGCTATGCTACCATTAAGCATATTTTACAGCCTATATTAGAAAATGCACTGGTACATGGAATACAGGATGTAGGCACGGAGGAACATCCCTCCAGAATAAAAATACTGGCAGAGAAACAAGGGGAAGATATTGTATTTACCATTTCTGACAGCGGAAGTGGAATTGAAGCTGAGAGGCTGCAGGAAATCCGGGAGAACCTGGAAAAGGATGGGCTGTTTCAGAAATCCATCGGAATCTATAACGTAAATAACAGGCTGAGGATTGTATACGGAGACGATTATATGCTGCAGATTTTCAGCAAGGAAATGGAAGGTACAGAAGTAATATTAAAAATAAAAGCAATGAAGAAAAAGGAGTTGGAGAGTTATGTACGGGATATTAATTGTTGATGATGAGCCAATGATCTGCGAGGGACTGAAAGCATTTGCTGACAGATGGGACTATTCTTTTGAAACGGTGCTGACTGCACGCAATGGGGAAGAAGCCCTCGCGGTCATAGCGAAAGAGTCACCCCAGATTCTCATTACCGATATCCGGATGCCGAAAATGGATGGTGTGGAGCTGCTGCAAAGAATCCGGGAGTTAAAAATGGACATCCATGTTATCGTACTAAGCGGATATGATGATTTTGAGTATGTGCGGGCAATGGCGGTTCTGGGAATTGAAAATTATCTTTTAAAACCTGTCAGTCATGAAGAACTGGGACAGACATTAAAAATTGTGATCAAGCATCTGGATCAGGAACGCAACCTGAAAATGAAAGCCCAGCTGGACATTAATCTCATCCGTGAAAATATAATCAACCGCTGGATGTATGGATCTATTGGAGAAAATGAACTTCAGGAAAGAGCGGATTTTTTGGAACTGGATTTAGAAGCAGCGTCTTATCAGCCCTGTATTCTGCGTCTTCTTGGAAAAGATATGAAACGGGAGATCGAGCTTAAAAATCAAATACACCGTATTTGTGTTTCTATTTTGTCTGAAAGATGTGTCTGTTATTATTCGCGTAATTACGATGGGGATACCATAGTGGTCTTCTGCCGGAATGAGGAAGAAAAAGACCAGTTACCTATCATACAGGCAATTAACCAATGTGTGGAAATGGTATTAAATGAACTGCAGGTTAAATTGTATGTATTGCTGGGAAGTCCGGCTGAAGATTACTGGAAGGTGGCAGACAGCTTTGCAAAAGCAGTGGCTGGAGGCATTTATCTGGATAAAATTCCGAATGAGTCAGTTGGGGATGACCCGGAAGAAAGCAGCAACTCTTCACCGTTTTCCCTGCGATTGGCAAATTATGTGCTGGAGCATTATGAGGAAGATCTGTCCCTGAAATCCCTGGCTCAGCATTTCCGGGGCAATGCAGCCTATATCGGCCAGATCTTCAAAAGAGACATCGGCAGATCGTTTTCCGATTACTTAAAAGAAATCCGGATTGAAAAAGCAAAAGAGCTTTTGAAAAAGGGAAATAGCAGTGCGAAAGAAATATCCGCCAAAGTCGGTTTTCAGAATACTACATACTTTTGTGCTGTATTTAAAAAAGAGACAGGGGTTAGTCCCGCAGAGTACAAGAAAATATTTGGAGAAAATGCCCGTTTGTAAGGACTGGTACATCATTGCGTAATTAACAGTGAATTTAACAATGAATTTAACAATCCTCTGGCTTTATCCATTCAGATAAGAAACCGGAAAATAAATATACAGGAGGGATGCAGCATGAAAATACGAGGTGAGTATACATGTCCGTTAGAAATGACACATGATATCATAAAAGGAAAATGGAAGCCCATTATTTTGTGGCAGCTTAGTAAAGGCGGATTTTCACTATCCAATCTAAAAAAATCCATTCAGGGGGTCAGTCAAAAAATGCTCGTACAGCATCTGAATGAGCTTTTAGAGTATGGGCTGATAGACAAAACAATAAATGACGGTTACCCGCTAAAATCAAACTACTTTCTTACAGAGCGGGGGAAAAAGATTTTTGAAGCAGTATCAATTATGCAAAGCGTGGGAATAGAAATGATGATAGAAGATCATCGGGAGGATTTTCTGAAAGCACAAGGATTGTTATAGTTACAAAAAAGTGACTGATTTACGATTCTCCATGTCTCACTTATAATAAGGGTAAAAATAAGGAGGTGCTAAAGTGAAAGATCCGGTAAAAACAATTGGAAATTTAATTGATAAACAAAGCGTTTCATTTATAAGTTCTGTGGATGAATGTGGCTGTCCCAATACGAAAGCCATGTTACCGCCACGAATAAGAGAGGGAATCAAAGTGTTCTATTTTACAACGAATACTTCATCCATGAGGGTGGGGCAGTATAAGAACAATCCTCAGGCATGCATATATTTTTGCGATAAAAGATTCTTTAGGGGCATTATGCTGACTGGCACAATGGAGGTTCTGGAAGACCGTGAACACAAAGAGCTGATATGGCAGGAAGGTGATACCATGTATTACTCAAAAGGTGTGACTGACCCGGATTACTGTGTATTGCGTTTTACTGCCAGACAGGGCAGATATTATAGTAATTTCAGCTCAGAAACATTTGAAATTGAATAATTTTTGTATAAAAGTCTCTGTATCGCCTAACGGCAGGACAGAGATTTTTTTGTTTATAATATGCCGGGTATGAGCGCAAAAACACTATAAAATATATACGATATTCCTAACAATAATTTTTGTAACAATATATAATTATTTAAATTGTATAAAAAAATAATATGTTCTATGATATTTATAGTAAATAAATGCATGGCACTGCAAGGTTAGACAAAACGCATGTCTTGATGCATATTCTGGATTTTGGCCAATCAGAAGGAGTGTATTTACCGGGAAAATAAAAGATAAAAAGGTGGAGGTAAGTG
This sequence comes from Robinsoniella sp. RHS, assembly GCF_001029355.1. Classification (NCBI taxonomy): domain Bacteria; kingdom Bacillati; phylum Bacillota; class Clostridia; order Lachnospirales; family Lachnospiraceae; genus Robinsoniella; species Robinsoniella sp. RHS. Next base: position 22,928 of record NZ_JNGB01000020.1, read on the forward strand.
GATGAAAAGAAGAATGAAATCTGTCGTAAGTATTTTGTTGGCAGCAGCTATGGTTTCAACTATGGCAGGATGTGGAGGCGAACAGGAGTCTGGAGCAGATGCCGGAAAAAAAGTGGATACGGGTGGGAATGCAGATTCCTCGGAAAATGGGAACGATGATGTGGTGACTTTGAAGATGTTCATACGGAATCAGTCCAAATACACAGGATTGCAAGAGGATCCCGTGGCAAAATATATCGAAGATAAATTGGGAATAAGAATTGAGCTGACCGTAGACTCAAGTCTTGGAAATACAACGGCACAAACAAGTACCTTTAATGAACTTCTGGCGACGAAGCTGGCAAGTAACGATCTGGATGATATTATGGATTTTGGTTCACCTGCGGGAAATCCGGAGATTCTAAATAATCTAAACAGGGCAGTGGAAGCCGGGATGATTATTCCATTAGATGATCTGGCAGCTAATACAGAGCATATCGGAAAAGATCCAAGGCTTACCATTCGAAATGAATACCGCAGAGACCATATGTATCAGGACGGACATTTTTACAGCCTGGGCGGCTGGGGCGGAATGGGACTGGATCAATTGCCCGGAAGTGCCAACTGGGTACGCTGGGATTTATACAAAGAGATGGGATATCCGGATATTAAGACAGATGAAGAGTTTCTGGATATGTTAAAAGAAATGCAGGATAACAATCCACAGACACCGGCAGGTGAAAAGATCTATGCTCTGGGCGGGGGTTTTGCGGATCCGCAGGGGATGGGCGATGGATTTGTCAACCGGGATTATCCTCTCTCCAAAGGTTACGAACCTATCGAAGGAAATTATGCAGTATATTTGAACCATGGGACGAAACAGGTAGAGGCACCATTATTAGATCCTGACAGTTTTTTCTGGAAAGGTGTAGACTTCTACTATAAAGCTAATCAGATGGGATTGATTGATCCCGGTGCGGTGACCATGAGCAGTTCCGAGTACAAAGAAAAAACGGACAAGGGCGGTTATCTTGCTGCTTTAAACGGCTGGCAGGTCATGAATAAAGAAGCACTTTTAGATGGTTTGGGTATGAAAGATTCCGGATATATGCCGATTAAGATGCTGGATGATGTGCAGTCTATGTCGATTTACTGGGAATCAGTTGTGGGTGGAAATGAATTTGCGATTACCAGTAAGTGCAAATATCCGGAGAAAGCAATGGAATTTCTGGACTGGTGCTTCTCGGAAGAAGGATCCCGCATGATTACGCAGGGAGCAGAAGGCATGGCATATGAAGTAAAGGACGGTATTCCCACGGTTACCGATCAATACGTAGCAGATAATCAGGGCGGCGTGGTAGATATGGCGGAAACATACGGAAAGTGGAAATATGCCGGAATTAACGCCTTCCAGCACATTGATGTAGATTCTGACGGCAATTATATCCAACCTGAACAGACACCGAATCTGGATAATTATACAGCGGTAAAGAAAGATGCCCTGGCATTCTACGGAGCGGACAGTTTTACGGATTATTTTAAAAATTATAAGACCAGAAGCGGTGAAAAGCTTCCAAATGTGATCTGGTCTACCTACACCAGCGGTATCGGCTCCAAACCGGATGATATCAAACAAAAGTATGCCCAGATTAATGAATATATGTATAAAGCAGTATTTAAGCTTGTTTATGCAAAAGATGAAAATGAATTTCAGACTTTAAAGCAGGAAACCATGGATAAGGTTGCAGGAATGGGTGTAGATGATGTAGTGAAATGGTACACGGACCGTTTTGACCAGCTGCACAAAGATCTGGATCCCATGATCGACAAAGCTATGACTGCTTATAAAATAGATTTAAAATAATAAGGCGAAAGGAGGTAGTTGTTTGAAAAATTTAATATGTAATGTCAGCGGCAGAAATGGCGCTACAAAGCGGAAGCTCTTGCTGATCAGCCTGCCCTTTATTATGTTTATATCGGCATTTTGCTATGCCCCTCTGGCAGGCTGGATTATTTCTTTTTTTAAATACTATCCGGGAATTCCCCTGAATAAGCTGGAATTTGTAGGTCTGCAAAATTTCAGGATGTTTTTCAGCAATGGAGAACAGGTATTAAACGTAGTAAGGAATACATTTGTACTCAGCGGGCTGATTATTATAACATTGCCGGTCCCGGCATGTTTTGCAATTCTATTAAATGAACTTTCCACCAGGCGGTTAAAAAAGGTGGTGCAGACATTTTCCACCATACCATATTTTATTTCATATGTATTGTTGTATCTGGCTTTTGTGACGATTCTTTCTCCTTCAGATGGAATGCTAAATACACTGCTGTATGAAAAACTGCATCTTATTGACCAGCCGTTAAATGTACTTACCAATCCCAAAACGGCATGGACAGTGCAGACCTGTACTTATTTATTTAAAAATATGGGTTACAGTGCCATTTTATATCTATCGGCAATAGCCAGTATCGATACCCAGCTGTATGAAGCAGCTGAAGTAGATGGTGCAGGCAGATTCCAGCGGATGCTTCACATTACGGTTCCCGGGCTGGTCTCTACTTTCGTTGTATTATTGGTTCTGGGACTTGGAAATGTGCTCTCGGGAGCAGGATTTGAACAGTATTATGTCTTCGGAAATGCCATGGTATTGGATAAGCTGGAAGTAATTGATACCTATACTTATAAAATGGGAATTGTACAGGGAAATTATTCCTTTGGTACTGCGATGAGTATGATGAAATCGCTGTTAAGTGTTGGGTTATTGCTGTTTTCTAACTCTATCGTGAAGCGTATTCGGGGCAGTTCTATCTTTTAAGATCACACTGCTTATTTAGGAATATCGTAAACCGGTTTGCGATATTCATGGGTTAAAAGTTGAAAGAAAATTGCTAAGTAGAAAGGAAGCCACACTGTGATTCTTTCAACTTGATTTATTTGTGGCAGTATTGCAGCAAGTCCTGCAATATGCAATGGGTGCAATAATGAAAAAAAAGATGACTGTATTCGATGTTATCAATATTATATTTATGCTTCTTGTGCTGATAGTCTGCATCTATCCCTTTTACTGCCTGTTAATCAGTTCATTCAGCGATCCCAAGCAGGCAGAAGGGTGGTTTTTCATATTTCCCACCAATGTATCGCTGAACAGTTACCGGGAAATCTTTGGCAATAACAGGATACTGCAGCCAATTGTGATTTCCCTGTCAAGAGCAGTAATTGGAACCGTGATCACGCTGGTGTGCTGCAGCATGTTTGCCTATCTGGTAACCCAGAAAGAGCTGCCATACCGCAAAGGAATCTATAAATTTGTTGTAGTTACCATGTATCTGAATGCAGGAATGATCCCCTGGGTAATCACCATGGTAACTTATGGATTGAAAAATAATTTCTTTGTGTATGTAATACCTACTGCCATGTCAGCGTTTTACATTATACTAATCAAAACATATATTGAAGGAATTCCGGCAGAACTGGAAGAGTCTGCAAGAATGGATGGGGCAGGATTTTTTACCACCTTCTTTAAAATAATTCTTCCGGTATCAACCCCGATTCTCGGCGCGGTAGCAATGTTCAGTGCGGTTGCCCAGTGGAATTCCTGGTATGATAACCTGATGCTGGTGCAGGATAACGGTTTAAAGACACTGCAGCTGATGCTGTATCAGGTAATTCAAAACATGAACGTAGTTATGAATGACCCAAAGACGGCAGGAACGGCAATGGTAATGAACCGCCCGTCTATTCTGTCGGTACGTTCCGCTATTGCAATGCTCACCATCATTCCTGTCCTGGCAGTATATCCGTTTATGCAGAGGTATTTTACAAAAGGAATTATGATGGGAGCAGTGAAAGGCTAATACAGCATCGCAGGCGGATCCCGCTATAAAGGGGGTTTAAGGTTGAAAGAAAATTACGATGCAGAAAGGACGCCACGATGTGATTCTTTCAATCTGTTTGATTGTGGCAGTATTGCAGCTTGCCTGCAATATGCAATGGGAATAAATATGAATAACAGAGATATATTATGGTATCGGCAGCCGGCAAAGAAGTGGATTGAGGCGCTGCCCCTGGGAAATGGCAGAATAGGGGCTATGGTATATGGAGGCGGGCTTTCGGAGCGGATCCAGATTGATGAATCTACGTTCTGGTCAGGAGAACCTTCTTCGGAAAACAACCGTCCTGGTACAAAAGAGCTGTTAGGTCAGATACGGCAGGTTTTATTAAATAAGGATTATGAAAAGGCAGATCATCTTGGCAGAAATCTAACCGGAAATAAAAATAATTATGGAACCAATATGCCTGTGGGGGAATTAGAATTAGACCTGTGTATGGAGGGGGATGAATGTAAGGCGTCTGATTTACGAAGAAGCCTGGATATCAGTGCCGGTATTGCAAATACAGAATTTACTATTTATAACAATCCATTTGTCCGGGAAGTATTCGTATCCGGTCCCCACCAGATCGTATTGATGAAGTTTTATTCCTGGCAAAAAGTAAAATTTCAGATTAAAATCCGTTATGACGGAATCGGAAATAATACCGGAATAACAGGAATAGAAGATGAGGATTACCTGATTAACGGGGATGCATTGGAAGACCTCCACAGTGATGGAAAATGCGGTGTTCATTTAAACGGCAGAATCCGTGACCTGACCGATGGGAAATCCAGATATGAATCCGGGTGTATTGTAATAGATCAGGCGACGGCAATAGAGCTGCGGATGGGGCTGGCAACCAATATGTTTATGGATGACGCGGATCATATGGTAAAAGAACAGCTGAATGCAGTGCAGAGCCAAACTTATGAAGAGCTAAAGGAAATCCATATTCGTGACGTGAAGGATCGGTATCGTAGAATGGATATCCGGTTGGAGGGTGGGAAAGAAACAGCTGTGGCAGAGAGAAAAACCGCAGGAATGGCAGAACCAGATACAGCCGCTCCTTGGAATCTTCCTACCGATGAAAGAATCGAACGGGCAGCAGCAGGTGCAAGTGACCCTGATCTGTATGCCCTCATGTTCCAATACGGAAGATATCTGCTGATCGCTTCCTCCAGGGAAGACGCACCGCTTCCCACTCATATGGGTGGTATCTGGAATGATAACATTTACAATCGGATAGACTGTACCCAGGACATGCATATTGACATGAATATACAGATGCAGTACTGGCTGGCAGGTGCCTGCAACCTTACGGAAGCATACTGGCCGCTGTTTCACTGGCTGGAGCAGACGCTGGTCCCCTCCGGCAAAAAGACAGCCAGGGAAGCATATGGGGCGAAGGGCTGGACTGCCCATGTAACGTCAAACCCCTGGGGTTTCACTTCACTTGGCTGGTCTTATAACTGGGGTGTTTTCTCCTTTGGGGGTGCGTGGACAGCCGTACTGTTATGGGATTATTACGAGTTTACAAAAGACAGGGCATTCCTGAAAGATTTCGCGTATCCGATTCTGGAAGGTGCAGCTCAGTTTGCAGTGGATTATTTATTTTTTGATGAAGTTACTGGCTGGTATATGACAGGACCCTCCTATTCTCCGGAAAATCAATTCTCCATAGATGGTAAAAACTATTTTCTGTCCCTGTCCACCACCTGCGATGTAGTGCTGGTCAGGGAGATTCTGGAAATTGCAAGAAAGGTTTCAAAGGAACTGGAGTGCGCCGACCTGGAATTGGTGGAGCGCATAGATCAAATATTGCCAAAGCTTCCGCCTTATCAAATCGGAAAAAAAGGGCAGATTCAGGAATGGATGGAAGATTTTGAAGAACCGATTCCAAATCACAGGCATACAACCCATCTGCTGGGGCTGTATCCATTTCATCAGATTGATGCCCGGGCAGACCAGGATTTAAAGCATGCGGCTCAGAAGACATTAGAGCTGAGGTATGAAAATTTTGAAATCACATCCTGGGGAATGGCGATGCTTGTGGGATATCATGCCAGAATGAACGATGGGGAACAGGCTTGGAAAATACTGAATGATACGGTTAAGAGACTGGTAAAACCTAATCTGGCATCGGTTATGAGCGATGAGACATCCATGTGGTGCGGTACCTGGGAACTTGATGGAAATACCGGAATTACAGCAGGGATCGGTGAGATGCTGTTACAGAGCTTTGAAGATCAGGTAGTAGTTCTGCCGGCACTTCCGGCGGATTGGAAGCATGGGCATTTGAAAGGCAGCCGTATCAGAGGCGGACATACCGCAGATGTTGAATGGGAAAATGGAAAGCTCATATCATTTCAGATAATGGGAGCGTGCAGTGATAAAAAGAGAATCCGCTATGGTGAAAAAGAGATGGAGGTCCAGCTGCAGGAGGGCATTTGGGCAATATTAGATCAGTTGAAGGATTAGGGCATGTCTGAAAAATCATTGCATCTATCTGCACGTCCCACTTTGCGGGTTAGATCTGAACAGGAGAACTCAAAATGATAGAATTAAATTTAAATGGAACCTGGGAAATGAGAGCCAGGGGAGAAGAAAGATGGATTCCTGCAGTGGTACCCGGATCCGTATATGAAGATCTGCTGCGGGAAGGAGAGATACAGGATCCCTTTTACCGGGATCATGAAGCGGGAGCCAAAGCAGTTTCCGAAAAAGATTACGATTACAGGCGCAGGTTTCTGGTGAGTCCTGAATTGTTAAGCATGGACAGTATCCAGCTGGAATGTCAGGGGATTGATACCATTGCAGACATTCATATCAATGGAATATTGGTGCGGCATTGTGAAAATATGCATATGGTTGCTGGAAGCAGAGGTAAAAGCAGCGTTAAGAATGGGAGTAAAATGAAATTACCGTATCCTTTACCTCACCTTACAGACAAATCGAGAACATAAAAGCAAAACATCCTTATATGGACCTGGACCGTCACCTCTTCCAGGCAAAAATGCAGATGAGAAAAGCAGCCTGTATGTTTGGATGGGACTGGGGACCTGAACTTGCAGATATGGGAATCTGGCGTCCGATTTGCCTCAAAGGATACCGGGCTGGCAGGATTCAGGAACTGCAGATACGACAGAACCACCGGTTTGGAAAAGTAGAATTGGTTTGTGATATAGAATGGGAGACCTTTTTGCCGGATACGAAGTGCGGGATCAGTATTTATTCCCCTGAGGGCGAAGTGCTCTGTGAAGAGGCAGCTGTTGATGGACACCTGACCTGTATGATAGAAAATCCCCGGCTTTGGTGGTGCATTAATTACGGAGAACAGCCGCGCTATATCGTATGTGCAAAGCTGTGGCATGAAAATGAAATCGTTCATATGCTGGAAAAGAAAATAGGACTGCGTACCCTGACAGTGAAACAGGAAAAAGACTGCTTTGGTGAAACATTTCATTTTGTAATCAATGATGTTGAAGTCTTTGCAAAGGGCGCAGACTACATACCGGAAGACAGCCTGTTTGGAAGAATACGGGAAGAAAAATCACGGCAGCTCATTGACAGCTGTATAAAAGCAAACTTTAACATGATTCGAATCTGGGGCGGAGGAGTATACCCCGCAGAAGCATTTCTGGATTATTGCGATCAGACCGGTATAATGGTATGGCAGGATTTTATGTTTGCCAATATCGTTACGATCTGGGAAGGAGATGAACGGGCAAATATGGAGGCAGAGGTAGTTCAGCTTACCAGAAGACTGCAGCATCATCCCTGTATTGCATTGCTTTGCGGAAATAATGAAACGGAGCTGATGGTCTGGGACACGATGGAACAGAAATATAAAGATATGTATGTACAGCAGTTTGAAGTGGATATGAAAGCCCTGGTCTCAAAAGAAGCACCGGATATCTTCTATTGGCCCAGTTCTCCGTCTTCTTCCGGAAGTATGCAGGACGTGGAAAATATGGATATAGGGGATACCCATGACTGGAACGTCTGGCATGGACAGAAACCATTTACGTATTTCCGGACAACTTTTCCCCGCTTTAACTCTGAATTTGGATTGCAGTCCTTTCCCTGCATGAAGACAATCGAAAGCTTTACCTTACCGGAAGACAGAAATATATTTTCTTATGTAATGGAGGGCCATCAGAAGAGTAAAAACGGAAATGAAGTGATAAATGCTTATATTGCACAATATTTTAAGTTTCCAAAAGACTTTGCATCCTTTGTTTATCTGTCACAGATGATTCAGCTGGAGGGCATTCGTTATGGGGTGGAGCATTGGCGGAGAAACCGTAATGACTGCCGCTGCATGGGGGCGTTATTCTGGCAGATCAATGACTGCTGGCCGGTTGCCTCCTGGGCAAGCATCGATTGCTTCGGAAGATGGAAGGCACTGCAATATGGAGCGAAGCGTTTTTTTTGAGCCGGTACTTGTCTCTGCCTGTGAAGAGGGGACAAAAGTAGAACTCCATCTTACGAATGAGACACTGGTGAAGGTACAGGGAACTTTAAAGTGGCAGCTGCGCCACGTGGAGCGGGGGATTATCAAAGAAGAGGAGTTTCTGTGTTCGGTAGAAAGGCTGCATTCTGAGTGTATCAAAGTAATAGATTTTCAGGAGGAATTGCAGCAAGAGGAAGATTACCGCAGATATTATGCAGCATATGTCTTTACCATGGAGGAGAAAATAATTGGAAGCGGAACAGTTATTTTTAAGCCTGCAAAACATTTTGATTTCCAAAAACCAGAGATTCACTGTGAAAAGCTGGACGGAAATACCTACCGGATTACCGCAGGGCAGTTCTGCAAATTTGTAGAAATCAGTTTTCATGAGGATTTGTTACTAAGTGACAACTATTTTGATCTGGTTCCGGGTATGGAGAAGATCATCACGACAGATAGACAGACCCGGGAAATACCGGTGATTACCAGTCTGTATGACAGCTATGATTAAGCTGCCCGTTAATATTATGCCTGAATTTGAACACGGATATAATGATTTTTCAGCCATATTTATTCCCATTTTGCAGGCAAGCCTGCAATACTGCCACAATCAAACAGGTTGAAAGAATCGCATAGTGGCATCCTTTCTGTATCGTAATTTTCTTTCACACTTTATTTTCTGAAGATATCTTTCCATTCTACTTCTTATCTTAATCTCAAGCCGTTTAACAGATCGTGACAAAGAACGTATCTGTCAGACGGCTTATCTGGTACAGTACACAGAAATGATATTTTATACTTGAAAAGATTTTCTTGACATTCTAATTAGACAAATGTATAATTCGAATAAGACAATTGTCTAATAAGAAAGAAGGTGTAAATATAAATACAAGAAAAATAAAAATAATTGCGGTACTTGCTATGCTGACCGATCATTTAATCTGTCAGTACTATGGTCCTGATTTTTTCTGTGTCAGGGATGTGGTAAGAGGAAACCTGTATGATTTCTTTGGAAGCTTTCCGGCAATAGAGGGAATAGCAATTAGATGTATTCAGGCACTGGCTTATTCAGTGGGAATCATCGGCAGAATGGCGGCAGTCCTGTTTTTCTTTCTGCTGGCAAATGGATTTCAACACACGAAAGATGTAAGAAAATATATCGGAAGGCTCCTGTTTTTCGGTGTGCTTGCTCAAATACCATATACGTTATTTGGTGAAGGCCATCTGATACCAATAACCGAAATGCGGTTTAACATTATGTTCACTATGGCAGTGGCTTTATTCGCTCTCTGGTGCAGCCGGCGCCTAAAATCCAGGCCGGTAATTGCCGCAATGGTGGTTCTGTTCCTTACATGGGTTACAGTAAAACTGGATCTGGAATATTCTTACCAGTGTGTTGCATATGTGTTTTTCTTCTATTACAGCAGGAATTTGAGCAAAGCAAAACGGGGTACTATCGGCGTTCTGCTAGCAGCAGGACTTCAGCTTTGGCGTTTCCAAAGTTTTCTATTTGATTTTGATATCCGGATGGTTACTACAATCGGAATGTACATAGCAGGGCATTGTCTTGCGGTTTTGCTAACTTTAAAGTACAATGGAGAAAAAGGAAAACAATCCAAAGCATTTCAATATTTCTTTTACGGATTTTATCCCGGACATCTTCTGGTGCTGGGATTGATACAGATGATGCTTTATCGAGTTGGTTAGGAGGATACAGACATGAAAAAATTACCGGATGCGGAATTTGAAGTTATGAAACAGGTGTGGGAATGTGAACAGCCGGTCACGGCTCCCATGCTAATGGAAAGAATGGAGGAAAAAGGCTGGAAGGCACAGACGCTGATCAGCCTGTTGATCCGACTGACAGAACGGGGGTTTCTAAGAAGTGAGAAAAGAGGCAGGGAGCGGATATACTGGACCCAGATTCAAAGAGACGAATATCTGGCATTTGAAACCCAGAACTTTGTAGAAACCCATCACAGTAATTCTATCAGCAGCTTGATGGCATCGCTGTATGATGGGGGAAAGCTGGATGACAACAGTATTGGGGAACTGGAGGCATGGCTGGCCGATTTGGAAAAGAGGTGAAACTTACCGGATGTTTGATTTATTAATTTCTCTTATCATTTCTTCTGTTTTAATGACTGCAGCAGCGGGGATATTATTAATTGTATTGCGTAATGACCTGCTGCAGTGGGTAGCTCCTTCCGGGCGGGCACTTTTATGGATGGTTTTAATCGCCGGATTGTTATTTCCTATGAAGCCTGTTGTATTTACTCCCATGGTGGAAGTAAAAGCGCCGGAATTTTTACAGAGTACATCCGTATTTAAGTCTGCAGAAGCTTTTACGCAGGATCGGGGGGCAGAAAAAGAAAACTATACATCTGGGGGAGTCACAACTCAGACCGGTTCATCTTTGGATTATGGGGTGCTTCTGTTCTGGGGAATCGTTGTGGTCTGGATATCAGGAGTGATGGTGGTGACAGTCCGGGGGCTTGGGAAATGGGTTTCTTTTCGGAACATGCAACGCAGATGGTGCCAGGAAATTAACGATCCATGGATGGATAAATGCCTGGAAGCAGCAGGCAGGCCCCTTGGTATAAAAAAATGCCGGAAGATATACCGTTGTCCTTTTGTGGAAACGGCTTTGCTTACCGGTCTTATTCACCCTGTTATTCTGGTACCGGAGAAAAACTATACCGAATTGGAAACAATTTTGATTTTACGCCATGAACTGGCACATTATATGAGATGGGATCTGTGGGGGAGAACAATTGCGGCTCTGGCATCAGCTTTACATTGGTTCAATCCTGCCGTTCGTTGGATATGCAGGGAATATATGCATCAATGTGAACTTGCATGTGATACACTTGTTTTAAATCAGGCAGATAAAGGACTGCGGTTTCAATATGCGTCGATTCTCATTGGTGCGGCAAGGACACCCGTCAAAAAATATCCCGTGTCGGTAGGTTTTCGCCTATCGGGGAATTTAGTTCATATGAAAGAACGTATCCGTGAGACTACAGAACATCTGCCCAAGAAGAAAGGAATACTGCCAGTCGCTGTTTTATGCAGTCTGGTACTGTGCTCCGGATCTGTTATGGCACTTGCACAGGACAAAGAGGGAGCAGATATTTTTCCGTACCAATCCATATCAGGAGGTATCGCAATCGTCTCTGATATAATGGGTGGTATCCAATCAGAAGCATATCCGGATACAGATTCTGATCCGGTAAAAGTACCCGAGGGTTATAAAGAGGTAAATGCAAATGTGGATGATGAAGGGATAACCTATCGTCTGGTTGCTGCCTTGTATGAGCAGGAAGGTATGGATATCCGCAATGATAAAATGGCAATCCGAATGAATAACGAGGATCTGGCATTGATAGATCCCAATGAGAAAATTCCGGTCAGCCCCATGACAGGAGGGACGCCGCCCTGGCTGGTAAAGGCGTATGTAAATGGCCGGGATGTTTGGGAGCTTATAAAGTACGGGTCAGATATGTCCGAAATAAAACAGAAGATCAGCAATGCTCTGATGGAAGCAGTAGGCGGAGACTATGACAGTAAAGAAGCGTTCAGTAATGCAGCGAGAGAAAAAATTACCCAGAAGATAGGAAATTTAGGAGATTTTGTAGAATTAGATATTTTGAACCGAGAATAATAAAAAAGGCAATAAATTTGTATGAGTTTTCAGTAAAAATACTAGACAAAATCCTCATTTGGAACTAATATATTCATATAGAATAAATAAGTGAATTTGAGGAGGATAATACTATGGCAAGAGGACAAAGAAAATCAATTGATGATCAAATCGAAGTATTGGATGGACAGATTGAAAAAGCGCAGGCGAAACTGGATGAACTTTTGAGTAAAAGAGAAGAACTGGAAGGCAAGAAGAGAGAAGAAGCGCTGGGTTATCTCTATGATATGATCCAGGAAAGCGGAAAATCCATCGAAGATATTATGATGATGATTACGGATTAGTACTACATTGCATCTTATAATTAGGTTTGTCTGAGTAAGGGACGCTTTGTAGATAGAGATGGTGCCCGGAAAACTTTAAGTAACGTTTCAAGTAAGGTTAAGCAGTGCTTCATACAGGCACTGCTTTATTTGTGTAAAAAAGTGACACAAGTGACAGAGCCGCAGACAATGGAGAAATTTCTTCTTGAGTCTGAGGCTCTTTCTTTAACCGGTATGGATTAGAAATAGCCTTATTTATAATACCCATAATCATGTGCAGCCTGGTACATGGCAATGATATTCTCTACGGGTGTATTATCCTGGATAGCATGTGTGGGGGCAAAATGATATCCTCTGCATTCCATCATAATATCCAGGGTTTCTTTGCAGACGTTTGTTACATCCTCACAGGACCCATAAGCAAGGGGGCCGGCGGTGGAGATACATCCTCTGAAATTAAGCCTGCCTCCAAAATGTTCCTTTAAATATTGGGGAGACATATTTACGGCTTCGGGCTGCAGGGTATCCACTCCTTTGATTCCGATTTCTACAAAATCTTCATATACCCAGCTTGATGATCCACAGGTATGAATCAGGGAGGGAATGTGGTAGGAGTCAGCCAGGTCCGCAAATTGCCTGTGGATTGGTTTTAATACTTCCCGGTAAAGTTCCAGGCTGATCATAGGGCCGATCTGTGTTCCCAGATCTTCACCCATCCAGAGAAAGTCAATCTGCCCCTTACATGCATGGAGCAGACGGTCTAACATTTTTAACTGAAAATTAGCACGTCGGCGGATCAGTGACATGGCAGCTTCGTCTTGGTCCAGCAGATGGCAGAGGATATCTTCTACGCCCATAATGCGGCCGTTAGAATTAATGATATCCGGCATACCGGCATGTCCTGTGAACAGTGCAAATTGATTACCGTAAGATTTTGCCAGCTCACATGCCGCCTCATAATCAAAACAATCCGGATCCGGTACCGGAAAATTCTCAAAAGCTTCATCACAGGCATCTTTTAATGGAAAATCACAGAAATCCCAATATCCGCCGGTGTCATGTTCCACCCAGCGCATGATGCTGCCTTCCAGTTGGTCGACCCTTCTGTTGGCTGGGACAGAGAATAATTCGGGTCCGGTATAGGGTGCCTGGATGGGACGGTAGTCTACACCTAATATCTGGAGAAGGGTTTCGTCATCGCATCCGTCAATGCCCAGAGCCTTTTTCAATCTTTCATGAACTGCAGGGTTTGCATCGTATCCGATGGTAACCCGGTCTGTTTTTTCATATTGAAAAGTGCGTTTTACTCTTTCCTTAGCGGTCATGGATTCTTTTCCTTTTTGAATTTTATACATAAGCACACTCCTTTGTATTTCTTTTTATGAAATTATGATATAATAGAATCGAATCAGTTACAATGCAGTAAAAGACCAAAAAATAAAAGAAATGACTCATATATATAAAACATGGGAGGTTAGAAATGAAGCTGAAAATGAATGTAATTAATCTATATCAGTGTGACAGCGGGTTTGAAACATCACGCAGGGTGTTTGATTACCATTATATGCTCTATGTTCACAGAGGAAAAGGGCGGTATGTCATAGGAAATAAAACCTGTCCTGCAATTATGGGGGACTTATTTTATGTGCCCCCGGGTGTGGGAAATACAATTTTAGCGGATGTGGAAGATCCCTTTTTATTATCCGGTATCGAATTTGTATTGCAGGATCAATCGCCGGAAAACAGAATGGCACTGGCAGGACTTTATCATAAGACGAATATTCTGAAAAATAGTTTTTTAGTGGAAACGATTCAGCAAATGGTAAAGGAGTATCACATCGGGCGTATGTATTCCAGCCAGATTTGCAGCAGCCTGTTAGGATCTCTGGTTATGAAACTGCTTCAGTCACAGGTTATGGGAGGTCAGGAGCAGGATCAGATGAAGGGCCAGATCCTGGATTATATTGTGGAACATATGCAGGAGGGTATCACTCATCAGGAATTATCTGCTGTTTTCGCCTGCCATAAAAGCACGATTAACCGGATATTAACTGCCTCCACCGGAATGAGCCTTAAAAATTATCTGATTGATCTGCGCCTGAAAAAGGCCGGGGAACTGTTAAAATACAGTAATAAATCCATGAGTGAAATTGCAGAGCTCTGCGGGTACCAGAGCAGTATATTTTTCTCGCGGCAGTTTAAACAGAAAATGGGGGTAACCCCTTTGCATTTTCGCAATTGCAGCGGTAATACGCCTGTGGGAATAATAACAGATACCAAATAAAAAGCAGTAATAATTGAGAAAGCGTCAGAGATCGGGCAAATCCCAATATCTGACGCTTTCTGGTTTCAAACAGGAGGAATATATCCGTGCTGCAGCCCCTTTGCAATTGCCTCCACAGAAGAGGAGACCTGTAATTTATCAAATATATGCTGCAAATGATTGGAAACGGTACGTTCACTTATAAAAAGATGGTATGCTATCTCTTTTCGTTTCAAGCCTTCTGCCATCAGTTGAAGCACCTCTTTTTCGCTGTCGGTCAATTCCTCGATATAAGAATCTGTATTTGGAAAATAAGTATTTCCCAAAGTAATGATCTGGAGTATACGCAGCAGTTCATCCGGAGAAACCGTTTTGCTGATAAATCCTTTTGCACCTAATTTACGTGCTTCTCTCCGGTAAACAGGCAGATCATACCCGGAGAGCATCACCAGTTTCTGCTGTGGAAATTCTTTTAAAATGCGCCTGGAAAGTGACAGTCCGTCTTCACTGCTGAGATGGTTCAGATTGATATCCATAAGGATGATATCCGGATTCAGCCGTATAATATCATCCCGGATATGTCTGGTATCCCGGATAGATGAAAAGGACTCTATGCCATCCTGGCCTTCTAAGGCGATTTCAAGGCTTTTGGCAAACAGGATATGGTCATCGACTAACAAAACTTTCATAAGAATGTTCTCCTTTCATAGGCATGGTTATATGAACCGATATCCCCCGGGGAGTGTTATCCTGAATCTTCATTTCACCGCACAAGGAAAGTGTCTGTTCCTGAATGGAGGAGATCCCTTTGTGATCGGATGTGGGAGAAAGCAAAATGGTATCTGCGCAGGAAGTGCCGTTGTCACTGACACACAGATGAATAGTTCCTTTGTCCTGGGACAATGTAACCCACATATAGTTTCCTTTGGAATGCTTATATACATTGGTGGCAAGCTCTTTTATAAATCGGTATATGATCAGGTGATAGGGTTCGACTAAAAATAAATCGTCCGGGCATGTAAAGGTGGTGATAATGGTACGGTAAGGAAATGACCTGCCCGTTTCTTCGATCAGGTTCTGATAATTTTCCTTCAAAGTCAATGACTTTACGAGCGCCGGATGATAGTCCTGCATTTGTTTCCGGATATTTCCGTTTAGTTCATCCAGAGTACTTAAAATGAGCTTCTGCACTTTTGGATCACCGGATTTACTCATCAGATTCTTAAGGGATAAGACATCCTGCAGCACCTCATCATGAAGGTAGTTGGAGAAATCAGCTTTTAACTGTTCTTCCCGCCGAATCTGTTCCAGTACTTTATTGTAGGAACCGGGATGGAGAAAGGAAAACTTCTGTATACGGAAATTCTGCTCCAGCATAATATTACACAAAAATACCAGCCAGATGAACAGATTAATGATAAGAAAATATCCCCGGAAGCTGAATTTCAATAAATAGGAAATGAGTATAACGGCTAAAGCAAAAAACAAGAACATAATCCATGCCTGTTTTTTATGAAATACAGATGATAAAGGAGTACTTTTCGACTTTTTTAACGATATGGCATGAATGTTAAAAAAGAACAGAAGTACAATCAGGTAAACACCAAAATTCTCAAGATGCCCCGGCACCTTAGCCGTGAGGATGCAGTATAATGCAAAACTTCCAAAGATCAGGAAAAACGAGGTAAGTATAGATTTACGCTCATTTTTCCAGACAAAACCCATCCGCTTGTGATGCTTGATCAGGATCAGGAAAAAACAAAAAACAGTGATGAGAAATTGAATTCCGAACATAAATGCAAATACCCGGGGAGAGATAAAAAGCCCGATAATGGATCCAATACAGGTAAAAAACATCAGTATTCCGGTAAAACGTTTATATTGATATCCGGTATCCTGAAAAAAGAATACCAGAGTAAATCTGGCTGAAGCGCATAGAATAACAGGACCCAAAGCGGTCAGTGCCACAGCGCCTGCCCGGGAAGGGTCCAGTGTAAACACAATGTACCAGCAATTTAAAGCAAGCAATCCACAGAACAGATTCAGCATCTTGTTATTTTTAAGGTTGCAGGTAACAATATAGGAGATATCAAGCAGTATCAGCGTTGAAATAAGATATGGAACTAAGCTTGTGGACTCGGATAATCGGCCCGGCCCGGTAATGTTTGCGATATATAACATGGTAATCAGGTGATTTGCTAAAAACAGCAATTTGATTTTTCTAGGTTTCATTCTTTATATCTCCATTTTTATATTCAGACACGCTCCAGAGCAGATTAAAACAGTATCAAACGAAACAATTTTAATTAGGACTTTGGGGAGCATGATGCACAGAACTGCTGAAAATAATCTTATAGCACGTTCTTTTGGTGATCATATAGTAAATCAGGTATATGGCGGCAGTCACTCCTACGGAGACTGCAACAGGTAAATATTGAATCAGTGTTTCTCCCAATAAATTCTGCATCAATCCCCGCTTATAAACAAGCAGAGCAAATAAACTGTCTGTTAATCCAATTATAAAAGGGATGCTAAAAAAAGTGAACACCTGATTTCTGATTATTATCTTAATTTTTTTGCTGTTGTAGCCCATTTTCTTTAAAATATCCAAGTCTTCTCTGGAATCAGTTATGGCTGAGACGTTATTAAAGTACAAAATGCTTCCTGTAGCGATGAAAAATAAAACCACCAGAAATCCGATCAGAAGAAAAGTTGAGCTGTTCAGGGTAAGTAATTCTTGAATCCGATGGGAATTACCCTGAAGATAAGGGCTGTTATCTGTGATTTTTTCCATGGCTGTATAGATAGACTCATTATTTTTTAATCCCGGACCATTTAGGCTTAACACAGTAGTCCTGGGATATGTCATCTTAACAAGCCGGTTATAAGCTTCATCGCTGATAATCAAAGTGCCGATACTGTTGGCAAAAGAAATGGGATTGGCCAGGGTAGTACTTTTCACTTTCAGATTCAGGGGGCCTTTATCGGTGAGCAGCGGATATACGCAGCCGGTTTCATCGGAACCATCTGCATTGGGTTCGTATTTCACCAGGATGCACTGGGTTTCTGTAAGAGAAAGTAAACCTTCCAGAGAATCAGATCTGCCCTGGGCAGTCATTAACTGCTCATAAGAGGATGCAGAAATACATTCAAATCCGGGCACTCTTGTGAGTTTTTCGTTATTTGCATCTCCTTTTGCACTGCCAATCTGATATTCTATGGGAAGTACGCTGGCGTCGGAGGTTACTTTTATAATGTCTGTAAGTGTAAGTGTAACGCCAGAAGAATCCATATTGTCCAGAAGGGAGTAATTTGTCACAAGGGTCTGATTTGATTCGAGGGACGGACTTTCCGCAAGGATGTGTTTGACTGCCGGGATCTGCTCCGCATTTTCCACCCGGAATTCAATCTCGGAAGGTGCAATGCGGGAAACTGCTGCAATGGGATAGTATAATGTAAGTGCCATCACTCCCGTAATGGTCAGGGTAGCGGCGGAAAAAAGAGTCAGCATTATGATGGTTCTGGCATTGCTTCGAATACGGTAAATAAAATTTGGGATAGTAATAATGCGCACTTCCGTATAAAAGCGTTTGCTGCGCCTGGTAAGAGACATAAAGCAGGGCAGGAAAGAATTGATAAAAAATATGGTTCCGAATGTTACAAGCAAGAGGGTCAGCATACCGATTGGAGTGAATCCGGCAGTAATCCACAGGGAATCTTTTCCCTGTAAAATATTTAATGCTAAAAAGTATCCGGATAAAATCATCAAAAGTCCCAAAATGGAAGGAACGATCCGGGTTTTCATATTCTTTTCTGCATGTTTCTCCAGGCGTATCAGGTTCAAAAGTGAAGTCTGCCGGATTACTTTTCCATTTGAAAGAAACATTGCAGAAATAACGGCGAGGACAAATATAGCTGTCTGGACTATAGCCCCAGGGTTAAAAAGTATCATTTTTTCATCTGATAAAGACAGATTCAAAAGTGCAGTAATAGAGGCAACGACACCTTTGTGCAAGAATCCGCCGGCCAGAACGCCGATGATCAGTGAAGCCGTACAAATAAAAAAGTTCTCCAGGGCTAACAGGCGCATGATAGCTGATTTTCGGTATCCCAGCAATGCATAGATGCCAAGCTCTCTGGTCCTTCGACGCAGAAAAAATCCATTAGAGTAAGTCATGTAGAAGACAACAAATGCCATAAGAAAAACAGAAACCGTACGGCACATCATTTCCACTCTTCCATCAGAAGAGATTTTTTCCAGCATTACGTCATTCATAGAAAAAGAGGTAAAAGCAAAAAAGATCGTTATTACTAAAGATGCTGATATCAGATATAGTGTGTAAAAGGAAAAGTTCTTTTTCAGATTTTTTATAGCTATCAAAATAATATTCATAAGGTTCTCCTGTCATGCATGATTTATCCGGGTGGTTTCTTCCATGATGGTTCCATAGAAGTCATTTCGGCTGATGCCATGATTCCAAAGTGTTTTCAGTATGCAGCCATCTTTAAAAAAGAGGATTCGTTTTGCATAACTTGCAGCAAATGCATCGTGGGTTACCATTAAGATCGTGGTTCCCAGATCTTTGTTTGCTTCGTACAGAGTATCCAGAAGCTCTGCTGCGGAACCGGAGTCTAAGGCACCGGTGGGTTCATCGGCAAATAATATGCTTGGATTTTTAATAACAGCCCTGGCGGCTGCGGCACGCTGTCTCTGCCCGCCAGAAAGCTCACCTGGATATTTGTCAAGCTGGGAAGCAATGCCAAACCGTTTGGCAAGCCTGAGGACATTGCTTTCGATTTCCCCAGGGGACATTTTTTTGAGGGTCAGCGGAACTGCTATATTTTCCCTGATCGTGAGACTGTCCAATAAAAAGTATTCCTGAAAAATAAAGCCTAAATGATCCCGGCGGAAATCAGCGGATTTCCGGTCTGATAAACTGTTTAAAAGAATACCATTGATGATGATCTCTCCGCTTGTAGGAGTGTCTATTGTGGATAATACGTTTAATAAAGTGGTTTTTCCAGATCCTGACGCTCCCATAATACCGATAAATTCTCCGGATTCAGCCTGGAATGAAATATGGTCCAGCCCCGGACGTTGGTTTTTCTGGTATATCTTCGTAACTTCATTTGCAGATAACAAAATACTCATAATAAAATCTCCTTTTAGAATTGGTATATGAGACAGTATAGAAAAGGGAGAGGAGGATTGCATGAGTAATTTGCGCAGGGTTATGAAAATATAATGCAGATGAGACCGTATGAAGCGCGGGTGTCTTTAACTGAAATATAAGAATTAAGCCAGGGTACTGCTTAAAAAACAGTACCCTGGCTATTTAATTTTCCGCTACCTCTTTTACCTTCGTCCATAGCCTTGTCTTAGCTGATTCTAATATGGCGTCTGAGATCAGCTCAATGGCGTAGCCATCCCGGAAATTAGGGCTGACTTCCTGGTCCTGCATGATGGCTTTGCAAAAATCATAACATTCTATAATTTTTGTTTCCGTATAACCAATGCCAAGTGCCGGAATTGGCCACAATCCTTCGCCATAGGGATGGCAGGGGCCCGTGTAAACAGTGCGGAAACCACGTCTGTCATCCCCGTCCTTAGCAAAGCATACCTGAAGTTCGTCTCTCCGTTCATAATTAAAGCAGATAGATCCTTCAGAGCCGTGTATTTCAAATGTAATATAATTATTCCTACCCCAGGCATTTCTGGTGGCTTCGATCGTACCAAATGCACCATTGGCACACTCAGCCATAAAACAGCATTGGTCATCTACATCTACTGACTGACGGATGCTGTCTGCACCTCCTTTTGTATTGCCGAGGCTGTCAGACATACCGGATTGTACCGGTCGTTCAGGAATGTAGGTAGCAGTCCTGGCATTCACACTGGTAAATTCTCCAACGAGATACCGGAGCATATCTACAACATGGGTTCCGATATCACCTAAGGTACCGCTGCCACAGATGTCTTTTTGAAAGCGCCAGGAAAGAGGTGAATCCGGATCAGCTGACCAGTCCTGCAGGTAGGTGCCACGGAAATCTAAAATTTTACCAATTGCTCCTTCTTCAATATATTTTTTAGCCAGCTGTACCGCAGGAGTTCTTCGATAATTAAATGCGACCATGGTTTTTACGTGATTATTTTTCGCTGCAAGATACATTTCTTTAGCCTGGCTGGTGGTCAGTGACAGGGGTTTTTCACAGAGAATATGTTTTCCGGATCGGGCAGCGGCGATTGCGATTTCAGCATGCACATTGTTGGGTGTGCAGATATCCACCACATCAATATCCGGGTCATTGATGATATCGTGCCAGTCAGTAGTATAGGATGCAAATGCAAATTTTTCTGCTGCGTCACGGGCAGCAGCTTCATTGATGTCTGCTATCGTTTTTTTGAAAGGGATAGCAGGTGCAGGCCAGAAGAACATAGGCATTCCGGCATAAGCTACAGAGTGGGCTTTTGCCATAAAGCCTGCTCCGATTAATCCGATATTTAAAGTTTTCATAGATCGTCCTCCTTAAATGATGAACTGACGCATATAGCGGTAACTAAGTTTCAGGGAATCGATGATTTTTTCCTTTGATCCTTCAAATGCTTTGTCTTCAATTTCGATGCAGGAACAGCCGTCATATCCTATGTCGGTCAGAGCAGATACATATTTACCCCAGTCCACATCCCCAAGCCCGGGAAGCTTTGGTGACATATATTCAAGAGGGTATGCCATAATACCTGTATCCTTTAATTTCTCCGGATAGATTTTAATGTCTTTATAATGTACATGAAAAATTTTCTCCCGGAATTCATAAAGCGGTCTCAGATAATCAATACCCTGCCAGATAAAGTGTGAGGGATCGTAATTAAGTCCAAAATGTCTGCTGGGTATCAGAGAAAATACTTTCCGCCAGATTGCAGGAGTAGTCATGAGATTCTGTCCGCCCGGCCATTCATCAGGACCAAAAAGCATGGGGCAGTTCTCAATTGCTATTTTCACGTCGTGTTTTTCAGCCAGCTCTATAATTGGCTTCCAAACCTTCTGAAATTCAGTAAGATTTTCTTCTATAGTCTTTGTCTGCATTCTTCCGATAAAAGTTGTAATCATAGGTACGCCGAGTCTGGGTGCGGCACAAATCATATTTTTTAAATGTTTAATATAGCAGTTTCTTTTTTCTGGATTTTCCGTAAGCATATTGGGATAATAAGCCAGGGCGGAGATTTCTATGTTTTTTTCGGTACAGTAAGCTTTGATTTCCTGGATTTTTCTTTCGTTCAGATTTTCGATATCAATATGGGTTACGCCGGCGTAGCGCCTGGATGCTTTTTCCACAGGCCAGCAGGCAACTTCCAGGCATTCATAACCAATGGAAACAGCAGTGTCTACCACTTCTTTAAAATCTTCCTGATCTAATATAGCAGTTACAAATCCTAATTTCATAGCAGTAATCCTTTCTTTTAAATGGGAGTATTCATTGAGATTCCACGAAGAGAATCTTGTGATCAGTGACCATACAAAAAAATATTTGCGCAAATTTTACTACAAATCCATCATAAACCGAAATACCTCTCTTTGTCAATGATAAAAACCAGTTAATCATAGAAAAAATAGATGGTTCAGAAAAATAAGAGAAAAGGAATAACAGGGGAGATAATAAAAATACACAAAAATAAAGGTGGGATCCCCCTATTTTCGATACTTTATTTGAGGAAAATATACAAAGTGATGATTTAGCAAGAGAAAAAAGAGAAATAATATTGACAATGCACAAAAGATAAGTTAATATAAAACCACAAAACAAATTTGCGCAAATAAATAAAAATTTAGCGAAAAAGGAGAGGTTTATTATGAAACTAGGATACATGACAAATGCTTTTGGTCCATTGACAGGTGATGGAGGCGGCGTTACCAGCATGAAAGATGTAGGTTACGTGACAATGTGTGATGATGAAGATGCGATTTCTAAAATTGCAGCCAGAGGATACCAATACATAGAAATATTTGAGGGCAATATACGCGCTTACAAAGATAATCCCGGTAAGTTCCTGGATATCTGCAGGAAATATGGTGTATCTGTTTTAGGCGTGTACGCAGGATGCCATTTTATTTATGAGGACGCGCTGGAAGACGAATTGTATAAATTAAAAGAGGTAACTTCCATTGCTAGTCAGCTGGGAGCCAGGCATATCGTACTGGGAGGCGGATCTATACACGGTTCGGGCATCAAGGAAGAAGATTATCCCAGATTGGCAAAAGGGATTGATCAGGCTGCTGAAATTATTTCAGAATACGGTTTAATCCCCAGCTATCATCCGCATTTGGGCTCACTGGCGGAAAAACCGGATCAGATCCATAAATTATTTTCCTTAACGGATATTTCTTTCTGCCCGGATATTGCGCACTTGGCAGCAGGCGGGTCTGATGCCCTTCAAATGATAAAGCAGTATTATGACAGAATTAAATATGTACATCTTAAAGATTTGAATTCAGCCGGTGAGTTTGTACCATTAGGAAAAGGACGCATCAATCTGGAAGAAATTATTTCCTATTTAAAGGATAAGGGGTATGAGGGCGACTGGCTCGTAGAGATTGACGGGTATTCCGGAGATCCCTGTGAAGCTTGTGAAACATCTTATGAATATTTAAAAGGAAAGCTACTGTAATCACAGAAAGTACGAGGTAGAAAGATAAGATGAAGAAGAAAATATTAAGTGTATTATTATCCGCAGTTATGGTTTGTTCTTTGGCAGCCTGCAGCACCACAACCGATACAGTGACAACAACAGAGGGAAATAAGGAAACAGCCGCAGGATCTTCTATACAGTCAGAGGATAATAAAACGGCCGCAGCCGGAGAAATCCTTTCCACGGGCCCTAACGGAGAGAGTGCTACTCCAGCCAGCGAATTGACGCTGACGGAGGAAGAAATTGCAAAAGTGAAGGAAGGCAAATATACAGCTGCCATTTCTTTTCACTATGGTGGAAATGACTGGTCTACTTCACAGCTTAAAGGTTTGACGGAGCGGTTTGCAGAGCTTGGTATTGAAATCGTTGCTACAACAGATGCTAATTTCTCCGCAGAACAACAGGTGGCTGATATTGAAACCATTATGGCAAAAAGCCCGGATGTTCTCGTAAGTATTCCAACAGATGCCACAGCGACTGCGGATGCTTTCCAGCGTGTTGCCGATACCGGTACGAAACTGGTATTTATGGATAATGTGCCGAAAGGTTTTAAGGCAGGGGAAAATTATGTGGGAAGTGTTTCGGCAGATAACTACGGAAATGGAGTAATAGCAGCAGATTTAATCGGAGAGGCATTAAATGGCGAAGGAAAAATTGGTGTTGTCTATTATGATGTGGATTTTTTTGTGACAAATCAGAGGCTGGAAGCATTTGAGAAAACCATGAAAGAAAAATATCCCAATATAGAGATTGTATCCAAAATGGGATTCCAGGATGAAAATGGCTGTGATGCTGTAGCGGATGCCATGCTGACACAGAATCCGGATATACAGGCTATTTTTGCTCATTGGGATATCCCTTGTGAAGGTGTGCTGTCGGCATTGCGTGCAGCAGGCAGGGATGATATTCTCCTGGCTACCATTGATCTGGGAAATAATGTGGCAAAAGAGATAGCAGCAGGCAAAATTTTAGGTCTTGGTGCACAGCTTCCATATGATCAGGGTGTGGCGGAAGCTAATATGGCGGCTTATGCATTACTGGGTAAAGAAGTGCCTGCTTATGTGGCGGTTCCGGCAAAAAGAGTAGATCATTCTAATATACTTCAGGCATATGAAGATGTATATCATGTACCTGCACCGGATTTTTTAAAGGATGCATACAAGGAATAGTCATTTCGGCGGCTATAGCGGGAATGAATTTTTAAATATGCTATAAGCCGCTTTGACAGAAACAGTTAATTTTCACAGGACGCATGAAAGGTGCCTGTGATATACATGGAGGTCAATATGAGTCAATATGTATTAGAACTAAAAGGGATAAAAAAGTCCTTTGGAGCCGTATCGGTCCTAAAGGGGGTGGACTTCTCTCTTACAAAAGGAGAGGTACATGCTCTGGTGGGAGGGAATGGTGCCGGTAAATCTACGCTGATGAAGATTATGACAGGCGTCTACACCAGGGACGATGGGGAGATCTATATAGATGACAGACAGGTAATGATTCACAGCACCCATGATGCGAAGGATAACGGGATTGCCATGATTTTTCAGGAACTGTCACTGGTGCAGACAATGACAGTGGCGGAAAATATATTTCTGGGAGAGGAAGTAACCAGACATGGCATCCGGGATACCGCCTATATGAATAAAAAAGCCAAGGAAGTTCTGGATGAGCTGGGGATTGCTGCAGATCCTGATGTTCCGGTCAATAAACTCAGCGTGGGGATGAGCCAGATGATTGAAATTGCCAAAGCAGTTTCCAAGCAGGCACGTATACTGGTTTTGGATGAACCAACAGCAGCGCTTTCTGATTCTGAGACGGCAGAATTATTCAAGATGATAGGGGATTTGAAAGAAAAAGGGGTATCCATGGTATATATTTCCCATCGAATGAATGAGATTATGCAGATAGCCGATTCCATTACCATATTAAGGGACGGTGTCATTGTGCATAACGATGCAGTCTGTAATCTGACCCTGGATGATATTATTGCACACATGATCGGCGGGGCAGGTGTGAATAAAAAGTTCGATTGGATAGAGCGCAAATATGATAAAAAGGGTGCGGATATTCTTACGGTTCAGCATCTGAATATTAACAGTAAGCTTCAGGATATTTCCTTCTCCCTTAAAAAAGGTGAAATCCTGGGTTTTGCCGGACTTATGGGAAGCGGAAGGACTGAAATCCTGGAAACTTTGTTTGGCGTCAGAAAAAAAGAAAGCGGTACGGTTTTGTTAAATGGAAAGGTAATCGAAGTGAAGAGTACCAGGGATGCTGTTAAAGCGGGGTTTGCCCTGATCCCGGAAGACAGGCGGAAACAGGGGCTGGTGCTGATTCATTCTGTTAAGGAAAATGCTATTTTGCCCATCGTAACGAAACTGAGAAAGAAGAAGATTCTGGTTGATGAAAAAGCAGCAGACGAAATGGTTGCAAAGAACATTGAGCAGCTGAATATTATCACGGATGGTATACAGAAGAGAATTAATCTGCTGTCCGGTGGAAATCAGCAAAAAGTTGTAATTGCCAAATGGCTGAATATGAATCCTCAGATCATGATGCTGGATGAACCCACAGCCGGTGTGGATATTGGAGCGAAGACGGAAATTATTGAACTGATCCGTAATTTTGCTGATGAGGGTAAGGGAGTAATTTTCGTGTCCTCGGAATTGACAGAGCTGATGGCGGTCTGTGACCGTATTATAATCCTGTATGATGGAAGGATTACGGGAGAAATAGAACGTAAAGAGATAAAAGCAGAGGAGGAGTTACAGTATGCAATCCAAAAAGGGGAATAGACTTGGGAATTTGCAGTGGGATAAGTATATGGTTTACATTATCTTTGTTGCCGTATTTATTGTATTCAGCGTAACGCTAGGAAATAAAGGGTTTTTAGGTGCGAATAACCTATTGAACGTACTAAGGCAGACGGCAATGATATCCGTAATGGCAGTTGCCTGTACCTTTGTTATGGCTGCGGGACAGATTGATTTGACGGTTGGAGCAGTTGCGGCAATGACAGCAATGATCGTGTCATTGATCCTGAAGAGTACCAACTCCATTTTACTCGCTTTGGCAGCCGGACTTGGATTTGGATGCCTGGTAGGTCTGGTAAACGGTATATTAATCACAAAACTTCGTCTGCCGGCATTTTTGGCGACGATGGGTATGATGCAGGTAGTAAGGGGAAGCGCAATGTGGATAACGGATACGGCGGCAGTTCCCATTGAAAATACAGGATTTAATTTTATCTTTGGAGTGGGAAATATCGCCGGCATTCCGGTTTTGATTTTATGGACGGTTTTATTTTACATAATCGGCATTCTGATATTTAACAAAACAGCATTTGGACGCCATACACTTGCGACAGGCGGTAATGAAGTTTCGGCAGGGTACAGTGGAATTAATACCGTAAAAGTGAAGATCACCGCTTTTATTATGTCAGGTGCATTTGCAGCATTTGCGGGAATCATGTATGCAGCGCGTCTACAGGCAGGCCGTTATTCTTATGGAGACGGGGACGAGATGTCTGTCATAGCTGCAGTAGTACTGGGCGGAACCTCTATGTCAGGCGGCACAGGATCCGTAATCGGTGCATTATTTGGATCTATTTTAATGGGACTTATTAACAACGCATTGATTCTGGCTGGACTTAGCAGCGCACAGCAGACAATTGTCAAAGGGGCAATCATTGTTGTTGCGGTTGCACTCAGTAATCTGGCGCAGAAGAAAAAGAACTGACAATGATAAGGATAAAAATTGAGCGTTCAAACACATTGAACAGAGAGGAAAATGACAATGAAAAAATTAAATGTAGGTTTAATCGGAGCAGGATTTATGGGAAAAGCACACGTAGTGGGGTATTCAAATTTGCCAAAACTATTTTGGCCGGCACCGGCAATGCCTGTTATGAAAACAATTTGTGATATTGAACCAGAAATTGCTGCGGATGCAAAAGAAAGATTTGGTTTTGAAAAATGGTGTTCCGATTACCGGGAAATTATTCAGGATCCGGAAATAGATGTTGTAAGTATCTGTACGCCAAACAATGCCCATGCAGAAATCGCCATTGCTGCTCTGAAGGCAGGGAAACATGTGATCTGTGAAAAGCCTATTGCTTCTACTTTGGAAGATGCAGAAAAAATGGCAAATGCAGCAGAAGAAGCGGCGAAACAGGGGATTATCAGCATGAATGCGTATCAGTACCGCCGGGTGCCTGCACTTGTACTTGCGAAAAAGTTCATCGATGAGGGTTCTCTTGGCAGGATATTGAATGTACGATGTACTTATCTGCAAAGCTGGTCTGCGGATCCTTCCTCACCGTTGTCCTGGAGATTTCAGAAAAAAGTGGCCGGAGCAGGTACTCTGGGAGATATTGCATCCCATGTAATCGATATCGCGCAGTATCTGGCAGGAGATATTGATGAAGTAGTGTCTATGATGCAGACTTATATTACCGAAAGGCCGGTACAGGAAGGGGGAACGGACCTTCTGGGAACAGTCAAGATGGATTCCAATGCAAAGAAAGAGGCGGTGGATGTAGATGATGAAGACTCATTTCTGGTTCGTTTCAAGAGCGGTGCAGTGGGAAGCATTGAAGCCACCAGAAATGCATGGGGAAGGAACAATTTTATTACTGTGGAACTTCATGGAACACTTGGCAGCGTATGTTTTAATTATGAGAGGCTTAATGAACTGCAGGTTTGCTGGGCAAACGATCCCGATGACAGGCGTGGATTTAAAACTATTTATACGGGTCCCGCGCATTTTTATGGAGATGCAACCTGGAATATTCCGGGCATGAATATCGGCTATGGAGAGCTGAAGGCGATTGAAATGTTTGACTTTGTAAGTGCAATTGTAAACGGAGAGCAGCCTTCTACCAGATTTTCCGTGGGATATGGAGTTGAGAAAGTTTGTGCAGCGGTAGCAAAATCTGCGGGCAGCAGGCAGTGGGAGAAGGTGCAGGAATAAGCGCTGAAATAAGGGCAGGATTATGAATAAGTAATGGAATAATTATTTAATGCCGGAGGATTTAATGATAGAGAAGGCGGGATAGGTTATGTACGGGTGTGTGTACATGATCTATTTCGTTTTTCGCGTTTTCTGATGACATATGCGCCACTACAGGCGAACAGTTTATAAGGGAACAACTATTCATATTATATTTGGGTTTAACTAAGTAAAAACGTTTTGTGTTTTGGGAGCGTATGGTAATGAACAAGTGCAGAATGTTCCTTGTTCTTTGAGCAGATCAAGGCTTTAACCAGACTATTCATTTTAAAATACGCAGAAAGAATGATTGCTGCATACGGGCAAAATATAACATATTATTTATAAAAAAATCTATTAAGAAAATGTTGCGATTAAAAATAAAAATAGAACTTGAAATAATGATATAAGTGTTGTATAATGTAAAAAAGAAATACAGAGATACATTTCAAAAACACTTCTACTTCAAAAATTCTTAAGGCTCATCACTAATCTGGTACATTTTCAGTACAGTTTCCCTTTAGATTTGATTATTAATTTTTGTGTCTTTGTATTCGGAATGAATAGGAGGAATTTATGACACAAGAAAAAGATATCGCAGCAAAAATATTTCTGGGCAAGCCGGAACACTTCGCAGACTTATATAACGGAGCGTGTTTTAACGGAAATCAAATCATACACGCCGAAGATTTGGTTCCGCTGGATTCAGCACAGGAATATCTGCCGGGTAAAACGGATGCCGCTAAAAGGTCAGTACGCAGAAACCGTGACATCATTAAGAAAGCAGCTCTTGGGGCAGATTTTCTAATTCTTGCCTGTGAAAACCAGGAGCATGTTCATTATGCAATGGTAATTCGTAATATGCTGTATGATGCTATGAATTATGCAGACCAGGTAAAGCTGTCCGGTGATCTGGAGAAGTTCCTTCCATATTTGCCGAACTATAAATTAAATGTTTTGGATGTAAAACGGATAGCGCATCTGGAATATTTTCAAACAGACTTAAGAGAAGTATTTGGCATTATAAAATATGCTGATGACAAGTGCCAAATGAAAGCCCATGTGGAGAAGAACAGGATCAGATACAGTAAGTTGCTTCGGGAAACGATAGAGATAATTTTTATCTTATTGGGTGAAGATTCAAAGATGTAAGAGATAATAGAACAGGCGCAGGTAAATGATAAGGAGGAATACGATATGTGTAAAACATTTGAAGATATGAGAAGTGAAGGCCGAATGGAAGGGCGTGTGGAAGGTCGGGTGGAAGGCCGAGTGGAAGGAGAACGGATGTTTGCAGAGCTAACGTTACATTTAATAAATGATAACCGAACCATAGATTTGAAAAAAGCGGTAACGGATAAAGATATAAGAGAAAATCTATATCAGGAATATAGTTTGGCATAACAGTATATCCCTTGAAATGGATATTACTGAGGCTGTAAAGCCCTCTGGCTATGCATGTTATGAGCACCGGTTTCCGGTGCTCTGCTTGGGTTTAGGACAGCATCACTTACTCACCTGACCCCAAATTATTCATAATGTTTTGCTAAAAGTGCGCTGCAAGGCTACTCTTTTGAAAAAATATAATTAGGATTTTCCTTCAGTGCCAGCTTTAATGCAGTAGAAGGCTCCGCTTTGAACACCTTCTTCCAGGATTTTAAAAGGTTTTCCGGTGTGACAACAATTGGTTCGATGCCGATAAAAGAAGGTGTCTTTTTATGAAGCAGAGCGTTGGCGGCTGCCATGGCGATTGCCTGTCCCTGCTCATAGGAACATTGGGCGCTGATCATTTTGATCATCCCTCCTTTTGCCAGATTCAGAGCGATAGAATAATCCAGATCTCCGGTTACGATGGCGATGTCCGTGCGTTCCATCTGGGTTAAGGCAGCCATTGCTTCCATAGCAGGCCCTTCCCATGAAACATAGAGTGCTTCGATTTCAGGATGTCGTTTTACCAGATCCAGTGTTTGCTTAAATACGTCTTCTTCGGAGCAAAATGCAATCGTACCGCAGATCAGGAGATCGGGATATTCTTCGGTTATTACCTGTTCGGCTGCCCGGTCTCTCTGGTTGGTAGCGTAAAAATTGGCGCCGTGTTTGATAAATGCCAGCTTTGTGAGTCCGTGCTTTTGCATATATTCGCCCAGACCGTGTCCCATATTGCGTCCGTGAGAGTGCTCGTTGACAGAAACACAGCAGACATAATCATCCGGTGTCAGTCCATCCGGGACATTGGTAATTAAAATCAGCCGGGAAGAGCTATGGGTAATATTTTGAAAGGCATGGGCAGTTTTTTCATTATCTGTCGGTATGGCGATCAGAATATCGGGTTCCAAAAGCTTAAGGCTTTCCAGTTGTCTGCATTGCAGTTCCGGGTTAAAGTGGGCATCAGTAATCGCTATGATAGAAATGCCCAGATTGTCAAAGATATCACGGATTCCTTTCTGATGCAGCTCCATCCATGCTTTGCCGGCATAGTGGAAAGAAATAGCAGCTGTGTAATTTTTCTCCCGCAGGGTCTGTTCTTCGGAAGGCGTCAGAGCCAGGGATTCAATAGTTTCTGCTTTTTCCCCGAAAGGTCCCCGTCCAATGCCGCAGGTGGAATCTCTGACGTTTAACTTGGAGGGAATGACTATTTTTCTGCAGGGCAGCAATGTAGGGGAATTAATGCGCTCGATCAGTGCACTAACTGCCAAATTTGCGATTTCAGCAGTATTCTGCTCTACCGTTGTAAGGGGGGGATTATGCAGTGCCGCCCAATCAAACTCATTGAATACCACCAGGGAAACATCATTCGGGCAGCTGATATTGTGCGAATCCATATAGTGCAGCAATGGAAGCAGAATAGAATAATTTGCTGCCAGTATGGCAGTGGGTGCATCATATCCTGTAAAAAGCTGGTTCAGCACATTATATATATCCTGTGAGTTGTGCAGATTGGTCACGATATATTTAGGGTTCGCTTCGATTCCGTACTCCTGCAGCGCCTGCATAAATCCCATCAGCCTTTTGGGTGAACGGTCCTGGGAAGATCCCAGATAAGCGATTTGTTCGTGCCCGTTTTTAATTAAATGTCTGGTTGCCTTATATCCCCCATCACAGCTGTCAGATACAATAGTGTCCGCTTTATAATTTTCCAGTTCTCTGCCCAGAATTACAACAGGGAAATTTACATGGTTCAAAAAGGATTCCTGAATGGTTTCTTCTTCATCAGGAAAGACAATGGCACCTGCGGCTTCCGGTGCATTAGTTAAGTAACGGTTAATAATATCCAATCTGTTTGGATCGTATGAGTACTCAAAAGATAAAAGTGTGTATGGCGTCTGTTTTAAAAGGGCTTCAGCCTGTATTTCGATTTGCTGCTGAAAATTACTCTTCCGGTTTGATTTCAGAAAGAGGATGTACTTGGTATCCGTTGCGGACTGCGTAAGAGATTTGTTTTTTTTGATTACAAAATTAGGCGGATGATCCAGCTCCTGGATTGCTTTTTCTACACGTTCCACAAGTTCCGGACTAACGAATCGGGTCTTATTTACAACGTGAGATACGGTAGAGGTAGATACACCAGCCATTTTAGCAATGTCTGTTATTGTTGCCATAGTAGTAGCTCCAATTCTTTAAATTTTATTTATAAGCATCTGTGATTCCTGTTATTTTATTATAAAATAGGAGAGCAAGGCTTGTCAATAAAATTTGCGCAAATTTTATCCGGCCTTTGATTCCGGCAGCTAAAACCGCAGCTGTTTGCATCAGAGTACTCAGTACGGCACGTATTCCGTGATTAGTTCAAAATCCTTAAAGCTTCAAATCTATCCAGGCAAGGATATAATCCAAAGCCAGTTGCACATTACCAACTTGACAGTGATGCGACGCGTTTTCTTCTTTCGTGAAGATTCGTCCGCTTACCGATTTTGCGTTTGTGAGAGCTTTCAATTGTTTTTCAAAATAAACAGTATAGATGTCCTCCGCGCCCGCGAGAATTAACACATCCTGATGAATCAATGGTGAGAGTGTTATGGTATTATAATTTTTAATGCATTTGAAGTAATCATAAAGAGTTGTGATATTACCAAAAACATGGCGGCCTTGTTGAAACAGCCAAAGTGAAAATAGATTTACTTTCATTATTTCCTCTATACTCTTCCATTTCGGACTATCCGGGACTTCCAATAAATTACTTATCAACTTCTGAAGCTCCTCCGGCGCTTTATCTAAAACCGCTCCGTAAAAATCATAAATTAAATCGTATAACACAACCCTCTTGATACGATTCTCATAAGCCGCCGCACGCGCCGCCAGATATCCGCCTAAAGAAATACCGATTAAAGTCACCTCATTTAACTGGAAATAATCTAAAATTACTTTGGTGCAGATTTCCCATTCCGGTTTCATTTTCATTTCACATCTGCTTAAAACCTCTCCTTGGCCAAATCCTTCAAACATGTAAACATTGAATCCTTGAGAGTATATATATTGCAAAAGCGGGACAAATTCCTGAATAAAGGAATCATATCCTCCATGTATGACAATATCGCCTTTGCTTTCTTCGGTATGGCACTTGTATATGACGGGAAAATAACCTGATTCAAAAGGGACACGGACATATGTTAGTCCGGCATCTTTATAAGCGGCCTGGTATTCGTTCATACATTGCTCATAGATCTGAGACTTTTGCAGCTGTTTGTTGACGTCGTCCTCATCGTCCAGCATAAAAAACAGGGCCGCGCGCAGGCATGTGGCCGAGGCGACCAAATCCCCATTATTGTGAAATGACTCAGCCCTGCTGAAAAACAACTTATGCCAATTTTCAAAATCTGTTAACTCCCTGCCTATTTCAGAAACTGTATCATAACTCAAGCAACCGAATGAATAAAATCTATTCAGTTGGAAATTGAAAACCGTATCCTTATGGAAATCATGAAAGCCTACTGGAAAATTCATTATGCTACCTCCTGTATATTGATTTATTATATAGGTTCATTATCTTGGTTCATTTCATTTAATTTAATTTAATTTAATTTAATACTGCCATCTCTGTATCCAATATTTTAGAAAGAAGAGATTCGATATGTCTGATTTTTTCTTCCATAGAATTTATCTCGGTATCGTGTATAACGGCGCTCATACCAAACAGAATAAATTGACTTAGCAAATGAATATTTGGTACAGGTGCATTCATAATCTTCTTTCCTAAACCTTCAAGAATTAACCGTTCAAACAAAGGAACTATTTTTAGTAATGTTCTGGAATGCAATATCGACATAATATCGGGATTTACTTTTTCAGTATACATCAGTTTATATTCGGTAAGAGAACCTGGCAGGAGGGTAAATAATTGATTCAGCTTTTCTTGAAAACTCAAACCGGTTGAATTGATAATTTCGGTTAATTTTGCGATGTATTTTTCGTTGTAATTTTCTAGAGCGGCTTCATAGATCTCATTCTTGGATTTGAAGTAGTGATAGAACATGCCAATTTCTCCATCTGCTTCCTTCAAAATAGAGCGAACGGACGTTTTTTCATAGCCGTTTTCTAAAAATTGTTTCAACGCAATTCCTATAAGTTCCTGCCGCCTCACATCCGGCGCTTTTACAATTCGGGACATAATTTTCTCCTTTCTTACAAAACAATGTTCTGTTGTTATAATAATAGCAACAGAACATTGTTTTGTCAAGAATTATTATTATTATTTACCTTGACGTTTCCACATGAACATGTTACTATCACCTTACCGACAGATAGTCGGTCTATAAAATGAAAAGATAAAGTGGAGGAAAATAAATGAGGGTCGTTAAAGAAGCTGGGGAACGCAGAAATGAAATTTTGGATGCTGCAGACGAGTTATTTGGAGAAAAAGGATTTGACGGAACAAGTACGAATGATATTCTCAGCAAGGTCAATATAGCAAGGGGGACACTGTATTATCACTTTAAGTCCAAAGAGGATATAATGAATGCTTTGATTGACCGCTATAATGTGCGTCTTTTAAGCAGAGCCAGGAAGATTGCAGATGATAAGAGCATTCCGGTGGATGAACGCATGGTACGCGTTGTTATGGCATTGAATATAGGAAGCGGGAGCGGTAAGAAAATAATTGAACATATACATAAACCGCAAAATGCACTTATGCATCAGAAAATACAAAAGGTTGTACTGAATGGTGTTCCGGGGATATTATCCGGTATTATCTGCCAGGGGATTGAGCAGGGGATGTTTTACACACCTTTTCCCTATGAATGTATGGAAATGATTATTGCATATACCAATATGGTTTTTGACGGTGATATGGTGGATCTGTCCGAAGAAGACCGCATTTCCCGCATCCAGGCACTGATTTTTAATATGGAAAGGCTCCTGGGAGCTAAAGAGGGTAGTCTTATGTATGTGATGCAGATGTTTGGCATAGACAAGGAAAATATGGGGGAAGTTCCCATGAAAAAAATCGGAAAGCAGGGAAATTTATGAATGACAGAATTATCCGAAACGACATGTTAAATAGTAAGGCAATAACTCTGATGACTGTAATTTTTGTGGCGGCGGCAGCAATGCTGGTTTCACTGGCAGCAATACTGGGGGTCAATCTATTTGGTGCTATTGATACCCTGATGACCCAGGCGAAGACGCCTCATTTTATGCAGATGCATGCCGGTGAAATTAATATGGAGCGTCTGGCTGAGTTTGCAGCCGCTGATGAAAATGTAGAGGAATTTCAGGTGCTGGAGTTCCTGGGCATAGAAGGATCACAAATGGTATTTGGTGAAAACTCTCTCTCCGATAATGTTCAGGATAATGGTTTAAGCGTGCAGAGTGAAAAATTTGATTTTCTGCTGGATCTGGGCGGTAATGTTATTCACGTATCGGATGGAGAGATTTATGTTCCGATTTGCTATGGGAAGGATCAAACGGTAAAAGTGGGTGACAAGGCGGTGATAAGCGGTAAAGAGTTTATCGTTGCAGGGTTTCTAAGGGATTCACAGATGAATTCTACCCTTTCATCTTCCAAGCGTTTTCTGGTTAGCAAACAGGATTATGAGGTTCTGAAAGGTACAGGAAGCAGTGAATATCTGATCGAATTTCGATTAAAAGATGCTTCCAAATTATCCGCATTTGAAACAGCATATACCAATGCAGGGATGGAAGCAAACGGTCCAATGATTACCTACCCGTTATTTAAAACGATTAATGCAGTCTCCGATGGAATGATGATCGGGATTATACTGCTGGTTAGTGTACTGGCAGTGGCAATTGCATTCATGTGTATACGTTTTACGCTCCTTGCAAAAATGGAAGACGATTATCGGGAAATTGGAGTGATGAAAGCCATTGGTCTTCGTGTATCGGAAATCAAAAAAATTTATCTTATAAAATATATCGTAATTGCATTGACCGGATCAATTCTAGGATTCGCCTTGTCTTTTCTATTTAAAGGGGTGCTGCTTGAAAATATCCGGCTGTATATGGGAGAAAGTGAAAATGAATTTGCTGCCCTGCTTTTTGGCATCATCGGGATACTGGCTGTATTTTCAGCGATCATAGCCTATGTAAACGGTGTCTTGAGACGCTTTCGGAAAATATCTCCTGCCCAGGCAATTCGTTTTGGAACTTCCAGGGAGAAAGCCGCCGGGACGAAATATTTTAGTCTGAGCAAGAACCGGCTGCTGGATACAAATCTGTTTCTTGGAGTGAAAGATGTTCTGGCAAGAAAGGGGATTTATGGTACGATGCTGGGTGTGCTGGTTCTTGCGGCATTTATTGTTATTGTTCCACAGAACCTTTACAACACTATTTCAGGAGAAAATTTCTTTACTTATATGGGCATCGGAAAATGTGATATACGGATTGACCTGCAGCAGACCGACCATATTCCTGAAAAAACAGCAGAGATTCTTGATACAATGAAGTCAGATCAGGATATCGAAAAATATGTGGTTCTGACAACGAAAACCTTTCCGGTTAAGTTGGATAATGGACTGGAAGAACGCATAAAAGTGGAGCTGGGAGATCATTCGGTTTTCCCGGTTCAGTATTCAAAAGGCAGAGCACCTTCCGGTGATAACGAAATCGCACTGTCTGTTCTGAACAGTGAAGAGCTTGGAAAAACGGTTGGTGATGTGGTTACATTGATAATAGATGGAAATGTAAAAGAACTAACTGTCTGCGGGCTGTATTCGGACATAACTAATGGAGGGAAAACTTCAAAAGCCTCTTTTCGCGACCAGTCACCGGATATCATGTGGAGTATGTTTTCTGCAAAGCTTGCTGATCATCCTTTCGTTGCGGAAAAAGGAGCCGAATATGCGCAGAAATTTGCATATGCGAAAGTTTCAGAGATTGATGAATATGTGAATCAGACGCTTGGAAATCTGATCAGTTCCGTTGGAAAGGCTTCATTTGCGGCAATGGCTGCATCTCTTTTCATAACCGCATTAATTACGCTGATGTTTATGAAAATGCTGGTTGCAAAAGACAGATATGCCATTGCTGTAATGAAAGCGGTAGGATTTAAAAATTCAGATCTTATAAAACAGTATATTTTCCGATCAGTATTCGTTCTGCTAATTGGAATTGTACTTGGTACTATTTTGGCAAATACACTTGGTGAATTGATCGCGGGTCTGGTAATATCTTCATTTGGCGCTTCGTCTTTTCAGTTCGTGGTCAATCCATTTTCAGCCTACCTCTTATGTCCGCTGATGATGGTATGCACGGTACTGATCGCAACGATTATCGGCACCAAAGGAGCAGGACAAATCAAAATATCCGACAATATAAAGGAGTAGCGCATGAAAGAAAATAAAAATATATTATCCGGTGAAAATATTGTTAAATCATATGGAAACGGAGCTGAAAAATGTAATGTTTTAAACGGAGTTTCTCTTTCTGTAAAAGAGGGAGAGTTCGTTGCAATTATGGGGCCGTCCGGATCCGGAAAATCTACACTGATGTTTGCGATGAGCGGCATGGATGAAATCGACAGCGGAAAGGTTCTGTTTGATGGGATAGATTTAGCTGGGTTTCGGGAAGAGGAACTGGCTGATATCCGCAGAACCAAAATGGGATTTGTATTTCAGCAACCGACTCTGCTGAAAAACCTCAATATTCTGGATAATATTATGCTTCCATCCATGCCGGGCAGGAGAAAAAAAGTAAAACAGCTTACAGAAAAAGCCAGGATGCTCATGAAGAAGACTGGAATCGGGAAATTGGAAAATCGTGATACCACACAGGTATCCGGAGGACAGCTTCAGCGTGCCGGCATATGCCGTGCCTTAATGTGCGATCCCAAAATTATCTTTGGGGATGAGCCCACAGGTGCACTTAATTCCAATGCGGCGCAGGAAATCATGGATATTTTTTCTAAAATCAATAGAGAAGGAACGGCGGTAATGCTGGTAACCCATGACCCTAAAATAGCAGCCAGGACAGAGCGTGTCCTGTTTATGCAGGATGGTAAAATAGACAGTGAACTGCGGCTACCCAAATTTGACGGAAGAGATTTTGAAGGCCGTACAGAGGAAGTGACAGGGGAGATGCTGAAGATTGGGATTTAATGCAGCTGAATTCTATTAAGCTGCCGGAGATAGAAGCCGGCAGCTTTTTCTATGGGTAAAGCAAGACAGGTTTCGCTAATTTAATTCTTACCGAAGATGACATCAAAAGAGAGGATATAAAAATTATATTATGCTAAACTGTAAAACAGAAAGGAGGCGGTGAGATGGAATGGCTGCGGCAGCTCAGCAGGGCAATCGATTATATAGAGGAAAATCTGGAAGGTGAGATATCTTATGACGAGGCGGCAAAATTAGCCTGTTGCTCCACGTACTATTTCCAACGCATGTTTTCTTACATAGCAGGAATTAGTTTATCCGAGTATATCCGCAGGCGGAGAATGTCTCTGGCGGCATTTGAATTGCAGGCAAGCAATATTAAAGTAATGGATGTTGGGATGAAATATGGGTATCAGTCACCCACATCTTTTAACCGTGCATTTCAGAGTGTTCACGGTGCAGCACCAACGGCAGCCCGGGTAAAAGGGACAATGCTGAGTGCTTATCCCCGGATTAGCTTTTCCATAACAGTAACAGGAGGTGAAAATATGAGGTACCGTATAGAGCAAAAAGAAGCATTTCGTGTAATAGGAGTAAGGACAGCCTTAAAAGAAGATTCAGAATATAATTTTCATATGGTACCAAAGTTTTGGAAAAAGATGCTGGATAGTCCGGCATATCAGGAAATATGTTGTCTGTCAGAAAAGAATGGTTCTGACATTTTTGGAATCTCTTCTTATGAAGATCCCAGGAATATCTATTACTATATTGCGGCCCGCTCAGACAGGGTGGTGCCAAAAGGCATGACGGAGCTTGAGATTCCTGCGGCTACCTGGGCAGTTTTTGAAGGGAATGATCCATATCGGGATTCGATACAATCAATATTTAGGCGCTTCCTGACAGAATGGCTTCCATTTTCCAATTACGAATATGCCCACCTGCCGGATATCGAGGTGTATCCCATGCAGACCGGTAACAAAATGAGCAGCAAAGCAGAGATCTGGATTGCAGTAACGAAGCCGGACGAAGAAAAATCGGAGGATAACAGATGAATTATAGCATAGAAATAAAGGAATTTGAACCGATACGCATTGCATTTATGCGCTATAAAGGTATGTCAGATAAAGCGAATAAAGTATTTCCCAATGTGTTCAAGTCAATCAGCGGCAGGTCCAATGGAGCTCCATTTTTCTGCTTTTATAAAATGGACCCGAATACAAAATATGCCGAGATGGAATTATGTGTTCCTACGAATGAACAACCAAAAGGAAATGGGATTGAAATAAAAGAGATGCCCCGGATACGTGCACTTTGCACAACCCATCTTGGTCCTTATGAAACATTGGGAAATGCATATGCTGCTATGGAACAATATGCAAAAGAGCGCGCTTTGCCTATACAAATGCCATTTCGGGAGGTTTATATAAAAGGTCCCGGAATGTTATTAAAAGGAAATCCGGATAAGTATGTGACGGAAATCATTTTTCCGTTAGGTGAGGAGGAATAGTATGTTTGCAATTGAAATCCGGGATTTGGTCAAAAAGTACAAAAACGGTGTCTGTGCCTTAAATGGATTGAATATGAACGTAAACAGCGGTGAAATCTTTTCTCTGCTGGGTGAAAATGGTGCAGGGAAATCATCCCTCATCCAGATACTCACCACATATTATACGCCTAGTTCCGGAAAGGTAATGGTATTTGGAAAAAATTTGTGCAGTGAGGCAGACTGGATCAGGACGCAGATTGCCTGCGTTTCCCAGAAAATATCAGTAGATGAGCACCTTTCCTTAATGGAAAATATGATATTTCAGAGCAGGCTGTATCGGGTTGAAAAGAAAACTGCCGAAAAGAGAATCGAAGAGCTGATAGAAACATTCCAGTTGTCCGGCTATAAAAATTATCCGGTTTCTTCTTATTCAGGAGGGGTGAAGCGCAGGCTGGATATTGCAATGAATATGATTTCCAATCCCGGAATTCTTTTTTTAGATGAACCTACGACAGGGATGGATGTTATGTCCAGAAATGCGCTGTGGAAGATGCTCCTCGCTATCCGTGAGAAATATGGTACTACCATCTTCCTTACAACCCATTATTTAGAAGAGGCAGAGCAGCTCAGTGATTCTATCTGCATTATCAGGGAGGGAAAAGAATTGATCCAGGGAACACCTGACAGTCTGAGAAAGTATCTGCGCAAGAACCTGATTCGTATCACCTTTCCAACTTCAAAGGAAGCAAAAGAACATCTGCCTTTATTAATGGAAACCGGTTTCGCTTTCGCGTCAGACAGAAGAGGCCATATGGTTACCCTGAGTGTCAGCAATAAAAGGGAAGCATTTACATCGCTAAGTCAATGGCTATTAAAAGAGAAAATCTTATTTGACGCAATTGAAATAGCAGAACCAAGCATGGAAGATATTTTTCTGGCATTCAATGGTTCCCAAAACAGTGAGGAGGGGTTATTATGCTGAATCTGCTGTGGAGAAATGTAAAATGGAGATTTAAAAACAGATTTACCATAATTATTACCATTCTTCAGCCAATGTTATGGCTGGTTTTATACAGCGTGGTTGCCGATTCTACGATGAGAGGAACCGGCATCAAGAACTATACGGCGTTTATATTGCCGGGTGTAATGTTCCTGGTAACATTTTCATCATGCAGCAGCGGCGGAATCATGAATTTCCTCATGAAAAATAACGGCAGTTTTTACCGAATCCTGATTTCACCGGTGAGGCGCAGTTCCATTGTACTGGCACAAATGCTGGAAGCGATATTCGTATCACTTTTGGAAACTTTTATCTTATGCGTGATCAGCCTCCTCTTTTCAGTACGTTTCGAAAATGGGATTCCGGGAATATTGCTCATTGGAGTTTTCGTGTTTCTGACCGCTTTTTTTCTGGCGGGAGCTGCATATACAATCAGTCTGTGCCTGCCAAATGAAGTGATATATGAAACTATAATGACGGCTATTGTTTTGCCGGTCTTTTTCCTGAGTTCAGCGTTATTTCCGTCTGAAAATCTTAAGGGTGGATTGAAGATCCTGGTGAATATCAATCCATTTACCCATGTCATAAATGCAATCCGTGGATTGATCATGGGGGAAACAGTTTCTGCTGTGCGGATACTGCCTGTGCTTCTGCTTTTTACAGGATTATGTGCCTGCAGTTTTTTACTTGCGATGTGGAAGATGAAAAGGGAAACGGCAAGCTGATAATTTAATATTGATCATTTAATATTGAATGACAGAATAGTAAATGTAATCGTCCCAATAAATACTGGATGACAGATGAATTTTATTTTGATATAATGATCAAGACCAATATATGGTAAATACAGAGGCGGATTTAAATGAGAAGCCCAGAGAGCAGGTGTATTATGAGTACGCTTATATATTCGTATGCCGTTCCCCTGACCGGTTTGTTGTTCTTGTTATATCTGATTAGCATTAATTACTTATTTAGTAAGGAACAGAACCGTTTATTCAAGAGTGCGGTCATTATCAATCTGGGTTTGATTGTAATCACCTCATTAGATTATATGTTCAGATGGGAAGCCAATCTTTCTATCTGGTATTTGCGAAGAATTACATCATTTCTAAACTTTTCATGCGGTCCTATTATACCCATGCTGCTGATGCGAATATTTTATAAAGACAAATTTAAAAAGATATATTATATACCATTATTTATTAATGCAGGAATTTGTTTTATCAGTATCTTCGTAAACATCGTATTTTACATAAGCACCGATAACAGCTATGACCGGGGAATATTATTTTTTCTGCCTGCTGCGACCACTTTATTTTATCTGATGCTGATGATTTTTTTTCCGGCACAGAAATATGATCAAGGAAAGAAGACGGAGCAGATAACCATCGCAGCCATCATGGCAACCATTATTCTAAGTATTTTTTTAGAAGTTAATTATGGATACTATTGCTTGAATTATGGATTTTCTGCTTTAGGCATTATTATTTATTACATATCGCAGAATATTAACTTCTTTGCTGTTGATTCCTTAACAGGAGCATATAACCGTCAAATGTTTAATCTGGCAGTCAGCAAAATCCAGAGTAAACAAGATTGCATGTTATGCTTAATTGATATTAATAATTTTAAATATATCAATGACACATTCGGACACGAAGAAGGAGATAAAGCCTTAGTATTTTTT
Organism: Robinsoniella sp. RHS; assembly: GCF_001029355.1. Classification (NCBI taxonomy): domain Bacteria; kingdom Bacillati; phylum Bacillota; class Clostridia; order Lachnospirales; family Lachnospiraceae; genus Robinsoniella; species Robinsoniella sp. RHS. The sequence goes on from NZ_JNGB01000020.1 coordinate 64,858, forward strand.
TCGGAAGTCATTATTAAAAACATGAGGAAAATTGCTACCGTCTACCGCACCGGGGGCGATGAGTTCATGCTGATTGCTAAAAAAGAAAATGAAACAGTGTTACTGGACGCAATTGAAAAATCTATCAGAGAATTAAAAGAACGCAAGATCAGTTTTGCCTATGGTATGACTCATTATCGGGCAGTCAATGATATCCAGGATGCCCTGCGTGAAATAGATAAAAAAATGTATGAAAATAAAAAGAGGGCAACAGAATTATAATATAACTTCTAAGCTATCGCATAATTGCACGCTATACAAATAGTGATAAAGCGATAGCTCAGAGGTTATATTTTTGCGTAAAAATGTTGATGTATATTATTTACTGGTTGGAACAGGAAGACTGCTATCTGAGTACATCAGCGGCAATTCCTCCTAAGCTTTTGTTTTACCTTATTATACATTTGCAGAAAAGAAAAAGACAGTAAATAAATTATGCAACATCAAAAATAGTCTTTACATCGAACAGATGTTCTGTTATACTTGAAATAAGTATCCGAGAATATTTAAATGTTGTACAACTGGAATATTTAATAATGGAAGGGTGGTTTTTATATGAGTAACAAAAATGTCTTTACGGAATGTCCGTCTTATGAAACAGAACATTTTTTCCTGAGGAAGATGGAAATAAGAGACAGTGAAGATTTGTTTTTATGCTATTCCAACAAAGAGGCTGCAAGGTATTTTAACGGGGACAGCTGCAATGATGATTTTTACTATACGGATTATGAATCCTTTTTAAAATGTATGGACTACTGGGACAGCCGGTATGAAGCTCAGGATTTTGTGAGACTAACCATTGTGGATAAGGAAAGGAAAAAGCCAGTGGGGACAATTGAAATCTGTCCTTCAAAGAAATATTCCGTGGATGATAAGTGGATGGGAATATTGCGCATAGATATTCTTCCGGAATATGAAAAGGAAGAACCTTTCGGGGAACTTATGCGTGAAATATTACTGCATATATATACCGATTATCAGGTTAAGTCTGTTCTGATGAAAGCCCAGGAGAGTGCAGTAACTCGCAGGGCTGTTTTGCAGAAACTTTTCTTTGTACCGGCAAAAGAGGAATGCAATATTTCTTATCAGGATTATTTTATTTGTTATTGTTAAAGCGTGTTTTAGTGACTCAGCGCACTACATCTATCTACAAAGCGTCCCTTAATCAGCGAAACACCAGAACGTGTTTATAAAATCAGAGTTACCGGTAGACATTCGGTAAAAAGCAGGATATAGTTAGTATAAAGTGTTTAAAGGAGAGATACATATGATAATTCTGGTAGCAGATGATGAGCGATGGATCCGTAAGGGTATTATAAAGATGATCGACCAAAGCCGGTTAGTGGGAGAAACACAGGTTCTGGAGGCGGATACGGTAGAGGATGCCCTGACACTATTTGCAGAGTACCGTCCCCAGATCGTGATTTCAGATGTGAAATTTCCCACAGAAGATGGATGTACCCTTTGCGAACGAATTTATGCCATAGAGAAGCAGACGAGAATTATTATGATTTCCGGGTATGATGAGTTTGAGTACGTGAAACGGGCATTAGCCTACCGGGCAGTTGACTATCTCTTAAAGCCGGTGGATAAGCAGGTATTGAATAATACGATTCAAAGGTGTATAGAGGAATTAACTGCAGATTTGCATATAACGGAAGAAGGGCATAAAGAATCGGCGGATAGGGAACAGTCCGCGGGAGATGCAGCCAGATCTGTAGATATTCAGGATGTGATCAAGGATATTGAGGATACGATCAGAAAAAACTACAGTGAAAAATATACTCTTTCCGGTCTGGCTTTAAAATATCATTTAAGTGAAGCCTATCTGTCCACAGTCTTTAAGAAAAGAACAGGTATTTCCCTGACCTCCTATATTATGCAGGTTAAGGTAGAACGGGCGAAGGAATTAATGATGACGACTCAAGGGAAAATCTGGGATATAGCAGCGCAGGTGGGGTATCCGGATCAGCATTATTTTACAAAGGTTTTTAAAAAGGTAACAGGAGAAAGTCCTACAGAATATAAGACAAAGCTGAACAGGGAATTGTATGGAGAAGAGCATGTTTAAGAAGATAAAGAGTAAAATGCACTGGAAGGTAATGTCCAGCTATATCATTCTGCTCCTTGTGATGCTGGTTGGGATTTCTACGGCGGTTAATTATTTTAATACTAAATTTGTAAAAACACAGATTATTAATTACAATTCACAGGCAATGGCGAAAGTCACCTATGATCTGGATGCAATATTTAATCGTGTGGCTCAGTATGTGGCTAACAGTAATAACCAGCAATTATTTGAGAGCATCTGTTTTTCCGGTGAAGAACCTTATACATTTCAGACCCTAAAAAGCCAGGTTGATTTTGAGATGGATTTAAAAGACAATATCTATATTAATAATCTGGGAAATGTGGTAAATGGAGTTTTGATTTACTATGATAAAGATCATCATGTCTATGTAGGAGAAGGAATGTACTTAAACCGTTTTGACGTTAAGGAAGCGGATTGGTACCAACAGTTTGCCCAAATGAATAAAAATGATTTTATCTATGGTCCGGTAAAAGAAGACTATAAACCAGCGGGCCTAAGTAAATCAGAAGTTCTGCTTTATTTAAAGCGGATTCCAAGAAGTTCAAAGGGGATGGATGATTATGTTCCGTTTATCATGGCATCCGTAAAATTTTCGGAGATTTCCAGTATTTTTCGTCAGCTGGATTCACAGGACAGGGGAATTGTGGTTACGGATTATGAGGGAAATGTTATTTTCAGTCAGCATATTGCCCAGGAGAGTGCCCATAAAATTGCCCTAAGAATTGAAAAACCGGAAGAAAAGGCGAAGGACCAGAATTATACTACCATTTCCGATAAAGAATCCTTTATTACCAGTATGTACATACCAAGATACAAGTGGGTGGTAACTACAGTGGACTCTAACAGTGTTCTGTTTGAAAGTGTCCATCATCTAGTACAGACCATTAATCTGATCTTTATTTCCTGCGCAATATTGGGGATACTGGTATCCGTGTATTTATCCAAACGGCTGATGATGCCGGTTAAGGTACTGAATGACTTTATGGATACGATGGAGGAGGAACCGGAAGCCTTTATCAAAGTTTCCTCTAACGATGAGATCGGACATATTGCACAGCGGTTTAACAAAATGAAAAAAAGAATTCAGGAAATGGGGGCAAGGATATACCTGTCGGAAGTGCGGGAAAAACAGGCACAGATCAGTGCATTGCAGGCGCAGATTAATCCCCATTTTCTATACAATACACTGGATAATATCTACTGTATTGCCCAGATCGAAGAGATTGATACCATTGCGAATCTAACCCAGAATCTTTCGAATATGATGCGTTACAGCATTAATTGTAAGGAATCAAGGACTACTTTAGAAGCAGAACTGAATCACGTGAGATCCTATCTGGCGATCATTAATGAGCGTTATGACCATTGTGTGCAGTTGAAAGTGCATGTTACCAAGGAAGATGAGATGCTGGAAACGGTAAAACTGCTGATACAGCCGGTAGTGGAAAATGCGTGGGTACATGGAATTTTACCAAAGCCCGGGCATAAGGGAATAATTGATATCAGTGTGGTAAGAAGAGGGAATTATGTGGACCTTATTGTCTCGGATGATGGCAGGGGAATTGCAAAAGAGCAGTTGGATATGTTGAATAAATCGTTGAATTCATTTTCCAAAGAAATCCGTACGCCTGAGAATAAAGGGTTCGGGATTGCTTTAATCAATGTAAACGACAGAATTAAGCTTCTCTATGGGAAGGACTGCGGTATTCGGATTGAAAGTGAAGAGGGTATAGCCAGCCGCGTTATTATTACCCAAAAAGACAAAACATCATGCATTAAGAGATAAACGAATATTACGGTAATTGGATATGGACAAAAAGGTGTGTAAAATTATCATACACACCTTTTTTTTGTGCTTTCATATAAAAATAGTACACCAAACACAGAAAAATAATACAAAGATATATAAAAATAGTATTGATATAATTTGATTAACGTACAAGATGTACAAAAGGAGGAAAGAGAAGTGCAAAAAAAAGAGAAACTGGATTAAAATGATTAAACCTTATTTGTTTTTGATTCCAATATACATTTTTCTGGTTACATTTAAATACATTCCCTTTGGAATGGCAATTGAAAAGTCCTTTTTTAATTGGAACGGAGGTAACCTGAATGTGTTTGTGGGGCTGGATAATTATGCTGCAGCATTTAAAGACAGCGTATTCCTGGGATCATTAGTAACGGTATTGAAAGTAATGATCGCATATATCATAATCGTTGTGTCAATTCCGCTTTTGGCTGCAGAGTTGTTGTTTGCCATTAAATCGGCGAAAAAGCAATATGTTATCCGGACGGCATTTACTTTTCCAATGGTAATTCCCGGAGTAGTAATCATTTTGTTATGGAAATGGATACTGGCAGGAGATAACGGAGTTCTGAATATTCTGCTTCATAACATCGGCCTTTCTAATCTGGCGAGTCCCTGGCTTGGAGATACGAAGACAGCACTTGGATCTATTATTGCAATCGGCTTTCCCTGGCTTGGAATGTCTATGCTGGGAGGGATGCAGTTCCTGATTTACTTCGGAGCATTACAATCAATCTCCAGGGATGTATTTGAAGCTTCCAGAATCGATGGAGCAAATATTTTACAGCGGTTTATCAAAGTGGATTTGCCGTTAGTTTCCGGACAGCTGAAGCTTATGATTACATTGGCTATCATCAATTCCCTGCAGATTTTTGAATCGATCTATATTCTGACAAAGGGAGGACCAGTGACTTCTACCATGGTTCCGGCAGTTTATTTATACGAACAGGGCTTTACATACAAAAAGATGGGATATTCATCAGCCATTGGTATCATTTTATTTATCATCATAATGATTCTAACCGTTTTAAACAATAAATTCTTAAAGAGTGAAGACTTATCAGAATAGAAGGAGGGACGTATGAAATTATTTGCAAAAATCTCAGGCAGAGTAGTACTTGGCCTATTACTGCTCCTGACTTTATCACCGTTTTACCTGTTAGTAATCAATGCATTTAAACCTCAGAAAGAAATAATTATGAATCCTTTTATGTTTGCAGCGGAGTGGAGGTTCGTAAATTTTGAAAAAGCATTATCCCAGGTAGCAAGACCAATGATGAACTCTTTTGTTGTTACTTTTGCAGTGATTATTCTGACTATTATACTTTCGGTATTGGCAGCTTATGCATTTGTACGATTTACATTTAGAGGTTCCAGGGTATTATATTATGGTATTATAGCAATGCTGATGATCCCGGGATTTGTAATGCTGATTCCCCAGTTCATCCAGATATCGGAACTAAAGTTATATAATACGTACTGGGGGCTGATTTTACCGCCTACTGCCTACAGTGTTGCGATGGGGACATTTCTGACCAGAGGTTCAATGGAAGGACTGCCGAAAAGTCTGTTTGAAGCAGCCGAAATAGAAGGGGCGGGAGATATGGCAATTCTAATGAAGGTGGCAGCACCTCTTTCAAAACCCATCATAGCAACGATGACGATTATGACAGGATTATCTGCCTGGAATAACTATCTTTGGCCCCTGGTAGCAGCGACAGGAGAGAAAACCCAGCAGATTGCAGTAGCTTTGACGAAAATGGTAACCTCAGTGAATGACGGAAATGGTGTGTTGTTTTCGGGATACATTATTGCCTCCCTGCCGCTGATCATCCTGTTCTGTTTTGCAAGCAGATCTTTTGTAGCAGGATTGACCCAGGGATCCGTGAAAGGATAAGCGCGTCCAGAAAAAAGAGCGGATAGTTAAAGAAACTAATGAAAGCAGAAATAGGGTCGGTTCATGTGGGCCGGACTTTATATAAAAAGGAGGAAATGAAAATGAAGAAAAAAATAATTGCAGTTCTCTTAAGCGGGGCTATGGCGGTTGGATTGCTGGCAGGATGCGGAGCATCGGGCGGTGACAAAGAAACCGGTAAAGCATCCGGTGCGGCTAAAGATACCCAGGCGGGAAGCGAGGCAAATCAGGGGGAGGAATCTAAAAAAGATGAGTCGGCGGATGGTGAAAAGAAAGCAGGCGGTGGAGAAAATGTGACGCTAAAGTTTGTGCAGGATCTGGGTACGGACGAAAAGGCTAACCAGCTTACCCAGGATATTATCAAAGCATTCACAGATGATACCGGAATTCAGGTGGAGTTTGAGTCCATACCCACGGGAGATTACCGAACCTGGCTGACAACACAGTTTTCCGCGGGAGAAGGACCGGATGTGTATACAGATATTTTATATAATATCACTTCGGATTATGACAGTGGCTGGCTGTATAATTTTAAAGATCTCTATGACAAAGAAAGTGCTTATGATCCCGGACAGCCTTGGAGAGAGACCCTCCCGGATTCTATATTAGAAAGAATGGAACTTCCGGACAATGTGGTTCCGGGCTATCCATCTTCAACCAGTGTGGTTCGTATTTTCTGTAACATGGATTTGTTTGAAAAAGCAGGTGTGAAGAAACCGGAGACATGGGCGGAATTTATGGATGCCTGTAAAAAACTGAAAGATTCCGGAACGATACCATTTGGATTCCCCAATGCAACAATTGGAGATCTTTCCTGGCTCTGGTTTAACAACTCTGTTTCCAGTCAGCTGGATGAAGGGCTTGTTAAAGAACTGGACGAGTCCGGTAACGGCTATATTGAGTTAGGAGAAATCGCAAAAGGATTCGATGAAGGAAAAATTGATTTTACAAGTCCGCAGCTGGAAAAAGGATTTGATATGATGAAGGAATTTTCACAGTACTGGACCAGTGATTACAATGGACTGGATCAAAAATCAGCGCTGGATATGTTTATGCGAGGCGAAGTTGCAATGGTACAGGCACTTTCAACAAATCTCAGCCAGATTCAGGATGCCGTAGGGGATGACTTTAATTATGAAGTAATGCCGGTTCCGGTCATTACAAAAGATACATCAGAATATGCAATGGGGAAATCCGTAATTTTGGGCGGACAGCCGGATATCATTTATGCAATCAATAAAAACCTGGAAGGGGATAATGCCAGATTAGAAGCAGCAATTAAATTTGTTCAGTATATGTCTTCACCGGACATCCAGAAAAAGTTTGCTGACGGCATCTGTAGAATTCCGCTGGCAAATACAACAAAACTTCCGGACAGCTTAAGCGGATTTATTATTACGGAAGAACCCTTACGCATGGCTTATTATACAGGCATTAATGAAAAACTGCGTACTTATTTCCATCGGGCAGGACAGCAGTATCTGGAGGGCGGATTATCAACCGGAGAATTTGGAAAGATGGTAAATGATTCTTATAAAGAGGTACTAGACGAAGTGAAGGCAGAAAATGGCTGGTCGGCTGAAAATAATTATGGAATCGTAAAGGAATAACCGTAATTTAATCGGGAAAGGAGAGAACAGGATGGGAAAACCAAAGAAACGCCCAAACTTGATTTATATTCTGGCTGATGATATGGGTTATGGAGATATCTCGGCTTACAACGAAAATTGTCCTTTTCAGACTCCTAATTTGGACAGATTGTGCGAAAACGGCATACGTTTTACGGATGCTCATGCATCTTCCGCAGTCTGCACTCCATCCAGATACAGTATTTTGACGGGACGCTATAACTGGCGTTCCCGGCTGAAATCATATGTTGTGGGAGGATATTCAGCCCCCCTTCTGGAGCCAGGCCGTATGACTGTGGCGAATCTTTTAAAAGAACAGGGATACCAAACGGCAATGATCGGAAAATGGCATCTTGGAATGGATTTTGCCAAATTCGAAGATTTCCGGGAAGCGGAAGAATTTGGGGCAAGCGACGGAGTGGATTACGCAGGAAAAATAAAAGGATCTCCGGTGGAACATGGTTTTGATTATTACTTCGGAATCAGCGGATCTCTGGATATGCCTCCCTATGTCTATATCGAGAATGATCATTTTACGGCAAAGCCGGATCATGAGACCCAGAATACAGGCAAGAAATTTTGGAGGAAAGGTCCTGCAGCACCGGGGTTCGTACATGAAAATGTTCTGGATGAACTCACAGACAGGGTACTGGATAAGATAGAAGAGTATAAAGAAAATCCCTTTTTTATTTATTTTCCCATGCCTGCGCCCCATACACCGATTCTCCCGGCAAAACGGTTCCTGGGCAAATCGGGAACGAATACTTATGGAGATTTTGTATTGCACTGTGATGACGCAGCCGGAAGAATTACGAAAAAGCTGGAAGAACTGGGGCTTTTAGAAAATACGGTTATTCTATACACCTCGGATAACGGGTGTTCCCCAATGGCGGATTACGAAGAGTTAAAAGCAGCGGGACACAATCCCAGCTATGTATTCCGGGGTACAAAGGCAGATATCTATGAAGGTGGGCACAGAGTTCCGCTGATTATGCACTGGCCGGAATTGATCCCGGCAGGAGGCGTATGTGACCGGGTGGTCTGCCTTTGTGATCTGATGGCCACACTGGCTGATTATTTTGATTATCCATTGCCGGAAAATGCAGGAGAAGACAGTGTCAGCAATCTGCCGCTTTGGAAAGATGCGAAAGGACCGGAGGTCCGCAGAGATGTGGTACACCAGAGTATCGATGGTTCCCTTTCTATCCGAAAAGGGATGATGAAACTGGAAATGTGTCCCGGCTCCGGCGGTTGGTCAGATCCCAAACCGGGAGAGGAGGATCAAAATCTTCCCAGGTTCCAGCTGTATGATTTATCAGAGGATATTGGAGAACGTGTAAATGTGATAGAGCAGTATCCAGAACTGGCAAAGGAACTGCGTCATCAGTTAAAAGAATATATTTTGAATGGCAGAAGTACTCCGGGAGCACGACAGAAAAATGACGGACAGGAGGTATGGGAGACTATACTCTGGATGACAGAACCAGATGATATACAGCTAAAAATGTATCGATAAATGCATACCATAACAGGGATTTGTAATTGGGTAAAATTACAAATCCCTGTTATTTTAGTTTTACCCTGCATAATCCTCTGCAACGCGCATAGCAATTTTTTCCCATTCCCAGAGTCTTTTCGGGTCATATCTCACCGTGGAGATGTCCTTGAAAATAAGTTCCACATGGCATCCACTATCCGTAAGGGCCATAAAGTCCCGCAGATCTTTTTCAGCCTGATTGGAATCAAAGGTATTTCCTGCTACAATTACCGGATTAGGCTTTCGGCTGATTACGTAATCAGAACCAATTGCATCTATTATTTTTTCACTGTTGTTCCAGGGAGATGCTGATACCTTTCTAAGGTTGGGGATACGACGCAGTATATCCATTTTAATATCCAGCGGTTCACAACAGCCATAATAGGTCAAGCCAAAGCGTTCCAGCCATTTCAAGTCGTGTTCTACGGCAAATTCCCAATGCATCTCGGGAGAGACGGTAGAGAAAATCTGTGCGTTGGAACAGCCCCACATGTTTTTCGCCATCACATGGGAAGAATCATAGTCAGCTCCGGGAAGTTCTGTCGTATAGCCATATCCTCCGGAACCGATTCTGGTATTGTTATTATCCAGTGAAAGCAGGTTCATGGCTTCCAGCTGGTCCATTTCCTTCATCCATGCCTGTACCATGCGTTCGTAAATGTCATGCACTATATCCGGGCGGAGAATCAGATCCATAATTGCCTCCTGTACACCCCACCATCGTACCAGGTAGTCCCAGGGTGTATACCAGATGTGCTTTCTTCCCACCTTTTTCACGGGAAGAATATCCGCAAATATTTCATTCATGGCGGCAAATGTTTCTTCGGTTTCTTTAATGTCATGTGTAACAACAGGCATTTTAATCTTTTCGATATCTTCCGGTTCCGAGATCTGGATTTTAAAATGCCTGGATACTACGTCGTTATCCTGATCAGTAGATACGCAGGTCACATCTTCTTCAATTCCAAAACCGGTAGACGAAATAGCAAGTGGAGATTCCATATAAGGATTAACGACCATATCTCCAGGGAAATGATTCCACTGGTAGATTGTTTTTCGCAGGCTATCCTCTAACTTTCTGGCCCAGGGCTGCCGGCATCTCAACGTTAATTCATCATCCACATTCAATTCATGCCATGGAACTTCATTGATCCAGACCATTGGTTTTACGGATTTTTTGTCATTTAATAAAGCCCAGTTCTTTGCACGTAATGCGTTTCTGCTGTCGTCAGATATTTCTGCGATTCGATACCCCAGGGTGCGCAGAATATCTTTGTCCGAGTCTGTAAAACGGATCATATTAATTTTTGCACTCTTTTCTTCTTGTAACATATACCTACCTCCCGGTGTTGTTCTTTTCTAAAGGGTATCATGAATAGAAAAAAGCCACAACACTGTGGTGTGACTTTAAGGTTGCACGATGTGACTTTTGCGGTAGGTGCTGGGCGAAATGTCTATGTAGCTGTGAAAGGCTCTGGAGAAAGATTTTTCATCTGCATAGTCTGCGATCTGACAGGCTTCTGACACAGTAGCTCCCTGTGCCAGGGCAATGGCTGCCCGGTTCAAACGTGCGGAATAGAGATACTGGTTGGGTGACATTTGAAAAGTAGCTTTGAATTTACGTGAAAAGTAGGATCGCTCCATTCCCACATATGCTGCCAGATCACGCACTGTAATGCGTTCCGCTAAATGTGTATCGATATAATCCAGTACGCTTTTCATAGCAGGATGATCGGTTTTTTGCAGGGGAAGATCCTCATTAAGCAGTGTCAGGAATATATCAAAAAGCTGTTCTGTTTCTCTCTGATATCTGGATTGTCCCATAAATGAACGCAGACTTTGAAGGATATAATACATCGGGGTATTTTCTATTATTTTTACAATTCCCAGATCAATATAAAAATCCATCTTTATCTGAATGTGAAACCAGAGTACCTGCAGGGGATCTTCTTTGATATGCCAGAGTGTATACGGTTTCATTAAAGGCAGAATATAGAAAAATCCCGGTTCCAGTCGGATCTTCTGATCCCCTTTTTTGAGATATGCTTCACCACCGAGGATATAGTACATGCGGTAAAATAAAGCATTTTCATCTGTCATACCCCAGTCTTCCGAACAGACCGTATAATCACTCTGCAGCAGGGTAAATTCATGATTCATAAAAAGCAGCCTCCTTTACAAATCTCTTTTGTACCTTATTACTTTGCTGTTTCTTTCTTTACAGTTTAAGGTTTTGTAGATATTTAATATTTTGTTGTTTATAGTTTAGCATTTCGCAAAAGTAAAGTCACTTTCTTTTTAGTATCTGATTGCTGTATCCTGTTTGAATTCGCAATAAAGACACAGGGAGGACCAAACTGTAAGGCGGAGATTTGTAGTTAATCAGAATGAGTCGATTAGTTAGTATGTGAGAAAGAAAATATAAAAACATACAAAGTATATTGACTTAAACATCAAAAAAGTAAAAATATTAACGGTGAGGTAAATATATTTTATAGACGACATTATACATAATTGCTAAAATAGCATTATCAGTTAGCGCTAATGTGAAAAAAATATACGAAGAACCGAAATAGGAGGATTTAAGATGAAAAAGAGAATCATAAGTATTTTATTGGCGGTTACGATGTTGTCTGCAACACTTGCAGGATGTGCAGGAAATTCAGCGGATTCCGGGGAAAAGACCACCGGCAATAAGAAGGGAACCCAGGAGACAACAGCTGCAGGAGCGGATTCAGAAAAGGAGACAGGTGAAGAGCAGACGGCAGGAGAGGGCGAACCGGTCAAAATCAAATTCTTGAACCGCTGGGCAGAAGATACGGTTCTGGGAGCCGCTATATATAAAGCCTGTCAGGATTTTATGGAAAAAAATCCGAATGTTGAGATTGAATATGATGCCGTAGCAGGGGCGGACGATACGCAGTTTTATGAAAAAATGAAAACAGCGGCAGCTACAGGCGATATGTATGAATTGTTCCAGAATTATGGCGGCAGTACCATCTATTCCTACGTGGAAAGTGATGTTCTGTATGACCTTACCTCTGAGTTTGAAAAGGATAAGGAGTGGAAAGATAACTTTTTAGATCTGTTCAGTATGTGGGAATATCAGGCAAAAGAAGGTGTATATGGGGTTCCATTTACGGACTTTGCTACCGTTCTCTATTGTAATAAGGATATGTTCGAATCCAGAGGACTGAAATATCCGGAGACGATTTCAGAATTTGAAGCTGTCTGCGATAAGTTCCTGGAAGAAGGTATTACACCGGTTCCAATGTCAGGAGAAGGATGGCGTTTTGCACATCTCCTTTCCGGTCTGGTTATGAGAAAATATGGCGAGGATTATATTTATGACCTGGCAAATGGAAAAGAAAAGTACACCGGCGACAAGATGCTAGAGTTAGTAAATCTTATGAAATCCTGGCAGGACAAAGGGTATTTTGGCGAAAACATTGCATCCCTGGATTCTGCAACAGAGCAGGCACTTTTCTCAACGGAGAAATCCCCGATGATTGCAATCGGAACCTGGCAGCCGACCAATATTCTGGAAAACAATCCGGAATTTCTGGATAGAAAAGGAGTAGATGTAATCTGGTTCCCTGCATTTGATGACAAGATGGATTTAAAAGGAGGCTCAATGGGAGGTCCAAATGAAGGTCTGTCTATAGCTAAGAAAGATGAGGCAACTACCGCAGCAACCGTAAAGCTGGTAAAATACCTTACTTCACCGGAAGTCGTTACCGAGATATGGAAAGCAGATCCCACTCAGATCTTCGCAGTTAAGAGTGCAACACCGCCGGAAGAGATGAATTATTTAACAAAAGAATGTATTGACCTGATAAATAATACGGCAACTGGTTTAATGCAGGAAATCGACATGTACAGCACAATTGCTTCTTTACAGGACAGACTGAGAAATTCCCTTGCGGGCATGGTAGCAGGTAATTCTCCGGAAGCTGCAATGAAAGAGGTTCAGGACGAAATAGACAGCCATAATTAAAAATGATGCGCGGACAGGGGAGAAGCCTGTCCGTGTATATAAAGGGGGGACTTTCCGTGAAATGGATAAAAAAATATTATGTGCCGTTTTTCATGATTCTTCCGGCATTTCTATTAATCGCATTTATGTTTTTCACACCAATCATTCAGACTGTCTATCTGTCATTTGTGGAATGGAATGGCATCTGGCAGACGCCGAAAGAATTTGTAGGATTCAGTAATTATAAACGCATGTTCAGCGACCGTGTATTCTGGATCTGTATCCGGAATATGTTTATTTATCTGGCACAGGGTGTTTTAATTCAGGGTCCGATTGCATTTTTACTGGCTATGTTTATCTCAAAAAAAATACGGGGGCTGCGTGCATTTAAATTTGCATTCTTCCTTCCGGTTATTATTCCGATGACAGCGGTAGCAATTATGTGGAAATTTATTTTAAATCCAAACTGGGGTTTAATTAATGATATGATACGATTTTTTAATCCTGATTTTAACATGGACTTTTTGGGCAATCCCGATATTGCAATGTATTCGGTAGTACTGGTAAGTGCATGGGTATATATCGGCTTAAATATGGTTATTTTTTCAGCTGGTATGACAGCTATACCTGAAGAATTATATGAATCGGGCGAACTGGATGGAGCAACCGGAATAAAAAAAATTCTCTATATTACACTGCCCATGATGAAAGAAAGTTTAAAAGTATATGTCATTCTTATGATTACCGGAACCCTGAAGACCTTCGACCTGGTATTTGTTATGACAAAGGGAGGTCCAAATGAAGCCACGCAAGTGCCGGCAGTTAATATGTACCTGCAGACGTTCTCCTATGGAAAATTTGGCTATGGTGCCACGATTGCTACATTTATTCTGGTGGTGGGGTTAATTGGAAGTCTGATTGCAAATAAGTATCTGGTTGCAAAAGAGTAGAGGAGGCGAGATAATGAAAGTAAAAATCAAAAAGAAAATTCTCTATATACTGGCGATTTTGTGGGCATGTATGAATATCATTCCTTTGATTGTTGTCATACTGGGGTCTTTTAAAAATACCAACGAAATCTATATGGGGCCCTTTAAGCTTCCAGAGATATGGAGTTTTAAAAATTATGATAAAGCAATCCTGCGGTCCGGGGTTATAAAAGGCATTTTTAATTCTTTTACCTATGCCATTATATCCGTTATCCTGATTATGGTCATTGCGCTGATGGCTGGATTTGTTTTGTCAAGGTTCAAAGGAAAGCTGATTGATGGGCTGAATATTTACTTCATATTGGGAATTTTAGTTCCGGTACAGGCAACTTTTATTCCACTGGTAGGGACAATTGGGAAGCTGGGGATGCAGAACAATCCCGTTACGATGATTACTATATATGTAACGTTCAATCTACCCATGTCCATCCTGCTGATAACCGGGTATATGAGGGGAATTTCCAAAGAAATTGATGAGGCGGCAACCATAGACGGAAGCGGGACTTTTGGCATCTTCCGGAAGATGATTGTGCCATTATCCCTTCCGGCAATCTCTACAGCAGGTATTCTGGCATTTGTAAATATTTATAACGACCTCATCTTTGCGACGCTGTTTATATCAAAACCCAAATTTCAAACCATAACACAGGTAGTCAATAGTTTTTCTGCGCAGTATAATACAGATGTAGGAGCAACTTTAGCGGCAATGGTGGTAGCAATTATTCCGATGATTATCATTTTTATGTGTTTCCAGGAAAAAGTGATTGCAGGTTTATCAGCAGGGTCCGTGAAAGGGTAGGAATATAGAAAGGCGCGTACAGAAGGGGTATAGAGTGAGGATGAGATTACTGAGGAAGCTATTTAATGGGATTTCTTTAAAAAAGAAAATATTCGTATTGCTGGTACCTTGCATGGCGGGAATGCTTCTTATAATGCTGCTGCTTGCAGGGGTGTATTCCAATAATATGCTGGTAGAGAAAATGATTGACAATTCATATCAGAACCTGAATGTAATCTCAGAAAAATTAGATTTACTGACCCAGAATATAGAGAGCTATTCCGTATTGGTATTGACCAATAAAGATGTGCAAAAATGGCTGGAAGGACAGAAAAATGCCAATTATTCTGTGAAACAGGATGTATTTGCATATCTGTTAAATATCATCAAGTCTAATTGTATCAGTAATCTGATTATCCATACTTATCACGATACAGGAGAAGCCTTTTCTGTCAATAAGTTTATTGATCCCGACAGGAAAATAGAAGATACTGATTTTGTAAGGCAGTTTTATGGCATGCAGGAAAGCTATTTATGGAAACTTAATGAAAATTATTATTTTACATCCATGCCTCTTTCAGCCGGAAAATGTGTAATGTCATATTACAGGAAAATTTATAACGAAAACACGGTTGAAGTAGTCGGATGCGTAGAACTGATGGTGGATGAATCGGTAATTACAGAATTGTACGAGAATATTCGTCTGGCCGATACAGGACACTATGTGATTCTGGACCATTCCGGAAAAGTAGTTTCTTATAGAGACAAGGGAGAACTGGGGAAAGATTATTCGGATAAGGAATATTATAATGCTATCAGCCAGTCGGAAGGAAACCATAAAATTACTATGGGGAACCAGGAGTACCTGGTCACCAATAAAATGTATAAAAAGCTGGGCTGGAATATTGTAGGTATTGTTCCGGTTGCGGAAGTGGTTAAGGACAGCCGGCGGCTTCAGTTGTTTTTGCTTTTTCTGGGTGGTTTTTTTATCGTTCTCACGGTATTCATGGGAACTTTTCTTGCAAAATATGTATCGGATCCAATTATCCGTCTGAAGAAAATTATTATTCAGATCGGGGAAGGCAGACGGGATATAAAGATCAGCCAGGATCGGTCAGATGAAATTGGAGAGCTGTTTATCGCTTTTAGCAGGATGATAGAAAAAAACGATGATTTGATGAAAAACCTTTTAGAAGAACAGAATCGGAAAAAGGAGTATGAGTTAGCCCTGATCCAATCCCAGTTAAATCCCCACTTTTTGTATAATACACTGGAATGTATCTGTGGTATGGCGTCTCTGAACAAGACGGATGACATTATTTTTGTGGTTAAAGAACTGGCATTTTTTTACCGGGGAGTTTTGAGCAAGGGAAATAAAGTCATACCCGTGAAGACAGAGTTAAATATTATCGAACGATATTTTAATATCTTAAAATACCGTTATCCCAATAAACTGAATTACGAAATTGATTGTCAAAAAGAAGCAGAAAACTGTTCTATTTTAAAGCTGTGCCTTCAGCCAATTGTAGAAAATGCAGTACTGCACGGTCTCAGGGGAAAAAAGAATGACTGGAATATAAAAGTACAGGTTTATATAGAGAATGAGCGGGTAATACTCTGTGTCTATGACAGCGGCATAGGAATGGACAGCGAAAAAATCAAAGATGTTTTTAACCAGGATGAATGGGATAAAGAGAAAGTCAATTTTGGCATTAAGGCAACTGATGAAAGGATAAAATTGTGTTATGGAATGGATTACGGTATTCACATAGAAAGTGAACTGGGCAAATTTACAAAAGTATATTTTGTCTTTCCATACAATACCATAGACCACGCTCCAGAGTGTGTTTAAACATTGCTTTTATTAAGATGAGCGAATTATTTTAACGTAAAGACGTTATATAACAGGAAAGAAGTGAGGCTGACATGTATCAGATCTTAATTGTAGAGGATGAATTCTATGCCAGACAAAGATTGAAAAGCTGCATAGAATGGGAAAAGTATGGATTCACCATTGCCGAAGAAGCCGAAGACGGAGAAGAAGCTCTGCAAATATTGTCGGAGAAAAAGATCGATTTAATGATTGCAGATATTGAGATGCCGATTATCAATGGGATAGAACTGACAAGAAAATTATACGAACAAAACAGTACGGTAAAAATTATATTCCTGACGGGGTACGATGATTTTTCTTATGCCCAGAATGCCATCCATTATGGCGTAAAAGAGTATTTGCTAAAACCTGTGGAAGAACAGGAACTAAAAAAGGTTCTGGAAAAAATAAACGAAATACTGGATGGGGAACAGCAGGTGAGTCAGAGGGCGATTCTGGGAGAAATGTACTACAAGAAAATGAAAGAAGATTTGCTGGATAAAATGTATGAGGGGAGGCAGGAAGAAGTGAGCAGGCAGCTTTCGGAAATCTTTGCATATGCCCAGGAGCATTACACAAAGCCGGAAGAGTTTAACAGTTTATCCCAAAGCTTAATGGATGCGCTAAATGAATTCTGCGGTAAATCGGAGAGACAGAAAGAAAAGGCCCAGGAGATACCGCACTTTACCCCATATAAAGAATTTTTAATTAAGTTGTTTCTGGAAAAACTCTGTCAGCAGGGAGAAGAGAGAAATTCGGGTACAGAAATTATCATTGAGCTTGCCAGGCAATACATAGACCTTCACTATCAGGAAGCACAGCTTTCTTTGACTGTGATCTCAAACTCATGCTATGTGAATCCATCCTATTTAAGTAGGATATTCAATCAAATGACAGGCACTTCAATTCCATCTTATATAAAAGAACTGCGCCTTGCAAATGCTGTCCGGATGATAATGGACGGTGTCAGCTGTATAGATTTGCTGGCTGCTAAAAATGGTTTTCAGAATGCAGGTTATTTTAGCACCTGCTTTAAAGAGAAATTCGGTATGCGCCCCTCGGAGTATATTAAAAAAATGGAACAGGTGAAAGAGCATAATATGGGGCATAGTTCTTTGGGGTAGCATCTGGTATATCTGGTATTAAAGTGAGTATAAGAAGCTGATGTATTTGCAGGGCTTAGATATGTAGAAGGAATATAAGGAATATAAGGAATATAAGGAATTTAAGGAATTTAAGGAATTTTAAATAAGGAATTTAAAATAAGGAATTTAAAATAAGGAATTTAAAATAAGGAATTTAAAATAAGAAATTTAAAATAGGGAAGAAAAAATAAGGAAAAAAATAAGAAAAAAAATAAGAAAAAAAATAAGAAAGATAGGTGAAAGTAAGATGGGTGTACAACAAAAAGTTCAAGAAGAAGGCAAAGGAAAAGTTCAAGAAAAAGTCAGAGAGAGACTGTATGAAGTGGAGCGTGTAATTGCACAGGGGCCATTTCAGGACACCTGGGAATCTTTATGCACATATGAAATTCCAAAATGGTATCAGGATGCAAAATTCGGGATATTTATCCATTGGGGTGTTTATGCGGTTCCGGCATTCGGAAGTGAGTGGTATCCCAGGAATATGTATCTGAAAGGAACCCCGGAATATGAGCATCATTTAAAGACTTATGGTCCTCATGACCAGTTTGGCTATAAAGATTTTATACCTATGTTCCAGGCAGAACATTTCAGGGCTGATGAATGGCTGGATCTCTTTGAACAGTCGGGGGCCAGATTTATCATGCCGGTTGCAGAACATCATGATGGTTTTCAGATGTATGAGAGTGAACTGTCTAAA
Organism: Robinsoniella sp. RHS; assembly: GCF_001029355.1. Classification (NCBI taxonomy): domain Bacteria; kingdom Bacillati; phylum Bacillota; class Clostridia; order Lachnospirales; family Lachnospiraceae; genus Robinsoniella; species Robinsoniella sp. RHS. The sequence goes on from NZ_JNGB01000020.1 coordinate 83,334, forward strand.
TGGAATGCCAAGAACATGGGACCCAAAAGAGACATAATCAAAGAGTTAAAAGAAGAAGCGGGGAAACGTGATATTATATTTACTGTCTCTGACCACCGGGCAGAACACTGCTGGTTTTTCAATGGAGGAAGGGAGTTTGCTTCAGATATCAATGATCCTGCTTTTGAAGACTTCTACTGGAAGCAGCAGGATGGAGGAGATCTGGATGGAAGTGTGACACATGATATATATTCGGTTGCTCCCGGTAAGGAACATATGGATGACTGGCTCGCCAGAATGTGTGAGCTGGTGGACAATTATCGTCCTCAGATTGTCTGGTTTGACTGGTGGATTCAGAATGTTGCATTTAAGCCTTACCTGAAGAAATTTGCAGCATTTTATTATAATCGTGCAGCTGAATGGGGAATAGAAGTGGCAATTAATTATAAATACGATGCTTATGCTTATGGAAGTGCGGTATTTGATCTGGAAAGAGGACAACTGGATGCCATCCGTCCCCAGCTTTGGCAGACAGATACTGCAATTGCAAAAAATTCCTGGTGTTACACCTATGGAAATGATTTTAAATCACCGGTAGACCTGGTTGGGGATCTGGTGGACATTGTCAGTAAAAATGGCTGCCTGTTGCTGAATGTAGGACCAAAAGCGGATGGTACATTTACGGAAGAAGACAGAAATGTACTGCTTGAAATAGGAAACTGGCTGAAGAAAAATGGGGAAGGAATTTATGGCACCACATTCTGGCAGATATTTGGAGAGGGACCTACCAAGGTTGCCGGCGGATATTTTACGGATGTGGACAGAGCCCCATTTACCCCGGAGGATATTCGCTTTACGTATAAAGCAGGTGTATTATATGCATTTGTGATGAAGTTTCCTGAGGATGGGCAGGTAACTATTAAAGCCTGCGGCATTCCAAAAGTCTGCAGTGTTTCTACCAGTACGTTTGATGTAAAAGGCGTTGCCGTATTGGGCTATGATGCAGCGGTTTCATTTACAAGGGATGATGCAGGAATGCATGTAAAGGTGGAAGAAAAGATAGAGACACCTTACCCTGTTTGCCTGAAAATACAGATTGACTAGTTAGTGAGGACGGGATAATAATATAAATTGAAAATAAAATGATGGCGGATGCACGGGAGTACACTTTTTTAGTGCATCTGCCAAATTTTATATACACATTTATTTGTTCTGCCGAAATCAATCAAATAACAGGAGGCGCAGCGGGCTACCCTGACGATTTCCCATTTAGCAAAGCATTATCAACAGCCTTACGAATAGTATCGCTGCTGTAAGTGGCTGATGAGATGGCATCCACCTGAAGAGACTGTTCGGCTAAAAGCGATTAGTAAAAAGAAAATTATTTTTAGCATTCATCTAAAATCCCCCCTAATAAAATTCCTGCAAAGTTTACGCTAAGTTCATTGAAATTATCCAGTTTATATAGACAGTTTTCGGATGCACACATAACAAAACCCAGCAGGGCAGTAACGATCATCCAGGATGTATGAGCGGCATTTTCTTTAAATATTTTTTGACGTATTCCTTCTTCCAAAAGGCTGTTCATCATTCGGATGCCTTCATTGTCAGGTATAGACCCATTTTCAGACGCAAAAATAACATTTTTTCCGCTGTACATAACGGATTTTGTCATTTCCGCTTCTTCTGACAGGATTTTTATTACAAGAACCATAAGTCCCCGGACTTGCTGGTCAATCGGACAGGTCTGATGCTCTGTCAGAAATTGAGCGGCATTTTTTTCTACCTTAGTATAAAGCATAGCAGCAATATCATCTATGATTTGTGACTTGTCTTTATAATAGAGGTAAATTGTTGTGGGGGAATACTCAATTTTAGCGGCAAGCTTTCGAATGGACAAGGCCTCATAGCCTTCTTGATTGATAATTTCGGTTGCAGCATCCATTATTTTTCTGCACATCTGCTTTTTTTCATTTTCTCGTCTTTCTTTTATTCCCATATGTAAATTCTCCTGTGGTTAACGGTGTTAATATTTTTGATAATGTAATTGTAAGTAATATCACCAAATTTGTCAACACAAATAAAAAGACATTGAATGACTATCAGTTATGGGCACTTTTTGCTTTTAGCGTCGGTGATCACGATGCTTGCATGTATTATTACAGAATATCAATACAATCGATACTGCTGATACAACCTGTTCCTCACCGCCAGATCCGTAGTAGCCTGCATTAAATCCTTAATCCGGTTTTCCTGAAGTAAATAACGGGAAAGAGCGGCAAATCTGTTTTCTCCTTTTATGAGTCCTTCTTTTTCTCCTATGGAACGTTCTTCTTCTCTGATATCATCAAAAGCTTTACACATATTAAAAACAACTCCTTTCGTGTCTGTTGTGGCTGTGTTCTTTAAAGTATCCAGTTTGTCTGTTTCACCCAGAAGCAGGTGAATCAGCTCAAAAGTCTGAAGATCAAGTTTACTGTACCGGTCTTGATTTTTATTGATATGGTGTATTATTCCAAGTTTGTCTTCTGCATATTTCAATGCACCAAAGATCTCTCTCAATCCTGTGTTATAATAATCCAATTGATCAATTCTCCTGGCATCTAAAACATTTATCTCATAATTAGGTATCATTGCTTTCAGTTCATTCATCTCCGGAGAAAATGACAGGAGGTCATGAAGGCAATTGCCGGCGTCCCAGGGTTGTTTCCCGAAATAGACAATCAGAGTAACAACCGGAAGCAGTTTATCTTTTTTGCACATTCCAGATAAAAACTCTCCTGAATTTTTGAAATGTCTGGTACCATCGGTGTTAAAATTCAGATCCTGTACCTGTCTGGTATAATTCAACGCATCGTACAGCATGGAACGTATTACCATTGCATAATTTACGTCAGTTTGATTTTCGCATGCAAGAATAGCAAACTGAGCTCCCAAATGAGTTTTCTTGACCACATCGCGGTAGCGTCTAACTGCTTTTTTTCTTCCGGATTTATCCGGCAGGAGAATGGATTGATTGCATTCCGCAGGGGAAAGATCCTCCGGCTTTATGATTTGTTTACCACGGAATACAGTTCCGTTATAAATATCTGCAAAATGTTCAGGGTTTTCCAGATATTGATTGATGAATAAGTCTTTTTCTTGTGTCATGTTATCCTCCTCTTGAATAGGCAATACACGGACACTTGGAAATATTCATGATTCTGCACTAAAGGGAATAGGTACGGAAATTGTACAATAGAAAAATAGATGTCTTTAGAGAAAAAGAGAATTTTATATTTAAACAGTGACTATGCATTGCGTTTTTATTATTATACAATATCAGATTGCAAATATCAAGATAATATTTTCGAAATATAACTTGAATAGATATTTTTTCAATTTTAAGCAATACTACAGGTAGGAATAGATGATATTTAAAAGTTGAAACTTTAGATTTTTGTAGAAGGAGAATCATGCCTATGAAAAAGGTATTTAAAGAGGTGGGTAAGTTTAAAGCGGCGGTTTTCTTCATTGCTCTGACGGTAATTGGGGGTGTACTTTGTAATCTGGGGCTGCCTGCTTATCTGTCAGACATTATTAATAAAGGAATACCAACAGGTGATGCGGCATTTATTATCCGTACCGGAGGCGCTATGCTTATTCTCACGATCGTGGGGGCATTGTGCAATATTGCAACGGGTTTCTTTTCGGCACGGGTTTCTATGGGGATTGGCAGGCGGTTGAGAAGTGCGGTGTTTACGAAAGTTCAGTATTTTTCCAGGGCAGAGTTTGACCGTTTTTCTACGTCTTCTCTTATCACCAGGACCAATAATGACATTACCCAGGTGCAAAATTTTATGAATATGTTCCTGCGCATAGTATTGATGGCTCCGGTGATGTGTGTCGGAGGTGTCATCCTGGCATATTTAAAAAGCCCTTCTATGTCTATGGTGCTGTTTATTTCTATGCCGGTTATGATAGCAGCGGTACTTGTGATCGCACTGAGGTCAATACCATTATCGAAAATCATGCAATCCAAGATTGATCAAATCAATCTGGTCATGAGAGAAAAACTCACAGGAATCCGTGTGATCAGGGCATTTGGAACAACAGAACATGAGTCCGGACGTTTTTATGACGTAAATGAAAGCTTTATGAAGAATTCTATGCGGATGCAGCGAATCATGGGAACCCTGACGCCTGTACTTAGTCTGGTTCTCTATGGTACCAATGTAGCCCTGCTGGCATTTGGCGGATATCAGCTTACACGGGTGAATGGCATGCCGCTTCTGACCGGAGATGTAATTGCCGTGATTCAATATGTTATGCAGATCATGATGTCTGTAATGATGCTGGCTTTGATTTTTGTCATGTATCCAAGAGCTTCTGTTTCTGCATCCAGAGTCAATGAGGTACTTGATACTGAAGCAACTATTACGACAATAAATCCAAAAGAAGGAGCAGCAGATAAAAGGGGATTCTTGTCATTTGAACATGTCACTTTTTCTTATCCTGAATCTGAAGAACCGGTTATACACGATATTTCCTTTGAAACGAAACCGGGAGAAACTACAGCAATTATTGGTTCTACTGGAAGTGGAAAATCTTCTTTAATTAATTTGATTCTGCGGTTTTATGATGCCCAGGAAGGCAGGATAATGGTGAACGGGATGGATGTAAAAGACTATGATTTAAAGGAATTACGACGAAAAATCGGGTATGTTCCCCAGAAATCTTTTCTGTTTAAAGGAACGATTGAGAGCAATATTCAATTTGGTGATGAGCTGGCATCGGAGGACCGGATCGAGGATGCAGCTAAGATTGCCCAGGCATATGAATTTATTACTGCGAAAGAGGAAGGATTTGATACCGATATAACCCAGGGGGGCAGCAATGTTTCCGGCGGACAGAGGCAGAGGCTGGCTATAGCACGGGCTATTGTCCGAAAGCCGGAAATTTATATATTTGATGACAGTTTTTCAGCATTGGATTTTAAGACGGATCTGGCTTTGAGACAGGCATTAGAGGAGGAGACTAAAGATGCGGCAGTGATCATCGTAGCCCAGAGAATCAGTACCATTATGAATGCAGACCGTATATTGGTTCTGGAAGATGGTTATTGTGTAGGAATGGGTACGCATAAAGAATTGCTGAATTCATGCGAAGTTTATAAAGAAATTGTACATTCCCAGTTAAGTGAAGAGGAGGCGGGAGCATGATTGAACAGACGAAGACGATTAATATAATGAAGATTTTCAGGAGACTGTTCTCTTTTATGAAGCCCTACCGGCGAGGTCTCTATTTTGCTATTGTGTCTATTATTGTGGCTTCTGTTTTTAACAGCCTCGGACCGTTTATACTGGGAAAGGCGACGGATGCATTAGCGGGAATTGTAGTTAACGGCGTTCCTGTATCCACTGGTATCCGGAAATTTATAACAATCTTAATCGTGCTGGGTGTGATTTATTTATTGTATTGCATCTTCAAGTATCTGAGTACTTTTATCATTGTAGGTGTGTCTGAAAAAACAATATTTGACCTTAGAAATAAAGTGGATGGCAAATTAAAGCAGCTTCCACTTAATTACTTTGATACAAACCCATACGGAGATATTTTGAGTCGGGTAACCAATGATATCGATACGGTTTCCACTTCTTTGCAGCAGTCCATTGATCAGATACTGACCTCTATTTCCACTGCTGTTTTTATATTAATAATGATGCTGGTGGTCAGCCCTGCTTTGACTCTGATCGGAATAATAACGGTACCGCTGGCACTGATTATTTCCATGAAAATAGCACACAAATCCCAGTTTTTGTTCCAGGAACAACAGGGGACAGTGGGAAAATTAAATGGATATGTTGAGGAAATGTATACGGGACATACGGTAATCAGCGCTTATGGAAAAGAACCGGATATTATCCGTGATTTTGAAGAGACGAATGAGACACTGTACGCAGTTGGATGGAAAGCACAATTTTTATCGAGTCTTTTGCAGCCGATTACCCAGGCAATGACGAATCTTGGTTATGTACTGGTTGCGGTGATCAGTGGATTTTTATGCATAAAGGGTGCTTTGACAATTGGCATGATACAATCATTTATTCAATATTTGCGTCAATTTTCACAGCCGATTACCCAGACAGTTCAGATTACGAATATTTTGCAGTCTACAGCAGCAGCAGCTAACCGCGTATTTGAATTTTTGGACGAGAAAGAAGAAATACCGGAAGAAACCAATCCAGTTTTTCCGGAAAAAGTTTCTGGAGAAGTTACCTTCAGCCATGTAAGCTTTGGGTATCTTCCGCATAAAACGCTGATTAAAGATGTATCGCTGGAAGTGAGACCTGGAAGCAAAGTCGCTATCGTGGGACCTACCGGTGCCGGAAAAACTACGCTAGTAAATCTGCTGCTCCGTTTTTACGACATCAACAGTGGAAACATTTTAATTGACGGCATTGATATTCAAAAAATGGGACGGGAGTCTCTTCGTAGCATTTTTGGAATGGTTTTGCAGGACACCTGGCTTTTCCAGGGAACAGTTATGGAAAATATCCGGTATGGAAGGCTGGATGCTGCCGATCAGGAAGTTGTGGATGCCGCAAAAGCAGCGCATGCAGATCATTTTATAAAAGCACTTCCCGGAGGATTCCAGATGGTTCTGGCTGAAGGCGCTGCAAACCTGGCTCAGGGAGAACGCCAGCTGCTTACCATTGCCCGTGCAATTTTGTCTGATTCACCGATTATGATACTGGATGAGGCAACCAGCTCTGTTGACACCAGGACAGAAGTACTGATCCAGAAAGCCATGGCAAGACTCATGAAGAACAGAACCAGTTTTGTGATCGCCCATCGGCTTTCCACAATCCGAGATGCCGATATGATCTTATATATGCAGGAGGGTGATATTAAAGAAGTTGGAACTCATGAGGAATTAATCCGTAAAAAAGGATTATATGAAAAATTGTATAATAGCCAGTTTGCACAAAATAATGCAGGTTAAGATAGACTAATCAGATGTTATATAAATATAAAAGGAGCCTGGCAGTTCATAGGATTAAGCGCTAAGGACTACCAGGTTCTTCCTGGTTACTCAGGAGTAGTTCGCCATGATATTAAATCATAAGCGAACGAACTCTGGAGGGTAATCAAAATATAAAACTGTTAAAATATGATAGTATGATTAAACTTATCATGTTAACCAAGTGATTTACTTTTTCGCTGACCGTTTCTTCATTAAAACCTTAAACAAGTAAATATATACATAAAATCCACATCTGACTAAAGCAAAGTCATCCGGAATTGCTTCGGCGATAGATTCTTATATATCTTAAATATTTTAATGAAATAACTGGATGTACTAAATCCAACGGTTACCGCTATTTCTGTGATGCTCAGAGGGGTGGAAATTAATAATTTTTCAGCTTCGCTTACACGGATGTAGTTTAGGTATTCATTAAAGCTCATTCCCATAAGCCGATTAAAAGAACGTGAAAAATAACTGGAGCTAAGGCTGCATAATTCTGCCATTTCAGAAGCCTTTACCGGTTTTTCATAATTGACCGACAGATAGTTAAAAGCCGGGTTTAACATTTCGTACAGCTGCCGGTCCGGTTGTCTGTAATTATCCGGATGTTCTCCCGACCGGTGCCAATAGCGCAGTATCCATAAGAAAATGCTGCCGATATGGTTCTTAATGGCGAGCTCATATCCGTAGTCTCTTTCATGATTTTCTGTCATAATATTGTGAAATAACGTAGGAAGCATGGTGTCCCGGATCTCCGAATACGGGATTACTTTTTCATGTCTGGCATCTTCGGTGATAAATGGTAGGATGTATTCCAGCTCAAAGTGGTTTTGGGACATGCGGTTGTAAATCAAATCCGGCATGAACCGCACAACTATATACTCGCCTCCATTTTCAGACAGGGAGTCAATCTGATGCACTTCATGAGAGTTAATTAAAACCAGATCTCCCCCGGTAAAGGAGTGATAGGAACCGTTTAGATATACTTTAAATGTACCCGAAAGGCCATAAAGCATTTCTATATAATCATGGTAGTGCGCAGGATAGACGATTCCGGCACAATTCCTGGTTTCCAGATGGCACAAAAACTGGCACGGAACACCGTCTATATATACATTTTCTTCTTTCCAATAATGGATCATATTTGTTCCTTCCTTTTTTAGATTTATAAAGCATACACAAAGACTGTATGACAAAATTTTGCTATTTTTGAATGGAATTATTATATCATATAACAAAAAAATGGGATATACTGATTTTACAAAAGATGTAAAAAATATCCCGGAGGTAAAGATATGAGTAAGAATACAATAGGAGTTCCGTTGCCGGAGCTGGCCGATTACAGCAGAATTGCAGCCGCAGAAGGAGCAGTGTTATTGAAAAATGAAAACAACATGCTGCCGGTTTTAGAAGACGAGGTGGTTTCTGTATTCGGAAGATGCCAATTTGATTATTATAGAAGCGGTACCGGATCAGGTGGTGCGGTGAATGTAGAATATGTATGCAATATTATTGATGGAGTCCGCCAGAACAAAAAAATGAAACTCAATGATGAACTAGTAAAGCTGTATGAAGAGTGGATAGCCAAAAACCCTGCTGACGACGGAGGCGGCGGATGGGCAGCGGAGCCGTGGCATCAAAAAGAAATGATGATCACGGACGATCTTGCAAAAAATGCCCGGGAAAAATCTGAAAAGGCGATTTTTATCATAGGCCGTACTGCAGGAGAAGATCAGGATAATGCAGATGCAGAAGGGGGATACCGTCTGACTCAGGAGGAAAAATCAAACCTTGAAGTTCTGACACGTCACTTTGAACAAGTTGCAGTTTTATTGAATGTTGCAAATATTATAGATATGAGCTGGGCAGAAGATTCTGCTTATCAGGATCATATCAAGGCGATCCTATACATCTGGCAGGGAGGTATGACCGGCGGTCTTGCCGTTGCAGATGTCTTATCAGCAGAAGTAAATCCCAGTGGAAAACTGCCGGATACTATTGCCTACAGGCTGGAAGACTATCCTTCTACCAGTAATTTCGGAAGTAAAGAACAGAATTTTTATCAGGAAGATATCTATGTAGGATATCGTTATTTCGAAACCTTTGCCCCGGAAAAAGTGCAGTATCCTTTTGGATTTGGATTATCTTATACAAATTTTGATATAGAAGTGGCAGAAGCAAAGTCCACAGGTGATGGTGTTGATGCCAAAATAGAACTTGCAGTCCACGTTAAAAATACAGGTGCCTATGCTGGAAAAGAAGTCATTCAGGTTTACAGCGGAGAACCCCAGGGAGTACTGGGAAAACCTGTAAAAGAACTGCGTGCATTTGCCAAGACTGAGAAGTTACAGCCAAATGAAGAAGCAACATTGCTTATTAGTTTTCCGGTTGCAGCTATGGCTTCCTATGATGACAGCGGCATTACCGGAAATAAATCCTGTTATGTACTGGAAGCAGGTGCTTATGAAATCTTTGTGGGCAACAGTGTGCGTGACTTAGTGAAAGCAGATGTAGATCAAAAAGGTGCATATATCATCGATTCACTGACCGTATCTGAGACTCTGGAAGAGGCAATGGCACCTGTAAGGGCTTTCCAGAGAATAAAACCGGGCAAAACCGATAGCAAAGGAATTTATCAAATTACACAGGAAGAGACCCCGCTGCAGACAATTTTACTGCAGGACAGAATTACGGAGCGTTTGCCGGAAACAATGCAGCAGACCGGTGACAAAGGAATTAAGCTCAAGGATGTAGCGGAGGGAAAATCAGATATTGATGCTTTTATTGCCCAGTTAAACACAGATGAGCTGGCTTGCATTGTGCGCGGTGAAGGGATGAGCAGCCCAAAAGTAACTCCCGGAACGGCAGCAGCTTTTGGCGGTGTAGGTGATGCATTAGTAGCATATGGAATCCCCATCGCCTGTGCGGCGGATGGCCCTTCCGGAATTCGGATGGAAAGCGGATTAAAAGCTACGCAGATGCCCATCGGAACCTTGCTGGCTTCGTCCTGGAATATTCCGATGATGGAAGAACTGTATGAATTAGAAGGAAAAGAATTAAGGAATAACGAAATTGATACCTTGCTGGGGCCGGGTGTGAATATACACAGAAACCCGCTGAACGGACGTAATTTCGAATATTACTCGGAAGATCCTTATCTGACCGGATGTTTTGCCTGCGCGGCAGTAAAAGGAATACGCAAATCAGGTTGTGTGGGTACAGTGAAGCATTTCGCAGGAAATAATCAGGAAACAGCTCGTTTCCATGCAGACTCTATTATTTCAGAACGGGCACTTCGTGAAATTTATTTGAAAGCTTTTGAAATAGCAGTGAAAGAAGGTCAGGCAACATCCATCATGACTTCTTACAATCCGGTAAATGGTCATTGGTCAGCTTCTAATTATGACTTAAATACCACTATACTGAGGGGTGAATGGGGATACCATGGAATCGTCATGACCGATTGGTGGGCAATGATGAATGATAACGTAAATGGCGGACCTGCAGATAAGAAAAACACTGCATTCATGGTACGGGCACAAAACGATATTTACATGGTTGTCAATAATAATGGTGCAGAAGTAAATGCCATGAACGATAATACACTGGAATATCTGGAAAAAGGATGTCTTACGATAGGCGAACTTCAGAGATGTGCAAAAAATATATGCGAGTTCCTGATGCAGGTTCCTGCCTTTGAAAGAAAACCGGAAGAAGCAGCCAGAATTCAAAAATTTGCGGCAAAGAAGTCCACTGCAGAAGGTATAACAGAAAGCATAACAGCAGACCAAACCTGTTATTTACTGTCTGAACTACCGAAGATCACACCGCAATATGGGGAAACCGTATGTCTGAAAGTAGAAAATCCTGGAATATACAGCATTGTAGGCGAACTTTCTTCACAGGGAACAAATCAGGCACAGGCAACTGTAAATATGATTTTAAATGGGGAAGTCATGACCACGGTCCAACTCAACGGTACCGACGGAAATAAAATCACGCAGAAGCTCATCAAGGTTGAACTGGAACCCGGTTATTATGAACTGCGTCTGGATTTGGTAAAGCCGGATATGACAATTGGCTGGATTGAATTCAGAGGGTAAAAAAACAATAAATATTCATATATAATTTTACAATTATAGTACTTTCAGGGAAACTCCTGGGAAATTCATCCGGTATAAGCTTTCTGCTTAGCCGAAAGGATTTGCCTGGAGTTTTTCAATTTTTATTTTTTCATTTTGTCAAATGCCTGTCACATGAATCCTTTATGGTATGTAATGTACAAATTTAAAGGAGGGTTAATAAATGACAAAAAGAAAGCTTTTGAACCTATGTCTTGGAATTGGGGTCATCATGGGGGTTTTAACCGGATGTGCTTCAAAAATTTCAACAGATGAAACAAATGATAAAGTTCAGCATCAAGAAACAAATGATAACGTGCAGTCCAAAAGTACAAAGTTTAATGAGCCAGGGGATGAAAATGTTAATACATCATCGCCAGCCTATGAAGTGAATCCGGAAACTTTTACTTTGGAGGTAAAGAAGGGTAAGGAAACCGTGGTTGTTTCCCAACCCGGTGAACAGCGTCTGGTAGAAAATTTCACACAGGAAAAAGGTGTGACCAGTTGGTTATATCCCAAGGAGAAAATAGCAGTAACCATAACTCCTGCTGAAGATTATCTGGAGGTTTCCGTACGTTCAGAAGAAGAAATGGATAATGAATTTAACTGGCCTGTTATTTCCGGAGATATGTATTATCTTCCTTTGGGGGAAGGAAAAAGAGTACCAAAAGATGATCCCGTCTGGAACAACTATCTGAAAGGAACATCCGTTTCCGTTATGGAGCAGCTTTCTATGCCATTTTGGGCTGCGGCACAGGGAGAAAACGCCGTAGTTACGGTTTTAGAAAATCCATATCGCAGCGAGCTTATGTTTTCAGAAACCAGCGAGAATATTTTTACCCTAAAACACGAATACCCGGAAATCGATCCGGAAAAAGAACAGCGATTCCGGTTTTACTTAACAGAAAATGACCCGGTTGCAGCGGCTAAAATCTATCGCAGTTACGTCATGGAAAAGGGACAGTTTGTAACTTTAAAAGAAAAGGAAGCACAAAATCCAGATATCCAAAAACTTTATGGTGCACCCCACATTTATCTTTGGGGGGAGTTAATCATTTCCTCGGAAGATGTGAATTGGCAGGCATTTCGCGGCTCCATTGACAGCAGTGTGACGGAGTGGTTAAAAACGCGTATTGCACAATTAGAATCGGGTGATGAAGCAATCAATGCCTTAGATGAAATAAAGTCTCAGGATTATGTAGGTGAATACCAAAAGGATATTGTCTGCCGGGCTTTGAGTGAAATTTTGAAACATGATGATTTTTATCAGGAGGAAGCTTTACACATCCAGGATCCATTTATGCAAAGCTGCATTAAGAAAGGATTGGATAACCTTAGTGATTCAGAGCAGCTGCAATTTCATAAACATGCTCTGGCTGCTAATTTACCTGAGGTATTTTTAGAAGTGGATAATTGGATGAATCAGGAAACGGTAAATCTTGTCCGGGAGTTGAAAGAAAACGGGATAGACCATGCCTGGATCGGGTTAAACAGCTGGGAACAGGCATATGCCAAGCCGGAGCTGGTAGCAACTGCAGTTTCTAAGGACTATTTAATTGGACCGTATGACTCCTACCATTCCATCCACAAACCAGGTGAAGAACAATGGATTACGGCTGCATTCCAGGATACGTCCCTCTATGAAAATGCGGTAATTGAAGATAAGAATGGGGAAAAAATCACAGGATTTCAGAATGTAGGACGAAAACTGAATCCGACATTATCCATACCCGCCGTAGAGCATCGCCTGCAGAGCATCGAAGGAAATGGAGTGGGATTTAACTCCTGGTTTATCGATTGTGATGCAACAGGAGAAATATATGATGATTATACACCGGAACATTTGACAACCCAGCAGGAGGATCTGCAGGCAAGACTGGAACGGATGTCATTAATACGGGACAGCAATAAAGTAATCGGTTCGGAAGGAGGCAGCGATTTTGCCGCTTCTACCATAGCATTTGCCCATGGAATAGAACTGCAGAGCTTTTCCTGGATGGATGAGGATATGAAGAACAATAAAGACAGCGAATACTATATAGGCAAATATTATAATCCAAAGGGCGGGGCCGCAGAACGTTTTACACGGCAAGTTCCTGTGAAAGAGCAATATGCACAGATATTCCTGAATCCCAGGTATGATGTTCCGCTGTATAAACTGGTTTACAATGATTCTGTAATTACCACATATCACTGGGACTGGTCAACATTTAAAATTAAAGATAAAGTGGAAGACCGTATGCTTAGAGAAGTTCTCTACAATGTACCGCCGCTCTATCATCTGGACAGCACAGAATGGGAAAAATATAAAACAGCAATTACAAGCCATACTGCTGCCTGGTCACAATTTAGTAAAGAAGCCGTACAGGAAGAAATGACGGATTTTGAATACCTTACTGATGATGGACTGGTGCAGATGACAAATTATGGAGAACAATTAACGGCAGTGGCTAATTTTACAGATGCAGATTTTCAATATGAAAATCAAAATATACCTGCGCATTCTGTGTTGATGAAGCAGAATGGGAATAGTGTAATCTATACTCCTGAAGCCGGATAATATTTATATGCGTATTAACTAGAATAGCAATTAATCAAATTCACCATGCAAAGACCATGCCATTAACCGGTATGGTCTTCTTTGGGAAACAGCGGCAGTGGATTTTTGTAGTGGTTTTGAAATCGCAACATGACATACAGTTGTCCTGTTTCCTGTGATATAATAAAGAAAAATTATTTCCGGTGCATGATACCGGTATTCTGTAAATGAAAGGATAAAAACAATGGATGAAATAAAAACAATCAAGTGTTACAACGATTTTATAAAATCACTTTTAATAACCGGAATGAGTATGGGTGGAACCAATGATGAACAAATCTTTTCCCTGTGCAATTATTTTGGTGAGGAAATTGAGTGGCATACGGAAAAAGCAGATACTGATCCCTGGGAATGGCGTATGAGGGTCTTAAATGAACGGGATGATATTGCCTATGGAAAGCTGTTTTTTAAAAAGAGTGGCTTCATTACAAAAGAATGGTATCCCTATTTTTACGCCGCACGCCGTGACAAAACCAGTTTTGAAGAAGCGTATGCCCAGGGAAAGATCAGCCATCCAGCCAAAATAATTTATGAAATATTAAAAGAGCAGAGAAGGATGCCCCTGCATCTGCTGAAACAGGCAGGCGGATTCTCGAAAGAAGATAAAGCTGCATTTGAACGTGGTTTAACAGAACTGCAGATGAAAATGTATATTACCATGTGCGGACAGAAGAAGAAACTATCGGAAAAAGGAGAGGAGTATGGGTGGTCATCTACTGTATTCTGTCTCGTGGAAGACTTCTTTCCGGATGATATGTTAGAAGAAGCCGGACATATAAAAGGCGAAGATGCATTACAGCGAATTTCAGATCAGATCATGCGTTATAATCCAAAGGCAGATTCCAAGAGGATAAAAAAATTTGTTTTGGGATAATGTTGTGTGTATGTAGGGCGTAAGTGAAGGATTGTATTCCTCCATTTACGCCTTTTTATCAGGAACAAAAAATAGAATATATCTGATAATTCTATGCAGATGCCTCAAACTGACTGTTATAAAGAGAAGCATAAAATCCATCCTGCATTATCAGGTCATTGTGCGTACCGCGTTCTATAATATCCCCATCCTTTACCACTAAGATTAAGTCTGCATTTTTTATAGTAGAAAGACGGTGTGCAATGACAAAGCTTGTTTTATCTTTCATCAGATCAGCCATGGCTTTCTGAATCTCGACCTCGGTTCTGGTATCTACGCTGGAAGTCGCTTCGTCTAATATCATAAAGGAAGGGTTGGTCAGCATCGCACGCGCGATTGTTAAAAGCTGCATCTGCCCCTGTGAGATGTTGGATGCCTCGCTGGATATCACGGTATCATAACCATTTGGCAGCGTACGTATAAAATGGTCACAGCGAGCAGCACGGGCAGCTCTTTTAATTTCTTCCGGTGTAGCGTCCATTTTTCCATAGGCTATATTTTCTGCGATGGTACCTTCAAACAGCCAGGTATCCTGCAGAACCATCCCAATGCGGCGGCGCAGTTCTCCACGGGGCATGGCTGAAATATCCACACCGTCTACGGAGATGCTGCCGCCATTCAGATCATAAAAACGCATAAGCAGATTAATAAGTGTCGTTTTTCCGCCACCGGTAGGACCTACAATAGCGATCATTTCATTTGGATGCACTTCCAGATTCAGATTGTGCATTAATATTTTCTCCGGAGAGTATCCGAATTTTACTTGATTAAAACTTACATGGCCATTGGATGGAGGTAAATAGCCATTAGCTGCATCTGCCGGTTCTTCCTCTTCATCCAGAATGGTAAACACACGTTCTGCACCTGCAATTGCTGCCTGAAGAGAAGTAATGACATAAGATGCCTGAGTGACAGGTTCTGAAATTTGGTTTTCATATTGCAGGAATGCCTGGATGATTCCCAGGGAAATCTGTCCCTGCAGAACCAGATATCCTCCCACCAGGGCGGTTGCCACGAATCCCAGCTGATTAATAATACGGATTGCCGGATAAATGGCAAAATTTGCAAACTGGGCTTTCCGGTTAGCCTCAAACTGTTGATTGCTCAGTGCCAGGACTTCATCAATCGCTTCAGACTGCTGGTTAAATACTTTAATTATGCGGTTTCCGGTATAGAGTTCTTCCACCTTGCCATTTAACTCACCAACTGCCGCCTGATTCTGTGCAAAATAGCGCTGACTCAGATCCGAGACAAATTTGGTTGCCACCGTACTGGCAGCTACTGAGACAAGGACCAGAAGGGATAGACCTGGACTTAATAACAGCATGGCCACTGCAGTAATCAGAATGGTAAAGACTGAGGATATAAACTGCATCAATCCCACCTGCAGGACCTCCGAAACCTTTTCCAGATCATTGGTAATGCGGCTCATTATATCTCCTGTTTTATGGGAATCAAAATAGCGCAGCGGCAGTTTCGTGATTTTTGCACTGATGTCCTGCCGAAGTGATAACGTAAATTTTTCTCCAACACTGGCTATTATATATTGCTGTATATAAGAAAGGATCCAGGTTGCCAATGCAGCAGCACCAATCATCAGAACCGGAACCAGGAGCGCATCGCTAACTAAGAACAAAATGTCTGATCCTTTTTTATAAGCTTTTAAAGCCTTTAAGAGATTGTCTATCCCGGCACCTACCATAAGTGGCATTAATGCATAGGCTGCGCTGCTTAATAAAGCCGTAAGCAGAACTAAAATCAGTTTGCCTTTTTGGTTTGACAGACGTTTCAGCAGGCGTTTTACCGTTGCTTTTGTATTTTGTGGTATATCCGAAACCTCTATGTCAACAACGGGTTTCTTTTTTGTGAATTTATTTTGTTTCATACTGCTGTAACCTCCTCTGATGATAACTGGCTTTTTGCAATCGCCTGATAGACCTGACAGTTTTGCATTAATGCTGTATGCTTTCCGATTCCTGCGATTTTGCCTTCGTCCAGTACAATAATCTGGTCAGCATCCATAATGGTACTGATTCTCTGGGCGATAATTAACTTTGCTGTCTGTGGTGTTTCCTTTTTTAATGCTCTTCGCAGAGCCGCATCTGTTTTAAAATCCAAAGCGGAAAAGCTGTCGTCGAAGATCAGAACCGGTGATTCTTTGATCAGTGCACGGGCAATTGACAGTCTTTGCTTCTGTCCGCCGGAGAAATTGGAACCGCTTTGGGATACCGGGGCATTCAATCCATTGTGCAGACCGTCTACGAAATGTTCGGCCTGGGAAATACGAAGAGCTTTTCGCATCTGCATTTTTGTGGCTGTTTTACATCCCATGCGCAGATTATCGGCAATAGTACCACTGAATAAGAAAGCTTTTTGCGGCACATATCCAATGTTTTCCCGCAGTTTTTCCTGTGACATTGTACGTATATCAGTTCCGTTTAAACTAATTTTCCCGGAATTTATATCATGCAGACGAAGCATGAGATTGGCAATGGTGCTCTTTCCGGATCCGGTGCCT
Organism: Robinsoniella sp. RHS; assembly: GCF_001029355.1. Lineage (NCBI taxonomy): Bacteria > Bacillati > Bacillota > Clostridia > Lachnospirales > Lachnospiraceae > Robinsoniella > Robinsoniella sp. RHS. Next base: position 100,473 of record NZ_JNGB01000020.1, read on the forward strand.
CCAATGATTGCAGTCGTCTTTCCGGCATAACAGGAAAAGGACAGATCCTGTAAGACCGGTTCCTCTGCACCGTGGTAAGAAAACGTCACGTGTTCAAATTGAACCGCCGGTCCTTTTTGCAGGGAAGAGCTGTTTTTCATCTGAGCATCTTTAATCTCAGGCGTCATGTGGAGCACCTCTTCCAGGCGGTCAAGGCAGGACTTCATTTTTGGAAGGGTCACACTGGATAATGCAGCCATAATCAGATATCCCAACGTCATAATCGTATATTCGGTTACTGCGGTAATTTCCCCGATCTGCATGGTTCCTTTCAGAGACATTAAGCCGCCAAACCAAACAATCGCAGCCATAGAAAGTCCCATCACAAGCCAAACGGTGGGATTGAGGAGCGCAAACAGTTTATTCAGCTTGATCATATTATCCGCATATCTGGAAAAAGCCTTGTCACAGCGGTGCTGTTCATAAGTACCATTGTCAAAAGCACGTATAACACGGATTCCGGTAATGGATTCCCGTACAACCTGATTAATATTGTCCATTCTCAGCTGAATCTGTGCGGAAAGAGGACCTGATTTTTTCAGAATTATCCATGCAAGTATTAAGAAAAACACAATGCAGAGCACTGGAATCAAAGTAAGGGACAAATTTACCTTTGCAGTCATAATAACAGATGCAATAACCATAAGAGGAGCCGGAACAACCAGCTGGAAGATCATCCCTAGGCTTTGCTGTAAAACGGAAATGTCAGATGTTGTTCGTGTAATCATGGAAGAAACACCGATACTGTCAAATTCCCGAAGAGACAGCTCCTGGCTTTTGCAAAAAACGGCATTTCGCATATCCCTGCCAAAAGCAGCCGCCAGATCTGCAGAATAAAAGCTGCCAAGTACCGCAACCGCTGTAGTTATAACTGCAGCGATCAGCATCTGTATGCCTATTGATAGAATGGCATTCATATCTTCCTTCATAATGCCTTTATCTACGATTCCTGCGATTAAAAACGGTATATACAGAGTGCCTGCCACCTGCCCCAGAAGAAGGAGCAGCATAATGGCTGATTTTCCTTTGTTTTTTAGAAAAAAAGATTTTAAAAATGTCATAAATACCTCCATCATGTAATAAATAAGTTGCTAATTTTGCCACTAAATGGTACTATAAACTATGAAGTTACTTTACAGTCAAGTATTTTTTTTGAAGTTTTTTTAGAAGAGGTCAATATTTTTATTTGGACTGGATCCAGAGAGAAAGAATGAAAAAACATAACTACTAATTCAGGGATGGCACAAGCCAGCATGCGCTATTAAGGGGTATAAAAATGAAGAATAAACAATATATGACGATCAGTGAATTTGCACGTCTTACGGGAATAAAACGTGCCAATCTGATTTTCTACGATAAGATTGGCCTGTTAATTCCCGAACACCGTGGAATGAATGAATACCGGTATTATACCCGTCGTCAGCTGGGTTCTGCTTACCTGATCGCAGCCCTTCGGGAACTGGGAATTGGAATTGAGGAAATCAAACATTACGCCAGAGGACGGACACCCGAGCAGATGATAAATTTGTTTCAGGCACAGGAAGAAAAAATTCAGGCAGAAATCACAAAACTCAGCCGGATGCAGGAAATGATGAGATTATATACGAACATGGCAAACGAAGCACTTTCCGTAGATACTGATCAGATTGTGATTCTGAAGAAGAAGAGGGAACCTGTTTTTCTGGGGTGTCCGATTGAAAAGAGCCAGATTGGGGATGAGGAAATGATATCTTTCTATAACTATGCTGAAGAGCACGGGATGGAGCTGGGATATCCGATAGGGGTGGTGATTGCAAAACACATTCTGGAAAATAGATCCATCGACCCGGTCTACCGGTATTATCTGAAAGTAACGCAGGGCGCCAACGGCTACAAACCCGCAGGCTTATATGCTACCGCTTATGGCCGCTGCAGTTACGGACAATCACATAAGGTTTACGAAAGGTTATTTCAATATCTGAAAAGTGAAAATATAGAGATTTACGGAGATGCTTATGAAGAATATCCGCTAAATGAAATAGCTATGCAGGACGAAGAAGAATATCTTGTGAAAGTAGAAATTTTGGTGGGAAAATAGCTGATTCCACCTGAATTCTACCTCCAGGGGATTGGAATTTCAGGAAATAAGGGATATATTTATATGGAAAGGCGGTGTTTAAATGGAGCAGTTAAAAATCGGAAAATTTATTTCTGCCAAAAGAAAGGAACAAAATCTCACACAAGAAAAACTTGCTGAGATGTTAGGCGTATCCAATAAGTCTGTTTCCAAATGGGAAACGGGAAAGTGCATGCCGGACTGGTCTTTACATATGCGCTTGTGTGAAATACTGAATATTTCCATGAATGAATTGCTATCCGGAGAAGCAATCAATGAAGAAAATCTGAACCATATAGCAGATGAAAATGCATTAAAACTTTTAAAATTATTAGAAAAGCTTAATTCACAAAAAAATTTATTTATCGGTTTATTTCTTGTAATGGTTGGGCGTATACCGGTTTTTGAAGCAGGAAATAACGCAGGCGATGTGCAGCGATTTTTTGCGGGCCTTTCGGTTGGGCTGTCAGTTGGGATAACTCTGATAGGTCTCGGATGGTTTGCCTATGCTTTAGTGCAGATGGGAAAAACGAATAAAGAATAAAAAAACGAAACATTCCCTCTTGCAATTTAGTAAAATATTTAGTAATATTAATTAAATTGCAATGGAGGTGAATTATGGCACTAAAAGCAAAAGATATTGCTGAGATGATCGGAGTTTCTACGGCAACGGTTTCTCTTGTCCTGAATAATAAACCTGGTGTGGGAGAGCTGCGGCGACAGGAAATTATCCGGAAAATAAAAGAACTCGGCTGTGAATACATGTTGAAAGAAAATGTGGTGAATAGCGGGAGTATTGGCTTTGTAGTGTATAAAAGAAGAGGGAATATCGTCAATGAATCTCCATTTTTTACCTGTATTCTGGAAGGAATAAATTATAGTGTCAGTAAATACGGCTATCACTTAAATTTTATTTATCTGGATAAAAAAATGTCCGCAGAAGAACAGGAATGCTTACTGGGGAATGCTCATTGTAAAGGGCTGATTATATTTGCAGTGGAAATGCAATATGAAGATCTTGCGGTTTTCAAAGAATCCGGGCTGCCCTTTGTGGTACTGGATAATTCTTTTCAGGAAAATGATATTGATGCGGTAGCAATTAACAATACCCAGGGTACGAGTAAGGCACTTTTGCACCTCTATGAAATGGGGCACAGGGATATCGGCTATCTTCGCAGCAAGGTGAGGATCAACAGTTTTGATGAACGGTATATGGTATATAAGAACCAGTTAAAACGGCTGGGACTGGCATTTAACCGAGAATATGTCGTAGATGTAGGGTACTCGGAAAATGAAGTAAAGCAGGGAATATTAAATTATCTCAAAAGTAATTCGAAGCATCCGACTGCATTTTTTGCTGAAAACGATCTGATAGGCTGCAGTGCAATCCATGGAATTCAGGAAGCAGGACTCAGCGTGCCGGATGATATATCGGTTGTCGGTTTCGATGACCGTCCCATCAGTGAAGTAGTGAAACCCGGACTCACCACAATTAATGTTCCTAAAAATATATTTGGACCTGCTGCTGTAGATCTGCTTATATCGAAGATGGAAAAAGCAAGGGAACAATCTATAAAAATTGAAGTCGGAACCAATTTAATTATAAGGGAAAGTGTAAAAAAGTTAGAAAACCATCCGGAGGTGAAAACAGAATAGATACCTGGCAAGAGGCAGATGGAGATGTAAACATCTGCTTCTTTTTTTATGCCTGTTCACAGTATGGACTCCGTCCGCTGGCCATAAACTTAATTGACTGTAGTGCTGTAACTATTCTTTGCTAAACAATCTTTACTAAATATTATTTACTAAATAAGAGAAAAAAGATATTTATTAATAAATTTTACTTAATTAAATTAAAACATATTCTTGACAGATAAAATATACATTGCTATAATACTTTTAATAAACATGGCCAGCAGATTAAACATATAGTATCTATATTACTTTTTTGTAAATCAAACAATACTTAATTAAATTTAGTAAATTAGTATATATGTAAAAAAATACATTCACATCCTGCAAATAGGTATTTATGTAAAGAAATACTATCACATCCAGAAAGAAGGGGTTTAAAATGGAAGGAACAATGAAAGTAGCAGTTATGACCGGTCCGTTACAAATGGAATGGGAGGAAAGACCTATTCCTCAGCCGAAAAGGGGAGAACTGCAGATTAAGTTAGAATATGTGGGCGTATGCGGGTCGGATCTGCATTTTTACTCAGAAGGAAGGCTTGCGAACTGGGTACCTGATGGACCATTGGTTTTAGGACATGAACCAGGAGGAGTAGTAACTGCAATAGGGGAAGGGGTTACCGGATTTATGGTGGGAGACCGGGTTGCATTAGAGCCGGGGGTTCCCTGCGGTCATTGCGAAGACTGCCTGAAGGGACATTATAATCTATGCAAAGAAGTAAAATTTATGGCTATACCTAAAGAAAAAGACGGGGTCTTTTCCGAATATTGTACACATTCTGCAAGCATGACCTTTAAACTGCCTGACCATGTATCAACATTAGAAGGAGCGCTAATGGAACCGCTGGCGGTTGGAATGCACGCCTGTGAACTTTCCAATGCAAAGCTGGGTGAAACAGCGGTAGTACTGGGTGCAGGCTGTATTGGATTGGTTACACTGATGTCCTTAAAAGCCAGGGGTGTCAGTGAAATTTATGTTGCGGATATTCTGGATAAACGTCTGGCTAAAGCAAAAGAACTTGGGGCGTCCAGAGTATTTAACAGCAAGACAGAAAATATCGAAGAGTTCGTAAAGACTCTTCCAGGCGGAGGGGTGGATCAGGTATATGAATGTGCCGGAAACAGGATTACAACCCTTCAAACATGCCGTTTGATTAAAAGAGCGGGGAAAGTAACCTTAGTAGGTGTGTCTCCGGAACCTGTGCTGGAACTGGATATTGCCACTTTAAATGCAATGGAAGGCACCATTTATTCAGTATATCGTTACCGGAATCTTTATCCCGCTGCAATTAGCGCAGTGAGCAATGGACTCATACCTCTAAAAGCGATTGTATCCCATACATATGACTTTAAAGACGTTATAAAAGGTGTTGATTATAATCTGAATCACAAAGACGATGTGATAAAAGCAGTGATAAAAATGTAACAAACAGCAGGTGAGATCATTCGATCTTATCTGCTGTTTTATATCTTGAGAACCATATCCGGTAAGTCGCTTTGTAGACTTATGTTAGAACACCACATAATAATCACCAGTGCAAAATTTAAAATTAATCAACAGAACTGGATCAACAGAACTGCCTATATAAATGATATGAAAAAGCTCGTTTTTATGCTATACTGGACTTAAAATAAAAATACGGTAATACAGGAAAGTGAGGTTAAAAAATGCAATACAGAACTTTGGGAAAAACAGGTCTTCGTGTCAGTGAAATTGGTCTGGGTGCAGAATGGTTAGAGCGGCATACGTTAGAAGAAATTAAGGAAGTTATCAAGCGATGTGAAGAGAGCGGTATCAATATTTTAGACTGCTGGATGGCGGAACCAAATGTACGTTCCAATATAGGAACCGCGATCAAAGGCCATCGTGACAACTGGATTATTCAAGGACATCTGGGCTCTACGTGGCAGGACGGCCAATATCTCAGAACACGGGATATGGCAAAAGTAAAAGAAGCTTTTCAGGATTTACTGATCAGACTTGACACAAGTTATATTGATCTGGGAATGATCCATTTTGTAGATGAAACGGCTGAGTTTCATCAAATTGTACAAGGTGAGTTTATGGAGTATGTCAGGGAACTGCGGGATCAGGGCGTCATACACCATATTGGGTTGAGCACTCACAATCCGGATGTTGCAAAACTTGCTGCATTACAAGGCGAAATTGAGATGATATTATTTAGTATCAATCCCGCATTTGATATGCTCCCCGCCACAGAGGATATGACACAGTATTTCAGTGAGTCATATGCAGATGAATTAGGAGGAATAGCTCCCGAGCGTGCAGAGTTATATCAGATCTGTGAGCGTGAAAATGTTGGCATCAATGTCATGAAAGGTTATGCGGGGGGAAGGCTGTTTTCGGCAGAAGCTTCACCTTTTGGTGTAGCACTGACACCGGTCCAGTGTCTGCACTATGCATTAACCAGACCGGCTGTTGCCAGTGTACTCGTTGGATATGATACTACTGACCACGTAGACCAGGCAGTAGCTTATGAGACAGCTTCAGAAGAAGAAAAAGACTATGCAACTGTTCTTGCAGGGGCACCAAGCCATGCATATTCCGGGCAATGTACCTATTGCGGTCACTGTTTGCCATGTCCAAGCGGCATTGATATCGCAATGGTACATAAGCTTTATGATTTAGCTGAAATGCAAAAAGAACTTCCGGATACCATAAAAGCTCACTATTTCGGTTTATCTGCAAATGCAGAGGACTGTATTGCCTGTGGCGGTTGTGAAGAACGATGTCCATTTGGTGTTCCGGTTATCAAACATATGGAAGAGGCAAAATTATTATTTCATTAAATTTATGCTGTCTAATATTTGGGTTTAGATGAGAAAGGACGCCAGGCTGTACGCTGTCGGCAGTTATTTCAGATGTTGAGATGGATATAAATTTGTTTGAATTTTTTTAAAAACTATACGTTTCTAAAGAACAGCTTACAATTACAGATTGTGATGCTGTTCTTTTTGATATGTATGGAAAGTTTGAATCCTCATCACAGTACGATTAACCATAACTCCCGGGTTCCACCATGCTGATAAAGATAAATACAGTTTTGTATCGGAAAATGAGTATTGGAAAGATGAGGTGTGGAGTAATTGCATGGACGTCTTAAGCGTAGATCAGATCTGCGACTTCCAAGGTGATTTTAGAATAATAATATCAAATCACTTTTCGAAGGAAAAATTTGCAAAAAGTTTACAGTAAATATTGACACACATCGTCAGGGTTTTCATGATATGATAGAACTTATCTATAACGAAAGAGGTGAATTGGATGTCCGAGGGCCGTTTATTTAAAATTATCTATTATCTTTTAGAGAAAGGGCGGGCAACTGCTCCGGAACTTGCCGAAAAGTATGAAGTGTCCATTCGGACTATTTACCGGGATGTGGACATGCTCAGCAGTGCCGGAATACCTGTTTATGTCACAACAGGCAGAAAGGGCGGCATTCAGTTGATGGATCATTTTGTCCTGAATAAATCTATTCTATCTGATAAGGAAAAACAGGAAATTCTGATGGGACTGCAAAGCCTTTGTGCAATACAATATCAGGACGCGGAAGATATTCTGACAAAAATGGGTGCTGTTTTCCAGACGGCTCAGACAAAATGGATCGAGGCAGATTTCTCACGTTGGGGAATTTCCAGAGAAAATGAACAAAAAATATTTAGTATTTTAAAACAGTCTATTTTGGAAAGCAGAGTTCTTTCATTTACTTATTATGCTTCCTCCGGCGAACACCTGCAAAGAGAAGCCGAGCCATTGAAACTAGTCTATAAAGATAAAGCCTGGTATATTTATGCATTTTGCCGCTATCGGTTAGAGAAGAGGCTTTTTCGGGTTTCCAGAATGAAGAAAATCACACTTACAAAAGAGCAGTTCTGCAGGAAGATTGGAACCGATGATCCGGTATTCCCCAAGTCGGCAGTTATGGGGCAGGTTATGGAAATAGAATTGCATTTTCCGGATGAAATGGCTTACCGTATCTATGATATTTTTGATGATCAGGATATTACAAAGCTTAAAAGCGGATATAAGGTGACGGCCGCCGTGCCGGAGACCCAATGGCTGTATGAGTTTATTATGTCTTTCGGGGACAAAGTGGATATCGTATCACCGAGACAGTTAAGCGAAAACATCATAAAGCGCTGTGCAAATGCATTACAGCATCACAGGAAGGAGCTATAATACATGAATATAAAAAATGAATTGGAACGTTTGCCGGGTAAAATTGTAAATATGCAGTTTAGTAATGCTGATATTCAGCCCGAAAAAATAAGGGCGATTATGATTAATGAAGTGGTTCCTGCCGATCCCGGACAGGATTTTTATGGCGGTGGGATAACCGCTTATTTGGAAACGGCAATCCCCTTATTCCAGAAGGCAGGTGCTGATGTACACAACATAGACGATATTGGTGATTTGGGGGTTTATATCACCAATGCAGTGAAAATTCCAAAATCAGAATACGCAGTCAGCCGGGAAGATATCGAAAAAAGCCTTCCGTTTCTGGAAAAAGAACTATCATTCTTTCCTAATGTAAAAGTAATTATGCTTATGGGGGATGTTGCAAAAAAAGCATTCAATCTAATAAGCAAAAAGGAGACAGGGAAGAATGCAATTCCTGCTATCTCCACTTATAAAATGCGAAATAGTGAATTCTTCTACAAAGGGATTCGTTTAATGCCATCCTATATCATGACCGGACAGAATATCTTGATAGAAAAGTCTAAATTTCAGATGGCAGCAGAAGATATTGGAAACATGATTCAAATGATTCGGTAATAATTTAATTTCAATAAAGCCTGACAGGGAGCTGCCAGGCTTTATTTATATATTAGTCTCAAAAAAAAGCCATTTGAACAGGATCACAGCGAAACGAAAAAACTCTTTCCTCAAAAAAATAGGATAATAAACATTATAAAGCAGGCTTGGAATGATAAAAAACATTACCTAAATATTCTGTGTATTGCACATCAACGTTTCTTAACGGTATAATAAAAATCAATTGGTAATGTGCTGAAGAATACTAAAATTAATAGATACAGTACGAAAGAATCAGTACAAAAAAATCATATATTATCCAAAAACATAATACTAAAAGCATAGAAAGACACGAGGTATCCAAAATGCACACCATAAAAATGGGCTTTTCACAAAAAAACATCACCCCTTCAAATTCGATTCAAACCGTTGGATTTGGACGAACGGATGAATGGTCAAAAGGTATTTTACAGCCACTGTATGCACAGATCACTATCTGGGAATCAGATAACGGAATATGCTGCCTTGCCGCGATCGACCATATCGGTTTTTCAAAACAGCATGCCGACTTTTTGCGGGATGAAATTGGGAATCTATTATCTGTTTCCAGAGAAAAGGTAATGCTTTGCTTTTCCCATACGCATGCAGCTCCTAACGATAGCAGTGCTCCGGAATATTTTAAATTCCTCTGCAAACAGGTAAAATCCGGAGTATCAGAGGCAATCCGGGATTTAACACCTGTATATGCTGCCTGGGGCAACGCTTATACGGACATTGGTGTGAACCGACGCAGCAGTTGTGAGGCATTAGACAGAAGAATCGGTATTTTAAAAATCTGTGATGCAAAAGAAGGGGCATTGAAATTAATTCTTCTTCGCCTTACCGTTCACAATAATGTGCTGAAAGCTGATAATTATCTGATTTCACCGGACTTTTTCGGAACTGTCCGGGATGAATTACAGTCCCAATACGGATGCCCGGTCATGGTAACTCAGGGTGCTTCCGGAAATGTGGCGCCAAAGTATTTTAAATCAAAGATTCTGCCTCCGGATGCCAATGACAGCCGATTTATCCGCTCTGATGCGGCATTAAACGAGATGGCGCAGACTGTGCTTCAGGAAACAGAACCGGTCATAGCATCTCTCATTCCCAGGAATTTGGAATCTATCTCCATGTATTCCGAAAAAATCACTCTTTTTTCAGATGTTCCATCCTATGACCGGGCACTTGCAATTGCAAAAGAAGCAGCAAAAGCCTGTGGCATAGATGGAACAGCATGGCTTATGGAAGTAGAGCGTCTTTTACAAAACCAGATTACTGTACAGGAGGAGGAAATAGAAGTTCAGTATTTTTTCCTGGACACATTTTGCCTTTGTGGTGTGGCGAATGAAATTATGTGTGAATTTGCACTGCGAATTTCCGAAATGCTTCAAAATGAGTACTTCTATTTTGGCGGATATACCAATGGGTGCACCGGCTATTTCCCAACGGAAGAAGAATTCGATAAGGGCGGTTATGAAGTTTATTGGTCCATGCTTTTTTATTTTAGGTACCATGGCCGTGTCTTTCCGCTGCAGCGGAACTCCGCAGCAGAATTAATCCGATTTGCTGCTGATAATGCCAGAGGTATAAAATTCCCATTGTCATAAAGTTTTCACTATGATACTATCATTACAGAAGAGTAGTAGTCCATAAAGCTTGAATTACCGATAAATACTTATATCTCAAACTTTTTGGAGAGCTGCGAAATGCATCAGGATTTCGCAGCGAATGCCCGCGTGCCGCAAAAAAATACTAGAGCGTGTTTGAAAATTCATTCCTGCCATCTGTACGCCCCACTTTGCGGCAGATTTGCCCCGAATTCAGGTTACGTAGCCCGCTACGCGCCCTTCATCCGGGACAAATCTCCCACAAACTGTGACGCACAGCTGCCAGAAAGCAATTTTAAAAAACGCTCTAGAGCATGTGATAGGAGCTAATACATATGAAATTGTTATTAATAGAAGATGACCGGATCCTGTGCCGGGAGCTTGCGCGGGAACTGGGCAGCAATGGGTATGAAGTTAAACTGGCAGATGATTTTGACCGGATAGAGGATTTAGTGAAAAAAGGTGATTTTAAGCTTATACTGCTGGATATATCCCTTCCTGGCAGGGATGGCTATGAAATCTGCAGAAGCATCCGCCATTTTTCAAAAATCCCTATTATGTTTCTGACCAGCAGGGATTCCGACATGGATGAGTTGTACGGGATGACTCTTGGAGGAGACGACTATATCCGCAAACCTTACAATATGCCGATCCTGCTGGCACGCATTGCGGCATTGCTCCGCAGAAGCGGTTTTGGGTTATCTGAGGACCGCAGGCTGCTCTGGGAGGATTTTACCCTGTGGCCGTCCAAAGGGAAGCTGTGCAGAGGGGAGCGCGAAATTATCCTCACCAGGCAGGAAACCCTCCTTTTGTCGTATCTGTTTTCCCATCCACAGGAAATTGTTAAAAGAGTGGATTTGATAGAGGAACTCTGGGATAATCAGGTGTATATAGACGACAATACCTTAAGCGTCCATATGACGCGGCTCAGAAGTAAGTTAAAAGAGCTGGATGCCGGTGATCTCATCCAGACACGATACGGTCAGGGGTATCAGCTTTGAACGGGCGGTTATACTGGCAGCAGCGTCTGACCTATATTCTGATACAGCTGATCGGTCTGTCAGGTGCATGCATCTACTTAAAAGCGTTGAAGCTGGGATGGTGGCAGATTTTGCCGCTGTTTTTTGTATGTCTGGCGGTGATTTTCTGTTATAATCTGCTGCGTTACCGGAAACAGCGGGCATATTTTCGTAAAATGGCAGTTTTGGTTGACCAGCTGGATGAAAAGTACCTCTTCCCCCAGATATGGAAAGATGCGAAATCCTATGAAGAAACGGGTTATCTGTGCCTGCTTCGGGAATGTACAAAATCTATGCTGGAGCAGGTAGAGCTTAGTAGGCGTGAGGGCAGGGATTATCAGGAATGGCTGGAAACTTATGTTCATGATATGAAGCAGCCCATCTCCGCTATTAAATTAATTGCAGAACGGATGCGGACCGAAGACAGCAGGGATATTCTGTTGGAGTTGGAAACCATGAACCACCATTTAGAACAGGTTCTCTACTATGGGAGAAGCGAAAGTCCCCATACCGATTTTATATTTAAAAAGGTGAATTTCCTGGATGTTTTAAATGAGTGTTTATCCATGAATAAGCAAATGTTGATTCAAAACCGGGTGCGGATAGAAATCCCGGAGTTTTTTCCGGAAGTATATGGAGACGAGAAAGGTATTTTATTTTTACTGAACCAAATGGTATATAATGCCGCTGTTTATCGGAGAGACCAGGATCCGGTCATTCAGTTTACTTATAGCATTCAGATGGATATTCTGCATTTTTTCATACGGGATAATGGATGCGGCATTACAGCGGAAGATTTACCGAGAGTTTTCGAAAAAGGTTTCACCGGAAAGAATGGCAGAAAAAATCTGTGTTCTACCGGAATGGGGCTCTATCTCTGTAAAAAGCATGCAGAGGATATGGGCATTGGATTAAGCATACAGTCAGAGGAAAATATCTATACGGAAGTATGCATGGCATTACCTTTGCGCCTGTAGAGACAATTCTTACGAAAAGGAAAGATTTCTGTAAGAAAATATGCTATGTTCCAAAGTGCACAGGCGGTATGCTATATCTGAGGTGATAAACATGAAAACTTTATTAAAAATAGAACATATCTCTAAATATTATGGAGAAAATGCAAATGTAACAAAGGCTCTGAATGATGTGGACTTTTCGGTCGAAGGAGGAGAATTTGTGGGAATTATGGGTGCCAGCGGTTCCGGGAAAACAACGCTGCTTCAGTGTGTTTCTACTTTGGATGATCCCTCCGCAGGGAAAATATTTTTAAGGGATCGGGAGATCACACAGCTGACGGAACAGGAGATTGCACGTTTCCGGAGTGAGCATCTGGGATTTGTCTTTCAGGAATATAATCTGCTCGATACCCTTACCCTGGGAGAAAATATTGAACTGGCTCTTACCATACGCAAACTGCCCCAGGAGGAAATAACACCAAAGGTAAATACCATTGCGGAAAAGCTGGGCATTCGTAGTGAACTTCATAATTTTCCATACGAAGTATCCGGAGGGCAGAAACAGCGCTGTGCCTGTGCAAGAGCGCTGGTGAATGAACCGGACCTGCTGCTTGCCGATGAACCTACCGGCGCACTGGACTCCGCATCCAGTGCCATGCTCTTGGATGCTATGAAGGATCTGAATAAATCTCTTGGGATTACAATTCTAATGGTTACCCATGACGCTTTTACCGCCAGCCACTGCAGCCGTATCCTGTTTCTGCGTGACGGCAAGATCTTTACGGAAATGCTCAGAGGAAATAAAGACAGAAAGAAGTTCTTCCAGGAAATCCTGGATGTGATGTCCATGTTAGGCGGTGATGTTGCTCATGTACGCTAAACTTGCCTTGCGTAATGTAAAAAGAAGCCTGGGTGATTATGCCGTTTATGTTCTTACACTTATTTTAAGCATTACGTTAATATTCGCATACAATTCCCTGCTGTTTTCCGATGCAATAGCTTCATTTAACAAACTGATGGGGCAAATGATGAGTATCCTGTTATGCGTAACGATAATGGTTGTACTGATTCTGGGGTGGCTGATTTCCTACATAACCCGTTTTATTTTTGAACAGCGCAGCCGGGAATTTGCCTGCTATATGACAATGGGAATGGAACGCAGAACCATGAGCCGTCTTTTTCTGACGGAACAGCTGATAATCGGTATTTCCACTCTGTTTGTTGGAATTGTATTGGGTAATTTCTTTTATCTTGTTTTAAGCCAGGTGATTTTCCGGATGTTTGATAAGAGTTATTATATGGATTTATCGTTTCAATTACCGGCTGTTGGCTTGACCGTTCTCTGCTTTTTTATTATGTTTGCCCTTTCACTGCAGCGTCAGAACAAAATCTTAAAGAAGATTCGTATTAAAGAACTGATGCATTATGAAAGGAAAAATGAAAAATCCTCTACAAATAAAGGGAAACATATAAAAGCAAAGCTTATTCTCGCAGTTTTGACAGGTATTTTTGGAATCCTATGCCTTGGTACTGCATTTGTCCAGAAGTTATCCGGCTTTTTCGGAATCTTTTTAATGGTTTCGGGTGTACTCCTGCAAGGCATCAGCCTGCTGCTATTTTACAGGCACCTGTCTGAAAATATTCTGATTCGTTATAAGAAAAATGAAAAACGCCGCCTGCATCATCTTAATATCTTTTTTTACAGACAGCTAACAGGAAGGCTGAAGACGAACGGAAAACAGATGGGCGTCATTTCCATTCTGTTACTTCTGACCCTGCTGGGACTTGGGGGCGCTGCCTTTATGGCAAATTCGTATGAGACTAGTCTGGCAAAATCAGTCCCTTTCGATATAGAGGTTTCCGAACGCTACGGGACTTTGGATATAGAATCCTGCAGAGATTTTGTCAGACAGCGAAGTACGGTAACAACAGAGCATTCTTATCATATCTATCGGTTAAATGACAGTGAAATTATCGCTACGCTTCTGAAAAAGAAACGGTCCGAAGAAAATGAATTTGAAGATTTGGCAGACAGCCAGAATAAAGACCGTGCCATACGGCTTTCTGACTATAATGCACTGCTGAAAATGCTGGGCAGGGAAACAGTTTCTTTGAAAACAGATGAATATTACATTCAGACAGATGAAGAATATTATGCAGGAAAATTTGAAAAAGCACTTCCTACTCTGACAACCGAAGGAAAAGAGTATAAATTGAAGGCTGTTCAGAAGAGTGATTTTGCACAAAATATGATTAATGAAAGCGGTACTAACACGGGTTCTATCTTAGTTTTGCCGGATGAAACACTCAATACACTGACCGGAGAACGGCAGTGCTATTTTGCCATGACAGCAGATCGTGAACAAACGGAATACAAATATGAACTCAGGCAATTTTTAGAGGAAAAGAAAGTAAGTGAAGGTGCCAGTTTTATTGCAGTATACACTTATGCAGGAGAAAAATCAGAACTTCAGGCAATCTATATGATGCTGGCATTTATCTGTTGTTATGCAGCTTTTATCTGTATTTTTATCTGTGCGACGATTCTTGCCGTCCAGCTTCTGAGCAGCAGTAAAAAATCATCAATATGAGTGTTTTACTCTTTACAAGGCAGACGCCCGATAGAAACTTGTACAGGGCACATCATCCCCTTGCGTTGTCCAGCAGGGGATTGTTGGTGCCGGTACCGGCAGTGGTATATAAATAAGATATCATTCGCTTTGAATTAACATTCAGGTTCCGTTTGTGGTACGAAATTTTCAAGCTGCTTTTTGAATAAAGACCGGAAAACCAGTCTCACAAGCGGACCTGCAAAGAAAATCTGCCAGCACAGTGCCATTGGAAAGTTCATGGCTGTTGTCTGAAACCAGACTGCAACAATATCTTTGCCGGGATTTTTAAATAGAATGGTTGCTGCCAGACTCATAAGGGGGCACATCAGGCATACGATCATGGAGGAAATTGCCAGCAATATAAAAATCGGGCGGTCTTTTGGGGTTACAATACGAAATGCAAGCATGTGGGACAGTTTTTCGACTGCAAAAAATTCCAGTACAAATGCAAGCGGCCACATAATGACCAGTTCATGAAACGCCAGAAGGAATACCTCGTTTGTCATTCCCCCCCGATTGATTGCTATGTTATAACAGATCATAGCATAGACCATGGCGAAGGCCATGAGAATTGTGAAAATAATATTTTGTGCTTTGGTTTTTGGCATTTTTGAATCTCCTTTTCTAAAAATGGGCGCAAAAATACACGTGTGTTGTTCGTTAATCAGGCGAGCGTAATGCACACATGTATCGTTTCCAATTAAAACCAAAGTATTTTTGTCATATGAATTTTTAACGGAAGTAAGTATAACATACAAATTAGATTTTTGTAAGCATTTTTTTAAATTAATGGAAGTTCAAAAGACTCGTGATGTACTTTTACATCGGCGGGCCCTCTCTTATAGAGCCATGTGCAAAATAGCAGTGCCAGAATCTCAGTAACCGGAAAAGTGAACCATACAAAGAAAAGACCTTTAAAATGAAACAGCCAAGCCAACGGTACCAGAAGAATTATCTGGCGGAGAATCGTAACACTGATACTGGCATTTCCTTTATTGACCCCCTGGAAGTAAACAGTAAACATGATTACAAAGGCAGCCGGAATAAAACTTACAGAGATAATACGAAGTGCTGAACGCCCGATTTCCAAAATCTCTTTGTTATTAGAAAAAATCAGTATCAGCTGTTCTGGCACGGTTATAAATATAATACATCCTGCCAGCATCACGATGCATGAAACAACGATAGAACAGCGAAGCGTCTGCTTCACACGGTCATGATCTTTTGCTCCATAGTTGAAACTGATTATAGGCAGGATTACCTGCTGTAATCCCATAAGAGGAATAAAAAAGAATGTCTGCAATTTATAATAAATTCCCAGCACCGTCACGGCACTTTCCGTAAATTGTTTTAATATCAGATTCAGCCCCACTATATAAAGTGTGTACAGGGATTGCATAATGATCGAAGGAAGTCCTGTTTTATATATTAAAATACAGTTTTGCAGACTTAATTTTCCCTTTAACGAACATTTATGCATTACTGAAATAAGAACAATCATCATGGCACACCATTGTCCAATGACCGTTGCGATGGCAGCCCCCTGTATCCCCATTTCCGGAAACCCCAAACGCCCGAAAATTAAAAGGGGATCTAAAACCACGTTGATAAAGGCCCCCACAATTTGGGCATACATAGGGAGAAGCATATTTCCTTTTGCCTGCAGTATCTTCGTGCAGTTAGCTTCTACAAACATTCCCAGGGAAAAAGCAAAGATAATTTGGCAGTACTGAATTCCCAATTCCCGAACAATAGGCTGATCTGAAGAAAATTGACAATAGGTATTCATGCATAATAATCCTAGTATAGTAAAAACCAGAAAGTTAAATAATCCTAAAAATAATCCGCTCTTAATAATATTATTCTGGTATTTCAAATCACCTGCTCCGTCCATTCTGGATATCAGAATGTTAATGCCGGTTCCGGTACCCGTTGCAATGGCGGTCATCAAAAGCTGGATCGGAAAGATGATCGATAGCGCTGTCAATCCTTCCGCTGAATGCTGTGCTACAAAATAACTGTCCACAATATTGTAGACAGACTGAATCAATAAGGCAAGCATAACCGGTGGGCACAATTTTAATAATATTTTCCATATGGGTGTCTGTTTCATAGTAACTCATCCTCTTTCTTTTTTGCAAAGGATAAAGGATGGAGTAACTACATTGTCAAGTATTTTTTTATTTATGTTATTTTTTTACTAAATGGGCTTTTATTTCGCAGTAGTAATCGTCTATGTAATCGAATAACTGCAGCCCCAATTCTTCTGCGTATACTTCGTCTGTTGTGTATCCATTGACATTCAGCCATTGTATCAGCGGCTGGAAATCTGCAGTATCCTTTATGATACGCACAATACAGACCGCATAGTATCCCGCGGGCAGCACATAGAGATTTTCGGATTGGACATGTGCATAACCGGAATCCGCAATCTTTAAATATTCCCTGTACTTACATACCCTCCCATCTACCATTTGATCCTGGTCAATGAGATAGCCATATTTTCTCTGAATGGTACTTACATACTGCAGCTCATCTTTGGCGGCTTCCTGCAGATTGGCATGATAAGAACTTACATCTCTTTTCAAAACCCCGGCTATGACAGTTTCTTCATCGAGCCATTTCATCTGCACATCTGCAAGATTTACGCCGGAAGAAATCCGCCGGTTTTCCTGGTCATACCATAGAATATCATCCGCTACCTGCTGGTAATAGGCGCTTAAACGCAATGCTTCATTGCGATAATCCAATAAAAGCTGTGTTATTTTCGCATTATCATGAAAATTAAGAAGCTGTTTTACTTTTTCCAGAGGTACACTTAATTTACGGCATGTTGTTATAATGTCCAGCTGCCATAAATTCCATCGGGAATAATATCGGTACTGATTCTTTTTATCTGTATAATCCGGTGTCAGTAATCCTATTTTATTGTAGAAATGCAGTGTATCTTTTGAAATTCCGGTAATTTTGCTGACTTCTCCAATCAGATAATATCCTTCTTTCAACTTCATCCTCCTTCAATAATTTATTTTGCCTTTTATTCAGGCTGTAGAATTTTATTATAATACCGCAGAAACTTTGTAATTACAATAAGCAATGACAATTTAACCAAAAATGATAGTGAAAATTTGGAAGAAACAGAGAAACTACATGGAATGAGGCGGATACGATTGACTTCTGATTTGGTCTATGCTATGATTTCTGCAAGTAAAGGATAGTGATTGTGCAGACAAGCTAAACCTGTATGTAGAGATAATTTTGAAAGCCCATGCTTTCATGTTTATTTGTGCATATAGGTTTTTTTATTGCCAAATTACACTTTTGGCATCGTACAGGGGGAAAAGTAAATGAGGATATTTAAAGCTCTGAATAACAATGTGGCGGTCGTGGTAGATGATAAAGATCAGGAAAAAATCGTTATGGGCAGGGGGATCTGCTTTAAGAAAAAAGCAGGAGATGATATTGATCCGGAGATGATTGATAAAATATTCTTTCTATCCGCTAAGGATGCACATAACAAATTCCAGGTACTGATTCAGGATATTCCGATAGAGCATATAGCTATCGGAGAGGAAATTATTTCAGAAGCCAGGGTACGTCTTGGAAAGAAACTTAACGATATGATTTATATTTCCCTCATTGACCATGTACATACTTCTATCCTCCGCTTTCTGGATGGAGTAACTGTAAAAAATGTTTTGTTATGGGATATTCGAAGATTTTATAAAGATGAATTTCAAGTTGGGCTCTGGGCTTTGGATCTGATTCAGGAGAAATGTAAAGTGCGGTTACCCGATGATGAAGCCGGTTTTATAGCGCTTCACCTGGCAAATGCCCAGATGGACCAGGAAATCATGCACAATATGTATGAAATTACAAGGATTATGCAGGAAATAGCCAACATCGTCAAATATTTTTATCAAATTGAATTTAATGAAGATGATGTCTATTATTACCGTTTTATCACTCATTTGAAATTTTTTGCAAAACGTCTGATTGACCACAATATTTATGATGAAGAAGACAATGACGATTTGTGGGATGTTATTAAGTCGAAATATCAGAATGCTTTTCGCTGTGTAGAAAAAATTACGCAGTTTATTTTAAAGAAATATGAATATCAGCTGTCGAAAGAAGAGCAGATTTATCTGACGATTCATATAGAACGTGTGGTTAATAAGGCAGTAAGTTAATACCGCACATCATGCCATGTATGCCAGGATGGTGACATTTAGTTGGCCAAACCTTCAGAAAATAAAATTATTAATGGAGGACAAAAAATGGGTAAGTATGAGAATCTGGCAAGAGAAATTGTTAGTAATGTAGGCGGCAGGGAAAATATCAGCAGCCTGACACACTGTATCACAAGGCTTCGTTTTAAACTGAAGGACGAAAGCAAAGCAAATGATGATATCATCAAAGATATGGATGGTGTCGTCACCGTTATGAAAAGCGGCGGACAATATCAGGTCGTAATCGGGAATCATGTGCCTGAGGTATATGCCGATGTTATGCCTCTGATTGACTTAGAAGAGGACAGTACAGACAAAGAGGATGATGCCCGGTCCCAAAATCTGTTTAACAGGGCGATTGATGTTATCTCCGGTATCTTCCAGCCAATCCTTGGAATTATGGCTGCCTGCGGTATGGTAAAAGGTTTTAATGCCTTGTTTATAGCACTGGGATTATATTCAGATACCAGCGGCGGTTATCTGGTATTAAATGCAATCGGAGACGGGTTATTTAACTATATGCCATTGTTCCTTGGCTACACGGCAGCGAAAAAGTTTCGTTTAAAACCGATGCTTGGTTTAGTAATCGGTGCCATTATGTGTTACCCCACCATACAAAACAGTGCTCTTGCAGCCGGAGGGGATGTGCTCTATACCCTGTTTCGCGGAACTGTTTTTGAATCCAGCGTGTACACGGAGTTCTTTGGAATTCCCCTGATTGCAATGAATTATACGGGAACCGTAATTCCGGTTATTTTTGTAGTATACTTTGCATCAAAATGTGAGAAGTTTTTTAATAAATTTATTCCGGATCTGGTGAAATTCTTCTTTGTACCAATGCTTACACTGGTTATCGCTATTCCGGCCGGATTTTTGCTGATCGGTCCTTTGGCTACATTCGGGTCTGCCATCATTGCTGAAGCGGTTATGTCCGTTCGTAATTTCAGTCCCATGTTAGCCGGAGCCATTGTAGGGCTTACCTGGCAGGTTCTTGTAATCTTTGGTTTGCACTGGGGTTTTATTCCGGTTTATATCAATAACATTATGACAAACGGTTATGATAATGTAATGATGCCGTTCTTCGCATGCACCTTTGCAACTTCAGCAGTGGTTTTGGCAATCTTCTTTAAGACCAAAAATAAGCAGCTCAAAGAAATGGCTCTTCCAAACTTTATTTCCGGAATTTTTGGTGTCACAGAACCTGCTATTTACGGTATTCTGCTGCCGCTCAAGAAACCTTTTATCATTAGTTGTATAGTAGGCGGTATCGGCGGCGGATTTTACGGAGCCTTTAACTTCCGGAAATTTATGATGGGCGGCATGGGCATATTTGAATTTCCCGCTATGATTGAACCGGATGGCAGCATGGGCAATCTGATAGTGGCCGTTGCAGGAGTAGCAATAACGATGGTGATTGCTTTTGCGGCTACCATGATTTTATATCGGGATAAGGCAGTAACGGAAACAGTAAATAAAGATGGAAACGAAAAAGTAAATGCAAAAGAAAACGTTTACGACAGTGTACAGGATAGTCGGCAAATCCTTGTTTCGGCTAAGGCAGTGAATGAAGAACAGAAATCCATGTATAAACAAATGGATATTGGAAGCCCTGTCAAAGGGAAAGTCCTGAAGCTGGAATCCATCAAAGATGACGCATTTGCTTCCGGTGTTCTGGGGAAGGGTGCAGCCGTTTTACCGGAGGAAGGTAATGTCTTCGCTCCTGCAAACGGAGTGGTTTCCACCCTGTTTCCAACACTTCATGCCCTGGGAATGGAAACGGAGGAAGGTGTTGAAATACTGATCCATATCGGATTGGACACGGTGCAGTTAAATGGAGAAGGATTTGAAGCTATGGTCAAAGAGGGTGACCGGGTACAGAAGGGACAGCTTCTGATAAAATTTGATAAAGATTTTATAGAAGAAAAAGGCTTCTGCCTGGAAACTCCGGTGATTGTTACCAATTCAGATGATTATCTGGGTGTAATAGAAGTTGCCGGCAATCAGATAAATCCGGGCGAAAACCTGTTGAAAATACTGCGATAGGAGGTGAGGTTATGGGATTTCCAAAAGATTTTATGTGGGGCGGCGCTACGGCAGCCAACCAATGTGAGGGTGGTATCCTGGAAGGTGGAAGAGGTGCCGCTAATGTAGATGTGTGTCCGGCTGGCGAAGACAGAAATGCGGTTATTACCGGACATCTGAAGATGCTCGAGATGGATGATGTACATAGCTATCCCGCAGCGGAGGCGATTGATTTATACCATCATTTCAAGGAGGATATCCGGCTTTTTGGTGAAATGGGATTTCGGGTATACCGCTTAAGTATTGCCTGGACCAGAATATTTCCAAAGGGCGATGAAGAAGAACCAAATGAAGAAGGCCTGGGATTTTATGAAGAAATTTTTAAGGAATGCCAAAAGTATCAGATACAGCCGCTGGTAACCATTTCTCATTTTGATTGTCCCATCTGGCTGATCCAAAAATACGGCGGATGGCGCAGCAGAGGGCTCATTGATTTTTATCTGCATCTCTGCGAAGTGCTGTTTACCCGTTTTCGGGAATATGTGACTTACTGGCTGACATTCAATGAAATTAATATGATTCTCCATGCTCCGTTTATGGGTGCAGGGATTTATTTTGAAGAAGGCGATAATGAAGAACAGATTAAGTACCAGGCCGCTCATCATGAATTGATAGCCAGCGCCCTTGCCACCAGAATGGCACATGAAATCAATCCGGAAAATAAAATAGGATGTATGTTTGCGGCAGGAAGTGCCTATCCTTATACCTGTAAACCGGAAGATGTATGGGAGGCTTTGCTTACAGATCAGGAAAATTATTTTTTTGTGGATGTTCAGGCAAGGGGATATTATCCGTCCTATGCAGTAAAGCGCCTTCGTAAAAAGGGCATTTTCCCCCTGATAGAAGATGGGGATGCTGAAATTTTAAAGAAGTATCCGGTGGATTTTATATCCTTTTCATACTACAACAGCAGATGTATCGCAGCACCCGGGGGCGGGCAGGATGAGGCTGAGGGAAATCTTTTTAAATCAGCTAAGAATCCCTATCTGAAATTCAGTGAATGGGGATGGCCGATTGACCCTCTGGGTCTGCGGATTACCTTAAATCATGTATATGACCGTTACCAGAAACCACTGTTTATTGTAGAAAACGGTCTGGGAGCTGCCGATGTGCCGGATGAGAACGGATATGTAGAGGATGATTACCGCATTGAGTATCTGGATGCACATATCCGCGCTATGATGGCGGCTGTGGAAGAAGATGGTGTGGAACTGATCGGATATACATCCTGGGCACCGGTTGATTTAATCAGTGCCGGAACCGGTGAGATGAAAAAACGCTATGGATTCATCTATGTAGATAAACAGGATGACGGAAGCGGGACTCTTGCCAGAACAAAGAAAAAATCATTTTATTGGTATCAGCGCGTAATAGCGACAAATGGAGAATATTTAAAGGAGGACAAGAACAATGAAGAATTTTAGTTATGTAGTCAAGGATGAGGTAGGAATTCATGCAAGACCGGCAGGTCTGCTGGTAAAAGAGGCAAAAAAGTACGAAAGTAAAATTACGCTGTCAAAAGACGGCAAGTCAGCGGATGCAAATAAACTGATGGCTGTGATGAGCCTGGGCGTCAAATGCGGGCAGACCGTGGAAATCGTAATTACAGGATCCGACGAAGAAACTGCGTATCAGGGTATGAAAAAATTCTTTGAAGAAACCTTATAATCGCTGACAAACGAGCCGGAGCGTATTTGCAAGTGTGACGTAAGTCTGTCCGGAAGCAATTTAACACACGCTCAATGCTCTAAAAATATTGAGGAGGCAGAAAATGCTAAAATTATCAGGAAAATCGGTATATAAAGGAATCGTTATGGGACCTGTTGTGGTCTTCAAAAATAGCGATCACCAGGTGAAACGTAAAAAGATTGAAAATGCAGAATTGGAAATTGAAAGAGTGGAAACGGCTCTGGAAGCGGCAAAAGAGCAGCTCCAGAAATTATATGATAAGGCGGTAAAAGAAGTAGGCGAAGCCAGTGCTGCCATTTTCGAAGTCCACCAGATGATGCTGGAAGATGAAGATTATCTGGATTCCATACACAATTCCATCCGGACAGAAATGATCAATGCGGAGTACGCCGTTGCCGTTACCGGAGATAATTTTTCTGCAATGTTTGCCAACATGGATGATGACTATATGAAAGCCAGGGCAGCGGATATCAAGGATATCTCCAATCGCCTGGTTCAGAACCTGGAAGGAAAGGACGGGCTGGACTTAAGTACCATGGAAGCTGCAATCATTGTGGCAGATGACTTAAGCCCCAGTGAAACCGTTCAGATGGATAAAGACAAAATTCTGGCATTTGTAACCGTGCATGGCTCTACCAATTCCCATACGGCGATCCTGGCACGCATGATGAATATCCCGGCACTGATCGGAGTACCGGTGAATCTGGAAGAAATTCAAAGCGGTATGGAAGCGGTAGTGGACGGATTTACCGGGGAAGTAATATTTGAGCCTTCCGTGGATTTATGCAGCCAGACCAAAATCAGAATTCAGGAAGAGAAAGAAAAGCTGGAGCTTCTAAATACGTTGAAAGGCAAAGAAAATGTAACCCTTGGCGGAAAGAAAATCAATATTTATGCTAACATCGGAAGCGTAGGGGATGTGGGATATGTACTGGAAAATGATGCCGGAGGCATTGGGTTATTCCGCAGTGAATTCTTATATCTTGGAAAATCGGATTTCCCAACAGAAGAAGAGCAATTCCGGGCATACAGACAGGTCGTGCAGATGATGGCAGGCAAAAAAGTAATTATCCGTACATTAGATATCGGAGCGGATAAGCAGGTAGAGTATTTTAACCTGGGCAAAGAAGATAACCCTGCTCTGGGTTATCGCGCAATCCGTATCTGCCTGAAACAGCCTGATATATTCAAGACGCAGCTCCGTGCACTCTTTCGTGCAGCCGTATACGGAAATCTGTCGATCATGTATCCAATGATTACATCCACGGAAGAAGTCCATCAGATTTATGAAATTGTAAATGAAGTGAAAGAAGAGCTGGATAAGGAACAGATTCCTTATAAACTTCCGGAACAGGGGATTATGATCGAAACACCTGCTGCAGTCATGATCAGCGATGAACTGGCTGAAATCGTGGATTTCTTCAGCATTGGAACAAATGATTTAACCCAGTACACGCTGGCAATTGACAGGCAGAATGAAAAGCTGGATGACTTTTATAATCCCCACCACAAGGCGATTCTGAAAATGATTCAAATGGTGGTGGACAATGCCCATAAGTATGGAAAATGGGCGGGTATCTGCGGAGAATTAGGTGCAGACCCCGAATTGACGAAGAAATTCATCCGTATGGGCGTAGATGAGCTGTCAGTTGCTCCTTCCATGATTCTGAAACTCAGAAAACAGATTCGTGAGATGGCGGATTAAATATTGATAACAAAAATGGGACTTTTACGCTAACAGCAGTGAAAAGACCGCAAAAGGATGCCGCAACAGCTTTTTGACCAGCTGCTTTGCGACATCCTTTTTTATTACTTAACCCCTGCATATTGCAGGCAAGCCTGCAAGCCTGCCATCAATAAATAGTTTGAATTTTTAATCACCAATAGGATTCTCGATTAAAGTAGCAGCAATAAATCTATGACAATGCCCATCTTCTATTTCTGTCTGAGAATCAATAAAGTGCACATGGCGCTCATCGCCGCATTTGCCAACCGGAACCTGCAAGCCCGTTGTTACACAAATGGGATGGAAGTGATCTTCATAAAAATCTGTTTTCGAAGTAAATTTGTGGATGTGTCCACCGGGGACTTTTATTATTTCTTCTGTCACACCTGCAAAGCGGTGGTTGTGTGGATCTTCATTCAGTTCGGCAAGGCGAACGCTTCCCAGCACCTCGTGAACGTGTGTTTGCATACATTTTCTGTTACAACTCATAATTACCTCCATTTCTGCACATTGTAGCGCATACAATTTTGTACCGCATCCGGAACAAAATTTTCTATATCAAATTATTCAATATCGGATAATACAATATAAAAGAAAAAAACAAATTTGTTCGATAAATTAGATTTATCTCAATATTATATGTTTAAAAGAGTAAATTGGTGATAATTATAAAATCCGTATTGTCCTTTGA
The DNA here is from genome assembly GCF_001029355.1 of Robinsoniella sp. RHS. Lineage (NCBI taxonomy): Bacteria > Bacillati > Bacillota > Clostridia > Lachnospirales > Lachnospiraceae > Robinsoniella > Robinsoniella sp. RHS. The sequence goes on from NZ_JNGB01000020.1 coordinate 125,732, forward strand.
ATAATCAATAGAATAACAAAATTTATTGCGAATCCGGCTGTTGTATATTGACAGGTGTTATATAGTGTATTATAGTGTTATATATAAGAGGTGCAAATATGCAAGCCGGAGGTGAATTTTATGAACGAAAAAGGATTTGTTAAAATAGCTTCTGTGGGAAGTATGACGGAGGCTGAGCAAATGATCTGTGTTTTAAAAGAGAACGGTATTATGGCATGGCGCCAGGGCAGCATAATGGACATATATATGGGAGACTCCTATGCTGGTGAAGATATCATGGTCGCTGAAAGAGATGAAGATCCTGCAAAAAAACTATTGGAATGTTTCCCTCAGATTCAAACAAAAATGACTTATCAAAAGAGAAACCTGTCAAGGACGCAGCGAATTTTAGGATGGGTATTATTAATTATCATGGTTCTGTGTATTTTGGTTCCGGTTATCCTGCTGTAAGTTGGGAAATAGCCGCTAAGTTGTACAGAGAGTTTAAAAATAGCCGCGAAGTCCTCAGCGAGTTTGAAAAAGAGAGGTGGAGAACGGAAATTGGAAATTATGATAAGCCACAAAAGCAGCAAACCAATATATGAACAAATAGGCTCACAGATTAAGGATATGATACTGACTGGCGAATTAAAAACCGGTGATATGATTACTTCTGTAAGAAGTCTGGCAAAAGAACTGGGAATCGGTGTGCTTACAGTCCAGAAAGCATATGACCGGCTTCAGAAGGAAGGTATTATTGAAACCGTGGTGGGAAAAGGAACCTATATCACGAATCATAATTCCGGTGGCCTGGAAGACCAGCGCAATCAGATATTGGAAGTCAAGGCGATGGAATTAATCGCTCTTGCAAAGAAATATAACATAGAACAAGACAGCGTTATTGGATTGATAAAGCTGCTGTTCGATGATTCACATATTGATTGATACTGAAAATGAGGTGCTATATGAAAAATATTCTTGAAATCAATGATATTACAAAAAAGTTTGCATCATTTACTCTTGATCATGTTCAATTTTCCTGTCCCGAAGGAGCTATTATGGGGTTGATTGGCCCCAATGGAGCCGGAAAAACTACCGTCATCAATTCTATTTTGAACATTATTAATTTAAACGAAGGAGATATACGGATTTTTGGCAAAAATTATCAGGAACTGACGAAAGAAGATAAAGAAAATATCGCAGTTGTGTACGATGATAATAACCTTCCGGAACATCTTACTTCCAAAGAGGTCAATAAAATTTTTAGTAAAATGTATCTAAAATGGGATGAAAATTTATTCCATCACTATTTACAGCGGATGGAGATACCGGAACATACTGCGGTCAAAGAGATGTCAAAAGGCAACAAAGTAAAACTAAATCTGGCGGTTGCGTTGTCCCATTGTCCCAGGTTGTTGATTTTAGATGAAATCACAGGATCGTTAGACCCCATCATGAGAGATGAAATACTGAAATTATTTCTGGAATTTATTCAGGATGAAGGCAATAGTATTCTTTTCTCATCCCACATTATTACAGATCTTGAGAAGATTGCAGATTATATTACCTTTATTAATAATGGCCATGTTATTTTCAGTAAAGAAAAGGATGAACTGCTCTATAATTATAGTCTGGTGCATTGCAGGGCTTCAAAATTTCATGAACTGGACAAAAGTGGTATGATAGCTTACCGGGCAGAAGGGAACCATGTAGACTTTATCCTGGACAATACCATGGGGAATCATTTCAATCAGGAAGAAATATTGATAGAACAGCCTGGCATAGAAGAAATTATGCTGATACTTGCAAGGGGGACAGTGGTATGAACGGATTAATAAGAAAAGATATTTACAACTTAAATAAAATAAAAAACATGTATCTGATTTTGACCGCCATTTTAATCGCCTATTGTTATGCAACAAAAAGACCTGCTTTTATTACTTCAATACCGATACTGATTTTCAGTACAACTGTAACTTCTACCTTTACAATGGACAATAATGTGAAATGGGATAAACTTGCTGTGCCGGCGATGCTGAGCAGAAATGAAATTGTTCTGAGTAAATACATTCTTCTTTTAGAGATTATAAGCGTGGGAATTCTGGCGGGCTTTCTAATAAGTTTGCCTGGGTTAATAACCCATCGTACCGATTTCATCCTGTTTTTGGAAATGACCATGGCTGCAGCCGCAATTGCGTTGTGTGCCGGCAGTTTGTCCATTGGATTTATATATCTGTCTGAAAATGCAGTAGAAAAGATGGAACTGCTTACAATATTTTCATATGCGGGATCTGCAGTTATCGTATTTGGCAGTTCAAAACTACTAAGTATTTTAAATGACTCTCTAAAGCTTCCGAGAATCGGTCTTTCCATCATTAATCTTTTTATTGTATTTATTATTTATATTGTTTCTTATAAGACAGCAGTCAGAGCCTTCAAAGGCAGGGATATTTCTTGATTTTACGACAGATTGTTTAAACGTGTATTACACCTGTCAGCGTTTCTGATTTACAGCATTACAGTAACCGGTTTTATTTTGGTGACATAACCCCGGGGAGTATGTTAAAATAGGGCATGAAATATTAGATAGAAGGGACAGACAAGATTATAATTATGATTAACAGAGAAGATATGCTGGAATTGACCAGACGAATGACACCTGCCAGAACGTCTGTGACGAGGATTGCAGGATGCTATATGGATGCGGACGGTGAAATCGATGGTACGTTTAATACTAATTTTTTAAAGCTTTCTGCTGGTGAAAAGGAAAAGAAGTTAAAGATTGCAAAAGAGATTCCATTTTCCCGAACAAATGAGAATCTGAAAAGATATCAATTTCCAAGTGATTCTATGGGACCAAACAGTATGTGGCGGCTTCTTATGGGAATGAAATCCTGTGGGCTTAAGAATGATGTATTGATGGAAACATTCTATGAACTGATAGGGGAATCCTATCATTCCGACCATGATTATGCCGTGATGGTGTACCATGACCGGTATGATATACCGGTGAAAGCATCGGATCATGAAAGAGTGGGAGAGTCAGAAGAAGTCTACGAATATCTCATTTGTGCCATATGCCCGCTAAAAGGAGATTATGAGCCGGATAGTCCTGAGTGTGGATTCCTGTTTCCGGCATTTGCTGACAGAAGTTCAGACCAGAATTGTGTGGATGTGTTCCAGGCAGATACCCTGCATCCACATATGGAACTTTTGAAAATATTAAAGCGTGCCTGAAATAACTTGACTTCCAAAGAAAACCTGTTTATAATAAATTTCAATTGAATAGAAATCTTCAGGGCAGGGTGCAATTCCCTACCGGTGGTAAAGCCCACGAGCCGTAAGGCATGATTCGGTGTAATTCCGAAGCCGACAGTATAGTCTGGATGAAAGAAGATGTTAAAGCAGTTTTATGTGCTTTTTGTGCTCTGGAATGATATTATCATTTCAGAGTTTTTTGTTAAATGCGCATAGGACCTCCATTTTACATGCCTTGAGTAGATTTTATTCAAGGCATGTATTTTTTTGGAGGTGAAGTGTGAAAGAAAAGCATTTTTACTTATTAAGGCAGGATCGCAGGCAGATCTGCACTATGCAGGAGGTATAAAAATGAAGGATTTAGAATACATGAAGCAGGCCATAGAACTTGCGAAAAAGGGAAGTGGATTTACAAATCCCAATCCCATGGTTGGTGCAGTGATTGTAAAAGAGGGTGTGGTGATCGGACGGGGATATCATGAAAGTTACGGCGGTCTGCACGCTGAACGAAATGCTTTAAAGAACTGCAATACTTCAGCCAAGGGGGCAGAAATGTATGTAACCCTGGAACCCTGCTGTCATTACGGAAAAACTCCGCCTTGTACAGAAGCTATTATCAATAGCGGTATTACGAGGGTGGTAATCGGCACACTTGACCCCAATCCTCAAATGTCCGGGAAAGGAGCCGCCATTTTACAAAGAAATAAGATTCGTGTAGAAACAGGTGTCCTGGAAAAGGACTGTAAAGCACTCATTCGTACCTTTGCAAAGTTCATTACAACCGGGAAACCCTATGTGATGATGAAGTACGCTATGACCATGGATGGCAAAATAGCCACGTATACAAAACAGTCTAAATGGATAACCGGTGAAAAAGCAAGATACCAGGTACAGGAAACCAGACATCAATATTCCGCCATTATGGCAGGCGTAAACACGGTTATCCAGGATGATCCGCTGCTGAACTGCAGACTGGAAAATGCTTCAAATCCGGTTCGCATTATCTGCGATACCCATTTACGGACACCCCTGGATTCCCGAATTGTTCAATCAGCATCAACCTATTCTGCTGAAACCATACTGGCAACCTGCTCCGCTGATGAAAATAAGATACAGCAATACCTTAATAAAGGCTGCCGTATTATACAAACCAGTGAAAAGGACGGACATGTGAATCTGCATGAACTTATGGGGGTTCTTGGAAAGATGGGCCTGGACAGCATACTTTTAGAAGGGGGCAGCATGTTGAATTGGAGCGCATTGCAGCAGGGAATTGTGGACGGGATTCAGGCATATATTGCACCGAAAATTTTTGGCGGCAGCCACGCCGTATCTCCTGTGGGCGGTATAGGGGTAGCCCTGCCGGCTGAGGCATTTCTGCTTGCAGACACCCGGTTCATACCAGTTGGCAATGATTTTTTGATGGAAAGTGAGGTGGTCTATCCATGTTTACAGGAATCATAGAGGAAACCGGCAGCATTTCAGCCATTTTGAAAAATGGAAATTCGATCCGTCTGACGGTGCATGCAAATAAGATTTTACAGGATATAAAAACCGGTGACAGTATTGCAGTCAATGGGATCTGCCTCACGGCAGCCGGTTTTACCGCATCGGCATTCACAGCTGACGTTATGCACGAAACCATAGCACGTACTTCCCTTTCACACTTAAGGCACGGAAGCATTGTCAATCTGGAAAGAGCCATGTCCGTGAACGGGCGGTTTGGGGGACACATTGTTACCGGACATGTGGACGGAACGGGTACCATCATCAAAATAGAAAGCGATGCAGCAGCCCAATGGTATACCGTCAAAACATCTCCAAAAATCATGCGGTATATTGTAGAAAAAGGTTCCATTGCAATGGATGGCATCAGTCTGACGGTAGCAAAGACAGACAGAGACCGTTTCTGTGTTTCCGTAATTCCCCACACGATGGGACATACGGCGCTGGCATCGAAAGCGGTTCATGATATAGTGAACCTGGAAAATGATTACATAGGAAAATATATTGAAAAATTCATCTTGGACGGAAACGAAAATTCTTCAAATTTAACGCGGGAACTACTTGCGAAATACGGATATTAGGAGGTATGGAAATGAAGTTTGATTCTGTAAAGGAAGCGGTAAGTACACTGCAGGCTGGTAAAATGATACTGGTACTGGATGATTGGGACAGAGAAAATGAAGGAGATTTAATCTGTGCTGCAGAATATGCAACAACGGAAAATGTAAACTTTATGGCAAGCTGTGCAAAAGGCTTAATCTGTATGCCCATGAGCCGGAAACTGGCGGAAAAACTGTGCCTGCCCCCAATGACTGAAACGAATAACGATAATCATGGAACAGCATTTACCGTTTCCATTGATTATAAAGAAACCACAACAGGTATCTCAGCCGTGGAAAGAGGTATGACGGCCCGCATGTGTGTCTCTGATGGCGTTCTGGCAGAAGATTTCCGCCGCCCGGGCCATATGTTTCCGCTGATTGCAAAAGATAACGGGGTTTTGGAAAGAAACGGACATACCGAAGCAACCGTGGATCTGATGCGTCTGGCGGAATTAAAAGAATGCGGCCTTTGCTGTGAAATTATGAATGATGACGGGAGTATGATGCGATCCCATGACCTGCTGAAATTTGCAGAACAGTATCAGATTCCCTGCATTACCATAAAAGACTTACAGGAATACCGTAAAATCACTGAGAAATTGGCAGAGTGCGTATCCATTACCAAAATGCCAACCCGGTATGGTGATTTCATGGCACATTGTTATGTCAATAAATTGAATCAAGAACATCACATCGCTTTAGTTATGGGGAACATAGCAGATGAAAAGGAGGTTCTGTGCAGAGTCCATTCCGAATGTCTCACAGGAGATGTATTCGGTTCCTTAAGATGCGACTGCGGACAACAGCTTGATGCGGCTATGAAAATGATTGCAGATCATGGAAAGGGGGTACTGTTATACATGCGTCAGGAAGGACGGGGAATCGGATTAGTAAATAAACTGAAGGCTTACCATTTGCAGGATGGCGGTATGGATACCTTAGACGCAAATCTTGCATTAGGATTTCAGGGGGATTTGCGTGAGTACTACATCGGTGCGCAGATTCTGCGGGATTTAGGTATTCAATCGCTGCGCCTGCTTACGAACAATCCGGATAAGGTGTACCAGTTAGAAGATTATGGTATAGAAATTACGAAACGCATGCCAATACAGATTAAGGCGACTCCCTACGATAAATTTTACTTAAAAACAAAACAAACCCGCATGGGACATCTTTTAAACTTAGAGGAGGAAAAATAAATGAGAATATATGAAGGTAATTTAGCAGCAGAAGATATCAAGGTGGGTATTGTTACCGCACGGTTTAATGAATTTATAACATCAAAGTTACTGTCGGGTGCCATAGACTGTTTAAAACGTGAAAATGTAAAGGAGGATCAAATTGAGGTGGCATGGGTTCCGGGGGCATTTGAAATTCCTCTGATTGCTTCTAAAATGGCACAGAGCAAGAAATATGATGCTGTCATATGTCTGGGCGCAGTCATTCGCGGAAGTACCAGCCATTATGACTATGTATGCAGCGAAGTTTCAAAAGGGATTGCCCAGGCCAGCCTTTCAAGCGGCATTCCGGTATTGTTTGGAGTGTTAACAACAGACAATATTGAACAGGCAATCGAAAGAGCCGGAACAAAAGCGGGTAACAAAGGGTTTGAATGTGCCCAGGGAGCCATTGAAATGGTTAACTTAATGCGTTCTCTTTAGTGAAAGTAAAATATTGTAATATCATTTTTTCTATACAAAAGCATTAGGCAAAGAAGAATCCTAAGTTCAGGAATACGGGATATGTTTTTTAGTGAACATGTGGTAAAATTATAATACAGGAATAAGAACGTACTTTAAATTGATTTGGGCTGCGCAGATTAAATCGACGCAATCGCTTTATACATCAGGAGGAGGGTAAAATGTATTATTTTACAAATGTTCAATCACCGCTGGGTATGCTGTCCATTGCCTGTGATGGTGAAAATATAACAGGGCTGTGGATAGAGGGACAAAAATATTTTTTAGGTTCCGTTTCAGATAAAATGGTAAGGATGGATGATCTCCCGGTGTTTCTAACCGTAAGAGAATGGTTAGACAGATATTTTGCCGGAGAGAAGCCGGAGATTTCCGAACTGCCTTTGCGCCCGGCCGGTGGGGAATTCAGGCAGGAAGTCTGGAAAATCTTATGTGAAATTCCTTACGGGGAAGTCGTAACTTACGGCTCCATTGCAAAAAAAATGGCAGAGATAATGGGCAGAAACAGGATGTCCAGCCAGGCAGTGGGCGGTGCTGTGGGACATAATCCAATTTCCATCATCATTCCCTGTCACCGGGTTGTGGGTACAACAGGCAGTCTGACCGGTTATGCAGGAGGTATCCACTTAAAGATAAAACTGCTGGAGCATGAGGGCGTGGATATGTCACATCTTTTTATTCCGAAAAAGGGAACGGCACTTTAAGAAAGCATGAATACATACCATTCAAAAAAGGGTATATGGGCTGTCATATGCCCTTTTTGGGTGGAAAAAAATACCCCTTGACACCTAAGCTACTAAGTGTTACGATATACCAGTACTAAGTAATACTGCATACAAGTTATACCAAGTAGAAAGGAGCGGGACAATTGGAAAATTTAACCGAAATACTAAAGGGTGTTCTGGAAGGCTGTGTGCTGGAAATTATCAGCCGAAAGGAAACCTATGGCTACGAGATTACCAGGCACCTGAATGCACTGGGGTTTACAGATGTGGTGGAGGGTACAGTGTATACGATATTAATCCGGCTGGAAAAAAATAAATTAGTTGAAATAACTAAAAAACCATCCGACATGGGACCTCCAAGAAAGTTCTTTACCTTAAACGAAAACGGGAGGGAAGAGCTGCGGAAGTTTTGGGAAAAATGGGACTTTGTCTCTTCCAAACTCAATCAATTAAGAGAGGAGCAGTGAAAATGAAAAAATCTTTTATGGAACTGGTAATAGGTGACCTGAATGAAAAGCGTGCCTGGAGGCAATTTACAAAACGCGTGAATGCCCTTCCGAAGGAGTATCGATATATGTTCAAAAAAATCCTGCATTATTTTTACAACTTTGGCTATAATCTGGAGATGCTCACGGACTTGTTGGAATTGTTTGAAGTAAATGCTGCCGAAGGGAAACTCATTCGCGATGTGGTAGGCAATGACGTGGCATCCTTCTGTGATGAGCTAATCCACGCAAACGCTACAGACACCGTCACTCCAAGGGAACGGTTAAATCGTGAGATCTTGGAACACTTTCAAAGGGAGGGAAAATAAGTATGGATAATATCATCAAAAAAATGATTGGTGACAAAAAGGAATACCGTGACCAGATGGCCAGGGTGAATGTTTTGCCAGAAGACTATCGTTTTGTATATCAAAAGATACAGAACTATATGTGGAGCTTTTCAAGCGGAAGTGGATTTGATATGTTGAAAACACAGTATGACCTGATTGATCTGTTTGAGGATGGTGCGGCTCACGGCAAACACGTTCTTGATGTGACCGGCGAAGATGTGGCATCTTTTTGTGACGAACTGATGCAGGGAAATAAACTTTGGACGGACCATTACCGCAAACGCCTGAATAGTAAAATGAACCAAAAGGTAAATAAGTAAATTAATTGATGCATAAAAAATGCAGAGGTTTTTCACCACATATCAGGAGGTACCCATCATAATGCGGAGGTTTACCAGTGACTAAAAGTAGTAATTACCTAAATAGATTGTCATTATTAACCGGAACAGGATTTTTTATCTTAGAAAATAATATTCTGGAAGAGTGCGGGAAAAGCAGCGGTTCAAATCCGATTGCCATATGTAAAAATTTTCAGGAAAAATTATTACATATGGCAGATGCCAAAAGTGTTCCTGTTTTATATCAGGACGGGTATCAGATCCTCTGGGGCTGTGTAAAACAAAAGGATCAATACATTTTAATAGGACCCATGAGCATCAAAAACCTGAGCAGGCTGGAATTGCATCACTATTACCGTGAATATGGCATACACGCAGGAGAGGAAAAAACGCTGCCGGTCTTTACGCTGTCACAGGCTTTGGCAATTGTGCAGATGGCTTCCGTGGAATCTCCTGTCATTACCTGTTCACAGGAAACAATAATTAGAGAAAATCATTTGGCGCAGGGATTGCACGATGGTATTGAGGAGGCGATACTTCGGTTTCAAATAAAAGAAGATACAGCCGGAATTTATCATCATACCTATCAGGAAGAACGCCAATTATTAGCATGTGTCAGAGAAGGAAGGACAGAAGATGCACTGAAATACAATATGGTTATCGATGAAGGAACCGGACGTCTGTCAAAAAGGGAAGTAAACCATTGGAAAAAAGTAGTGATCGTAGCCATTACTCTGTGCACCAGAGCCGCAATTGAGGGCGGCGTTTCACCCGCAGCTGCCTATCAGCTGAGTGATTTTTATATACAGAAATGTGATGAATATGACAACGTTCCGGCATTAGTGGAATGTAGAAATCTTGCGGTAAAACAACTGACAGAGCAGGTGAAAAGAAGAAATGAGGGACGAGGCAGCTCTAATTATGTAGACCAGTGCAAAGACTATATAAGCAAGCATTATAAGGAAAAAATATATCTGAATGATTTAGCGGATGCACTTGGACTAAGCAGCACTTATCTGTCACGCCTTTTCTCTAAAGAAACCGGAATGAAACTTCAGGATTATATCAATTGGTTTAAAGCAGAACGCGCAGCAAATTTACTTGCATATTCGGAAGAGACAATCGCACACATTGGGGAATATGTAAATTTTCCGACACAGAGTTATTTTGGAAAGATATTTAAAAGATATAAGCACATGACCCCTAAGGAATACAGAAACTATTATAAATCATCCGAATTTGCTTCCGAAAGAGATAATATATAGCAAATTAAGGATAAGAACGACATAATATTGGTATGCACATTACCTCCTTCAATCCTGTTTAAAATAAATCATCCAAGTTTCTGGAATAATAAAACCGATACATAATTTCGAAATTTATTTTATGCCTGTCCCCCATAGACCTTTTTGAAAAAATCTATGGTCGGGAAGTCACAACCCTTCTGGACCTTGAGCGGATACCACGCTTATGAATAGGTTTTAACTATTTAAATCTATTAAATATAAGTATTTGCTATATACGTGTGCCGGATTTATACTATATCTAAGGTGATGGCTGCCAAAGCCACATTGAGTATTAAGATTATTAAAATAAAATTATTAATAATCAAGTTAATTGGAGGAGAAATATGATTGAATTAAAAGAATTTTTAGAATTTATGGACAGTGGAAAAACCATTACAGGTGGTACGAAGATACATGCTTACATGCATATGCTTTCTCAAGAAGCATTAAAGCTGACCGCAGAATTAAACGGGTGCTATCATGCCCCGGATGAAATCAGAGGGCTCATGGGACAATTAACCGGGAAGCCGGTGGACGAATCATTCTGCCTATTTCCGCCTTTTTACACAGATTGCGGCAAAAACCTTACCTTTGGAAAAAATGTGTTTTTGAACTCCGGATGTAAATTCCAGGATCAGGGAGGAATATCCATTGGGGACGGCTCCCTGATTGGTCATAATGTGGTCCTTGCAACCTTGAATCACAGTCTGGATCCGGAACATAGGGGAGACTTAATCCCGGCACCAATTCGCATCGGTAAAAATGTGTGGATAGGATCCAATGCAGTTGTTCTTGCAGGCGTTACTATTGGTGATGGAGCTGTAATCGCGGCAGGAGCAGTTGTCACAAAAGATGTCCCTGGGAAAACAATTGCAGGCGGAGTACCAGCCCGGGTTATGAAAGCCATTGAATTAGAGAACGAAACTGTGAATTTGGATACATAAATGCCAAATCTGCAACGCACTATCTTTCCCGCAGCTTCACCGCTTTTGAAGCAGCCCTTCGCCTTTCATCTTTCAGTTTCGCATAATGCTTTTTCGTTGTATTTACATCAGAATGCCCCAGTACATCAGCAACGATATAAATATCTCCTGTCTCCTGATATAATGCCGTACCATAAGTAGAGCGGAGTTTATGAGGGGTAATTGTTTTTACCGTAACCGCAGAACTGTATTTCTTTACTAATTTCTCCACAGCATCTACACTAATGCGTTTTCGAAGATTGGAAAGAAATAATGCATCTTCGTGCCCCGCAATTGGCGTAATGGAATTTCTGGACAATTCCAGATAATCCCTCAGGCCATCTTCAACTTCTGACCCAAAATAAACAACCATCTCATTCCCGCCTTTTCGTATAATGCGGATTCCGTTGTTTTTAAAATCCACATCGGAAATATTAAGCCCCACACATTCAGACACACGTATTCCGGTTCCCAGCAGAAGCGTAATGATTGCCAGATCGCGGTATTTATGCTTATTATAATGATAAAGCTGAACACCGGATAATTCATTTCCACAGTTCTCTATGTGATCCAGCAGATTTGCCACCTCATCCGGATCCAGCTGGATAATCGCTTTATCACTGAGTTTGGGCATATCCACCATGCGGGCAGGATTGGCAGGAACCAGTTGTCTTTTGCACAAATATTCGAAGAAGCTCCGGATACTTGACATCTTTCTTGAAATTCCTGTTCTGGAATTCGTCTCGTATGAGCCGCTTTCATTGGTAGTATACGCTTTCAGATATTCCTGGTATTCTTCAAAATCCACCGGTTGAAGCAGTGAGAGATCATCCAGTTTGATATCTTTTAAATTTTTCCCCGCCAGAACGGGATTGGTAGACTGTAAGAAGCGGAAAAATACACGTAAATCATATGCATAAGAAATTCTTGTCTTATCACTGGTTGTCGGCTCCTTTGCCCGAAAGAAATCTTTTACATATGGCGGCAGCTCCAGAAGCATTTCGCGCAGCTTTTCCGTATTCATAATTTTTTCCTGATCTCTGTATGTAAGATTAGCCATTGAACCCTCCAAATGATTTCATTTTTTATTACTAAAGTGCTAAAATTATAACACATAGCTGAGAAAAATACCAGGTTAAGCGGTTAAACAAAATATTTTTCCGCGTAGCCTGCCAATACCAGCCTCTCTGCTGAGTACAGACAACCTATAATGAAATAGAAGTTATATGTTCAATCAGATCCTGTTCCCGAAATAAATTTGAAACAGCAATTTCATAATCGGTCAGCTTTTCTGACTTTTTAATTTTTTTTAGATATTTATCGGGATTCGTAAACATACGTCCCATATAAAACCAAAGCTCTTTCATTTTAAATAGAACATTCTTTCCTCCAGAAATTGTCTCCAGATAACCATGGTATATTGTATCATGAAATTGCCGGAAACTGACTTTGCCAAGCACCGTATGAGTTTCAATACCATTTAACAATCCAGGATTCATCAGCAGCCCCCTGCCAAGCATAATCGTATGTATATCGGGGAATTGTTCCACAAAGTTTTCGTAATCCTGAACTGTAAATAGATCTCCATTATAGCAGACCGGATTACCGGATATTGCCAGAGCATCGCCAAATACTTCAAGATTAGGTGTATTTTTGTAATAATCTTTTTGAATTCTGGGGTGAATGATCAGTTCTTCCAAATGATATTTATTAAAAATCTCTATTAGTTCATAAAATTCTTTCGGGCTGTCTTTTCCAATTCTGGTCTTTATTGAAATCTTCATTTCCAATTCCGAGCATACTTTATCCAGAAACTGATCCAATTCATCACGGAAGGCAAGAAAACCGGATCCTTTCCTTTTAGAAACCACCGTGCCGGAGGGGCAGCCAAGATTCAGATTTACTTCGTCATATCCCAATTGTTTTAATTCCAATGCCGTCCAGATGAATGCATCTGCCTGATTCGTCAGAATCTGAGGAACCAGATGAATTTGATTATTATGTTCCGGCATGATATCCTGCATTTCCCGGTATGAGAATCGCCGGTTCTGGTTCGGGACAAGAAATGGCGTAAAATATTTATCTACACCTGGGTAAAATTTATGATGGGCATTCCGGTAAATATATCCGGTAATGCCTTCCATCGGGGCAAAATAGTAGCGCATGATGTCTTCTCCTGTTTATCGTTTGGGTTTGAGTTTGGGTTTGGATTTACTTTTAGATCATTATATACAAAGAATCTTAGAAAGACAACCTGAGATTTCAGTTTTGCGAACCCGTTCCCAGCTAAACACGGGTATAGCCCGGACGTGGGATCCGGGCTATGAGTCAAATATATTAACATTAGTTGTTAATATACTCGTAGTTTAATAGATACCGCGAAAAATGTCAATATATGGGATGACACGATTTGAAACACATAAAGTGTCATAGAGCATGTTATCAAGAGTGTTAGAAAATATCTTGACGTTTACTGTCAGATATGATAAAAGTAATAAGGTAATACCTTTAACGGGAAGGATGTGGGTGAAATGGAAATTCTGCCGATGGAAAAGGTTAATTTAAGCAATTCTGTGAAGGCATATTTAATAAAATACATCCGTGGAATGGACGCGAAACTTGGAACAAAGCTTCCGCCTGAGAATGAAATGGCGAAAAATTTTTCGGTCAGCCGCGTGACGATCAGGCGGGCACTGGATGATCTGGAAAAAGAGGGGCTGATCCTGCGGATACATGGGAAGGGAACATTCGTAAATCCGGATGCGCTTCAAATTAAGACCAGCTTATTGCCCGGTGGGGAATTCCGCCAGTTGATACGGGATTCGGGTTATGAAGCAAAATTCGAAATACAGCGGTTTGAAAAGCTGCTCAGCGATGGAGAAGTAAGCAGGAAACTGGAAATTCCGTTAGGAACTCCATACTATCTTCTGGAAAAACTTTATTTTGCGGATCAGCATCCGGCAATTGTCAGTATTGACAGAGTTCCCTGCGAATATTTTAATCAGGACCCTGATTCAGCGGAACTGAATGAACTATCTATTTTTCATATCTTGAAACATAAAGCAGGATGCATTATAAAGCGGGATAAAATTGAGATCGAAACCATGGATTTGGCAAAAATGAAACATTACAGCAGCTGCAGTGAAAAAATGGAATGCAGCAGTGTGTTGTGCTTTCATGGTATTAATTACGACCAGAATAACCGTCCGGTTATTTTAGATACAGAATTTTATAATACAGATTACATACGGTTTAATATGATTAGGGTAAAAGATGTTTACAAAGACTAAGGTTATTCTCGAATAGCCTTTTCTTATAGAAAAAGTAAAGGTAATACCATATTACCCATATTATCAATGAAGGAGAAAAGAGAAATGATGGAGAGTAAACAAAAACAAACCCCTATGCTGGAGAAGATTTTTCATTTATCGGAACGGGGTACCAATGCCAGGACCGAGATGGTTGCAGGATTGACAACTTTTTTGACTTGTGTGTACATAGTAGCCGTAAATCCGGCTATATTATCTGCTGCCGGAATGGACACAAAAGCAGTGTTCTGGGCGACTGCTTTAGCTTCTGCAATTGCCTGTATCTGGATTGGATTCTGGGCAAATCTTCCCTTTGCACTGGCGCCTGCAATGGGTCTTAATGCATATTTTGCCTATTACGTGGTTAATACTCTGGGTCTGACCTGGCAGAATGCATTAGCCTGTGTATTTATATCAGGTGTCACATTTATGCTTTTAAGCATCCTGAAAGTACAGCAAAAAATTGTAGATGCCATGCCGGAATGCATAAAATTATCAGTCGGGGCAGGTATCGGATTTTTTATCGCATTTACCGGGCTGCATCAGGCAGGCATTATCACAGCATCCAAAGATACGCTTTTAACATTAGGAGATTTATCAAATCCCGGTGCCCTCCTTGCTTTAGCCGGAATTTTTGTCATGGCTGTTCTTGTAATCAAACAGGTTAAGGGCGGCATACTCATCGGCATCCTTGCTATAACCGTTATTGGCATATTCATTACAAATCCACTGACCGGAACTTCTTACACGCAGCTTCCGGAAACCCTTGTTGCATTTGATAATCCGGTTAAAGCTCTGGCTCCAACTTTAGGCCAGTTATCCATAAAGGGAATGTTTACCGGCGCACCAGTGGTCGTCTTAGGCGTTATATTTGCAATTATCAGTTTTCTGTTTGTAGATTTATTTGACAGCATCGGCGTATTGCTGGGTGTTGCATCAAAAGCCGGGCTGTTGGACAAAGACGGTAACCTGCCATGTGCCGGAAAGGCTTTATTCGTATCTGCAGGAGGTGCCGCTATCGGTGCTTTGCTTGGTACTAATACCGTTACGATCTATGGTGCGGAAAGTACTACAGGTATTGCCGAAGGCGGACGTACCGGAATGACTGCCTGTGTTACAGGAGTGCTGTTTCTACTGGCGCTGTTTTTCTCTCCGGTATTTTTAATGGTTCCATCCATCGCAACGGCACCTGCCCTTGTTATGGTAGGTATTTTTATGATAGAACCCCTCCGCAATATTGATCTGAAAGATATTTCCATTGCACTTCCCGTATTTTTAACCGTTGCATTTATGCCATTTTCCTATAATATCGCCTATGGTATTTTGTTTGGTATGATTGGCTACACCGTAGGTAAAATAGCAGCCGGAAAGTCTAAAGAATTGACTGGCACTGTAAAAGTACTGACTGTCCTGTTCATTATTTATCTCGTACTGGACATTATTTTATAAATCAGGAGGAACGCTATGCGTACATTTGAAGAAATAAAAAATACCATTGAAACAGGGCTTGGAAAATATCCCTGTGATTTAAAGCTGAAAGATGTCTGTCTTGTTAATGTATATACCAATGAAATTTACCGGACAGATATATACATCAAAAATAAACGTATTATTTCTATTGAACCAAATGCTGATCTTGAAGCAGAGGAATGTCTCGATTGCAGCGGTAAATATGCAATACCGGGATTTATTGATACTCATATGCACTTTGAGTCAACGATGCTGTCTCCCGAAGCATTAGCTTCTGTAGTAGTTCCGCAGGGCACCACCACCTTATGTGCTGACCTTATGGAAATTGCCAATGTAGCAGGCGAAGAGGGCCTAAGAGAGATGTTAGTATCCATGGACCGCCTGCCTTACCGTATGCTTATCGAAGTATCTTCCAGAGTTCCTACCGCTCCGGGCTTAGAAACAACCGGCGCCATCCTTGGGGAAAAAGAAGTAAAGAAGATCATGGAGTGGGAAGAGAGCATCAGTCTGGGTGAACTGGATCCGTCCAAAATCTTATTTGTCAAAGAAGAATACATCCATAAAGTTGCTGACACTCTTGCACAGAGAAAAATTGTGAATGGTCATGCCATCGGTAGATTAGGCCAGGAACTTAACGTATATGCCAGTTCCGGTATTTCCGATGACCATGAATGCGTGAATGCAGAAGAAATGCTGGCCAGACTCCGTGTGGGCATGAAAGTTCTGATTCGTGAAGGCAGCAGTGAACGAAACGTAGAAGAACTGATAAAGGGAGTTGTAGAAGAGCATATTCCACTGGAAAACCTCATGTTCTGTACCGATGATAAACATGCCAGGGAAATCCAGCAGGAAGGACATATTAATTACAATGTCAACCGTGCAATAGCACTTGGTATCCCTCCTATTGAAGCAATTAAAATGGCCACCATCTACGCAGCAAAACATTTCCGGATCGAAGATGAGGTAGGAAGTATCACTCCCGGAAGGCTCGCTGATATACAAATTGTCAGTGATATTACGAATATTAAACCTTCGGTTGTTATTTTTGAAGGAGAAATTGTTGCAAAAGACAATGCACTCCTAAAGGAATGTAAGGTAACAGAATACCCCGAGTGGATTAAAAACACCGTGATTCTGAAAAAACCGGTTACCGAAGAATCTTTTTTATTTAAGGCAAAATCCGGTGGTACACAGGCAAATGTACGTGTGATTGATTTAATTCCCAGCCAGATTATCAATAAAGAAATGATAGACATTTTGCCAATCAGGGATGGTGAAATTATTCCGAATACAGACCGCGATATTCTAAAATTAGCCGTAGTCGAGCGTTACGGAAAATCAGGTGATATCGGTATGGGATTTGTACATGGATTTGAATTGAAAAAGGGCGCTCTGGCATATTCAATGTCACACGACCACCACAATATCGTTGTTGTTGGTACCAATGATAAAGATATGGCGGCGGCAGTGAACGGAGTAGCGGAGATGAACGGCGGTCTTACCGTAGCATGCAATGGGACGGTAACACACCGGATGTGTCTGCCGATCGGTGGATTGATGAGTGAAAAGAACGCGGATGAAATCATGGAAGAACTGGACGTAATGAACGATGCGGCAAAGAAACTGGGATGCAATATGCCTGCTCCCTTTATGTCATTGAGTTTTATTTCTCTGCCCACCGTACCGGAATTAGGCCTTACTGATAAAGGACTGATCGATGTATTAAATCATAAACTAATTGATGTTGAAATTATCTAAATAGAGGGTGTTTGAAAACAGGCTCTATTTATACAAATGCTAAATGTGCAAAATGACTGCCCCGCAAAAGCTGTTTCCGGTTTTTGCGCCAGTAATTTTGCATTTTTTCTATATTATGGCAGAAGCAGTTAAAACTAATAGAAAATCCGTCCGGGTTGTAGTAGAATAATATTAATGATGTGCATTCACAAATAGGTTTTGCAAATAGTGTAATTTGTACTGTACATAAATTTCTATATTGAAAAGGAGACAGGTTATGAGCGAAACAAGAGTATTAGAAAACGAAGCGTTACGAATAGAAGTGAATGATTTTGGTGCTGAACTTGCACGGGTTTATGATAAAAATGCCGGCAGAGAGGTTTTATGGAATGCAGACCCCGCTTATTGGAACCGCCACGCCCCAGTACTATTTCCTTTTGTTGGTGCACTCCAGGATGAACAGTATCAATATAATAATAAAAGTTACCGGATGGGACAGCATGGATTCGCAAGAGACAGTGTATTTACATTAGAAGAACAGCAGTCCACCCTCATTTGCCACAAACTCACCTGGACAGAAGACAGCTTTAAAAAATATCCATTTAAGTTTTCCCTTTATATAACACATATTTTATCAGAAAATGTAATCAAAGTCTGCTGGAAAGTAGTAAATGAGCAGGAGGAAGCAATGTATTTTGGGATCGGAGCCCATCCGGCATTTCTTGCCCCTGTTAAAGCAGAAGAGAAGCAAGAGGATTATTATTTAAATTTATATACTGATAAAGAGAATTACACATGCCTGCGCATTAACGAAAAAGGACTGGCACTCACAGAAACACCGGAAACGTTTGCGGCACAGGGTGGATTCTGTCCACTGAAAAAAGATCTGTTTAAGGATGGCGTATGGATTTTTGAAAATGCACAGCTGCAAAAAGCTGGACTTGCATTACCCGATAAAACCCCTTATATTGAAATCAATTGTGAGGGCTTCCCCTATGTAGGAATCTGGACGAAACCAGGTGCCCCCTTTGTATGCCTGGAGCCATGGTATGGCCGTACAGACGATGCCGGATTCAAAGGAAAAATCCAGGACAAAGCCGGGATTCAAAAGTTAAATGCCGGAGAAACTTTTGAGGCGGATTACACCATAACCGTATGCCATTGAAGTGGACTCACAAATTTAATCAGCGCCTGATATATGGATTTTGATAACGTCCCCTATTAATTGTCTTTTTGCCGCAATTGATGGCTTTTTGCGGACAATAGTGCAGGCAGGCAAAACAATATTCGCAGTTGTGATGCCATTCCGGTATCCCGTTTTCTATTGAAATATTGGATACCGGACAGATTCTTTTACATTTTCCGCATCCGTTACATGAAGATTGGACGGTAAAGTTTTTATCTTTTTTCGCAAGTTCTTTATGCATGAAATTGTGGTAAAGATTGAACAGCGGGTGGTAAAATTTCGGTTTTAATTTTCGCCGGTTTCGTACATCAGCAGCGATTACTTCGATTTTTTGCTTTGCTGCATGAAATAGCTTTTCCTGTTCAGAATTTGTCTGAGGTTTAAACATCGGCGTATAGTTCTCCGGCATTTTAATTGCGTATTCCGCCTGAAGGCAGACACCCTGAGCTTTCAATATCTTACGGGCAAATGGAAGAGCATTCCCAGTCATGTTTCCCATATTTGCCACTGCAAAGCAATAGGTTCCTTTTTGTATTTCCACATTTGTCAGAAATTCACGAACAATATGGGGCAGACCTAAAAAATATACGGGAAATACAATACCTGCACATCCGCTCATAGTAGTTCCTTTTGCCAGTTCCGGAGTTATGTTTTCTGTTTTACAATCAGGTAATATAGCAGCCAGTTCTTCTGCGATCATCTGGCTGTTTCCGGTGCCTGTAAAATAATAAATTGTGGTCATAAATTTTCCTCCTAATTTCTGTTTCTATATTTCTGTTTCTATATTTCTGTTTTTATTAAAATGTTACACTTGTGTCATTTGTTGAAGTCGAGTATAATCAAATTACACATTTGTGTCAATAGTTTTGCCCCAGGTTACACAATGGCATATGATTTGTGTCATTCTATCCGCTAAACTATGATCATGAAAAATATAGCAAAAAAATATAGGAAAACAGAAGAAAATGCAGAAAGGATTGCAGCTTTAGCTGCAATGTAAACCAGGTATAAGATGGAGAAAAGTAATAACCCGATTTCGATTCGTTCACGTCAAATGATTACAAACGCTTTAATGCAATTATTGAAAGAAAAGCCATATGAAGAGATTACCGTAACAGATATTGCAGAACGTTCGCAGTTGGTTCGCAAAACTTTTTATAGAAATTTCTCTGGAAAGGATGAGATTATCGAATGCTATTTGCATGATATCTGCAAGAAATTTATAGGTGAACTGGAGAAAAAACAGGTCTGTAATTATTATGAATATGCGCTTACTGTATTTCAGTTTTGGAAACCATATGCGAAGATGCTGATTTTTCTAAATAAGAAGAATTTATTTGATTATTTTGAAAAAGCATTTGATAAAATCACGCCGTTGGCAAGTAATTTTTTCCCTTGTGAGGTCATTGAGGAGAAAAGGTTTGAATATTACTGTTATATCTATGTATGCGGCGGATTTCGCCAAATTCTGTGCGAATGGCTTTTACACGGAACAACAGAAACACCGGAGACTATGGCTGAGTATTTTAATCGGTTTCGAAGCGGTATTTTCTGAACAGTTATTAACTGCTTTCAGAATAGGGAGGGAGAGTTGTTGTTATGAAAATACATAGGTCACACCTAATATTTATTTTTCTTTTCGCAATTCTATTCTTATTTTTAACGCAAAGCATACATACAGAAGCAGCCCGTAACAAAATTTCCATGTTTTCACACCGTACTTTCCAGGTAAAGTTTGGAACCAGCAATGAAATTCCTATTTTTTATAGTTCCGCAAATTCCAGGACACTGGGACTTAGTAATGTATCGAAGCGTTATCGTGTCATAGCCTCCAGCTCTAAGAAAAAAGTGGCAAGCGTAAACTATAGAAAAACACGTCTTCCCTACAGACTGCCATATATGAAACTTCAACAGGCTGGAAGAACACTCATTACCGTTAAAGTTTATAATACAAAAAATAAATTTATCGGAAAATACAGTTGCATTTTAACGGTTCAGGCAAATAAAAAAGTTGCGGGGCTATTGAAAAAAGCCAAAAATAATACGATACTTGCAGTTGCCAATGCTGCCAATGTTGTTGTTCATGCAAAACCTGCTGCTTCGGGAACAGTACTCGGGACTTTCGAGCGAAATTCTGCTGTTTTAGTTGCGGCATCCAGGTTAAACAGCAGCAAAACAACACAGTGGATTCCGGTTTATATGCATCACATGGCGGGAACGAACGGACAAAAGAAAGTTGGTTATGTGCTTGCCACCCAGGTTAGTCTGGAAGGTGTGAAAACAAGTCGTTTTTCGGATGACAACCGGCGAAATCAAATATGTAAATTTGCGATGAATTACCTGGGGACCCCCTTTGTCCTGGGCGGAACATCGTTAATCTATGGCACCGATTGTTCGAAATTTGTCAAATATGCTTATGAATTGGGAGGCGGTGTGTATAGTGTATCTGCACCTGGAGGAAGAACCGGCATTTATCCCCATACCGATTCGCTTTTGAATTATGGAGTCCAAATACCCAAAAATCAGCTGCAGCCAGGGGATATCATATTATATAAAGACAATGATCCCTGCTGGGGGCCGGTCGGCCATGTAGGAATCTATATTGGAAGCGGATTTATCATAAATGAATCCGGACATTACGGCGAAATTTATCCCTCAGGCGGAGTCCGTATTTCTCGTATTAACTATGGTAACCGCATCGCTTACATGTTTCGTAATATTTTAGATTAAATGATGCGCTTTAAAATCAAATTCGGTTGATTAGATAGATAGTTACGCGGAAAAATCGGTATTTGTCCGCTTAACTATCCTTACTGTCCGACTGGGGATAACCTGTAATTAAGGATACGTCACACAGCCAGACATTTATTAAATATTTACATTAAGTACCCATGTAGCAAACGCTCCATTTATAGTGGAAACCTCAAAAACGCAATGTTTAAGGAATTCAAATTTTGTTACTAAGATTTAAGCAACGTGTCCTAGAACTTTACACCACTTCACCACAGGCATGTTTCATACTTAATTTAAATATTTTAAAGTTTATGGGCTATGCCCTAACTTTTTACACGAAACGATGAAACAAGATTTTTTGGGATAAAAGAACGTTCCGATTCTGTTTTTTCAGCACCGAGATAATAAAGCCAATAACCATCCTCAAGCAGAAAAAATATAAGTTACACCAAAAGATAATAAAAGTCCTTGTAAAATTTCCAACGCACCGTAAGCCACAACCACAGTCGCATTCACTGTACGCTTATAAACACCAAAAACAGATGCAAAACAAATAATTCCTGTAAGAAACATAACACAAAATTTTATTCCTATTTTTCTCATTGTTCCTCCTTTATAAAAAGAAGAGAGGAACAAGTCCCCTCTTCTCCTAAAAACTATTTCGCAAATCGCTTTACGAACTTGACAATAAAGCCAAGGACAATAATACCGCCAACCACACCTAGAATAAGTGGTGTATTAGTTGTAACAGAACTGGACATACTAGTCGTTAAACCAGAAACCCACGTGTTTACAGATGCAGCAATTGTATCTGTTATATTAGCAGCAGCCAACATATATTCACCTCCTTTATTATGTTTTATGTATTAATTTAATTATTGAAGCAATAACGTAAGAAACAACAGAAAGCCCAAAAGCAATACCAATTCCCGTTATTATTCCAATACTTAACACCTGTAGTAAATCGCTTAAAATATTTGCATTCATCAGCATCACCTCATAAACCTTGTTGCAAAAATGCCAGATAGTAATCCCGCAACAAGACCAACACCAACAAGCAATGCAAGACCAATAAAATACATATTAGAAAGATTTTCATTAAGCTTGTCAACTCCATCAAAAGATTCAGAAAGCTGAATTGTTAATGTTTCTAAATTCTTATTTACATCAGAAAGACCGTTCGCAACATCCTGTCCTAAATCATCGACAGAAATTGCAAATGTTTCCTGAACTTTATCGGTAGTTTCCAATAAAGTTCTTCCTAATTCTAAATTCAACTCTTTAAGCAGGTCATGCATGTCCTCATTTGTCATATTATAAAAATCATATTGATCAAAATTCAAGTCTAAAGCTGGGCTTGAAAAAACGTTATCCTCCAACTGCATCCCTCCTTAAAACATATCACCGAAACACGAATTCCTGCATTGGCAAGCCTGTCTTCACAACCATGAGCAGACTGTTATCTAAATAAGTAAACAAGGTATAGCTTGTTGGTAAACAACCGCATAAAGCGGTTAGCAGGCTCGTACCGTCGCCTACTTTGCTATAATATATTACTACTTTGCAGGAACAGCCGAAACAAGCTGTGCAGTTGCCTTGTTATTGTAATCATAGACATGTAATTCACAGTGAATCACAGAATAACATGGAAGCTTAACAAGTTCATCCTTTAATTTCGCATCCAATTTTGCCATAAGCACGTCCCCATTATCCAGAAGCTGTGCCTTATAATACTGCTTTCCCTCAAATTCACTAACCTTTATACCGCCTAAAACACAATTTCCCTTTACTACCATAAAAATACCTCCTCATTTTCTTTTCTTACTGTCACACTAGACTTTTTTAAATTATTGTATTATAATTAATAAAAATCGATAGTTAAACACTTCGTTCCGGACAAATAACAGTTTTTCCGCTAAACCCTAAACGTGGCGCTCCATTGTGGAGAATGAAAGTCGCACCACAGGATTTACCACTACACTGCTTTCCGTTGCGGAAAAACATATTGCGTATTTGTCCGCGTAACTAATGAGGGCTTACCTACCTCTTGGTTACATATCACTCTGCGGTATGTTCACCATAGATCTTACTTAACCCATAACTTAAATAATTAGTCAAGATTTTAGTACCCTATGACAAAAACTTTTTCATTCTTCTATCTCGTTTAATCTAATGCTCTTACGTTGAATCGTTACACGGCCACTATATATTATTTTCACGCAGCTATAAGTAATTCTAGTTAGTTTAATATTATATAATTGTTATATAATTACGTTTTGATTGTTATATAACTACGTTTTAATTGTTATATAATTACGTTTTATTTCATATTCAGTCTATATCATAGTTTTTTTAAGTTTATATATAAATACTTTGCATTATTTTATAAGCGCGAATCTGTATATTCCTGTCTGTTGTAATGAAAATTCAATTCCATTATGTCATTAATTCTACGTTCTACATATTTATATTTTATTATTCTTTACTAGTATCATTTAAATTATATATCAATTTCACAATATCACACTGTCAGCCTCAAATAGTTTACATAATTATATTATGTAAACTATTTATGAATTTATACCCAATACTCACTCAAATCAGGAAGTACTGTTATAGGAAACCGTTTTCATCAACTTTCCTAAAGATATCGGTTCCTTGCAATTAAATTCATCACGATATAGCCTAGCAGTCATAATCTGACTATTGTAATAGGTTTTATAAAAATATTCTCCTGTATTGACATTCATAAATGCTGTGTACTGAGTAAAGTCATCGGTTCCGCGATGTGTAGCAACTACTCCTTTCGGTATGGAAACCCCCTCCATGATATGAAAAGCCGTAATTACTGCTTCACTTCCACTGGACGGAATAGGTGTGTTGCTCTTTTGGAATGATGTTCGTACAAATCTTGAAGGCGGTGAATAATCTCCAGGTAATCCGATAGCTCCACTGCCCTGCCCAAACGGTGATAATACTACTTCTCCCCACTGTTCTTTTTCTGATTGATGCGGAGATACATTCATATAATTTCGCAAATTAGTCATATGCCATTCAAAATCAGGACTGTTGGATAGCACACCGATTGGATTATCGAATAAATGGATTCCGCTCTTTGTACATTCAATAACCATAGATTTTCCACTTTTATCTGTAATCATCCAGTGTAATGGCGCTATGGAATTCGTTAAGGAATCTTCTACTCCAATTATTCTGATTCTATGCATGATCGATTCCGCCTGTGATACGGATGCACACATTCCCAACAAAAAGTTCACCAGTTCAATAGCTGCAATGGAGATTTTCTTTACCTCCGGCAATACAGCTGTCTCGAAATGGGCATACCCCGGAAAATATAGCGCTGCTGCGGCAAAACCCATCTCATTCACTCCATCTACAAATATCAAATCGGAAATATCCTGACCGATTCCTATAAAACTATATTGATTATATATTTTAGCTCAGATTTTTTAGTGTTGCTCCAAACATAATTTCGGGGCACTAGGAAAAGCTCCGGATCTAATGTAAAAGAAAAATCCATTGTTCTGCCAAAAAAAGTTTCACCTTCAGCAGTTTGCATTGTCATTGCTGTACACATATGGTAACCCTCTTTTCTCAGTTATCTGGCAATATGCCTTCTCAAATAAATATTCTGCAAAGTTCATAGATATACCAGATTTTTTGATATTTCAAATCCAAGGTCAGCCGATGTCTTTAAAGAAATCGGTTGACAATATCCAATGTTGGTGATATGATTTATCCAAGATTGGATAGGAGGTGATCAAATATGATACGTTCACTGATTTTATACTATTTAAATGTGAAACCAACCCATGGATACGAAATCCAGAAATTTTTACAGGTCGCCGGGATTGATAACTGGGCTAAGATACAATCCGGTTCCATCTACTATGCTCTTACGAAACTGGAGAAAGACGGTTCTGTAGAGGTTTTGCGCGAAGAAAAGACGGGTGCCCGAATCCGTAAAATCTATGTTATTACCGAAAAGGGAAAGCAGGAACTGAGGGAAAATTTACAGATGGAATTGCTGACCCCCATCACCCCCATTGGTTCTGATAAATTTTTTATTAATAATATTCTTGACGAGTTACCGAAAGATGCAATCATTGCTGCCTTGAAGAAGCATCTTTCTGACCTCACCAGCCAAAAAGAATACTGGGAAAAATGGCGGCAGACAAAAGTCGTAAAGGACAAAACTCCCGGAGCGGAAAGAATCGCATTTGATATGACAATTGACAGTCTGAAATATCAAATTCTCTGGCATGAAGAAATTTTGTACAATATAGACCAGTATATATCTCTGGGCAAAGAAACCCGACGTATTATACAGTCAATTGACTTCTCTGCCGTTGACAATGAAGATACGGTTACGGCATCAGCCAAACTCGTAGATATCCAAAAACTGCGTGACGAAATTGTAAACAACCCGTCTAAGGCGATTGAAAATGTTGATAAGCTGATTGAGCAGTTAAAGCGAAAGTAATATGTTATAAAGCACGTTATGCCAGCGTGCTTTATAACAAAATCATATATCCAATATTGGATAATAAAGTTTGAATAAATCACAATGACTATAGGAGGATATCAAATGAAACAGACCGTATTAGAGGTTAACAATCTCTGCAAAAGTTATGGAGAAAAGAAAGTGGTAAACAATGAAAATTTTATCGTGCATACTGGTGATATTCTGGGCTTCATTGGTCCCAACGGAGCTGGTAAAAGCACCTCTGTCAATATGATTACAACACTGGTGTCACCTGATAGTGGCTCTATCCTTTTTCATGGCAAAGACATCGCCAGAGAAAGTAACCGTTTCAAAAGATCTCTGGGGGTAGTACCTCAGGATCTGGCAATCTATGAAGATTTATCTGCATATGAAAATGTCCGGCTCTTCTGCTCTCTCTATGGTTTCAAAGGCTCCGAATTGAAAGACCGGGTAAAATATTCGCTGGAATTTGTGGGATTATGGGATCGGCGTAAAGATATTCCGGCAAAATTTTCCGGCGGTATGAAGCGCCGGTTAAATATTGCCTGTGCTATCGCCCATACCCCGGAACTCCTGATCATGGATGAACCTACTGTCGGCATTGACCCACAATCCCGCAATAACATTCTGGAAGCTGTTAAAACACTTCATGCCAGAGGGACAACTGTAATCTATACTTCCCACTACATGGAGGAAATTGAAGCTCTTTGTAATCGAATTGTGTTAATTGATAATGGTGTTGTGCTAGAAGATATGGAAAAACAGACATACAAAAATAAATATGCCAATCTGGGACTTTCAACTCTGGAAGATATTTTTCTGCATCTGACCGGTACGGATTTAAGAGATATGGAGGGGTAAAAATGAGACAATTTAACATACTATTCTACTTCGGCTTAAAACGCCGGACGAAAGATTTTTTCATTCTTTTTTATAACATTGTTTTCCCAACGGTCATTATTATGTTGCTGGGATACCTGACTTCAACATCGTATGGCGATGGATTTACGTCTTACAATTACTACACCGTTACGGTCATACCATTTTGTGCTTTAATGGGAATAAGTACGGTTTCCTATGCTTCTCAGGATGAAAAACTGCTTCATACTTCTTATCGGTATATTGCCGCACCAATCACTCCAAAACAGATTGTTCTGTCAAAATTCTGTTCCTGTGCAGCGGTACTGTCAATCTGCAATATTATTGCCTTACTTATTGGAAAACTTTTATTCCGGCTTGATTTTTATGGCAATATTTTCACAGTTATTATTCTTCTGATTTGCGAAACTGTTGCCGTTACAGGAGTTGGTTTATTTTTAGGGCTGGCATGTAAGAATTTGGATACTCTGCGTAATTTTTTAAATATCCCCATTGTTATATCCGGATTCCTTGGCGGCGTATTTTTCCCGGTCAGTTCATTCCATCCTGTGCTCTCAGCGCTTATAAATCTCTCGCCTCTGACATGGATTAATCGTGGCATCATCTCCTGCCTGTATGATAACAGAACACTAATAATATACGTAATTTCAGCTGTACTGTCAGCAGTTGGCATCGCTATGATGCTGTTGACAATCCGTTTTTTCAAAAAGGAGGCCTTTATCTGATGACTATACTTAATATCTTACAAAGCAATTTCAAACGCAAACTTGCAAACAAAACACATTTTACCATCATGCTGGTGCTTCCAATACTAGTGGTCGTTCTTGGTATCGCAGCCAATATAGCAAGCAGGCCTTCTTTTACAATTGGCGTATTAAACCCGGTTCCAACTGTAAAATCAGAACAGATCATTGATACATTAAAGTTAACATCCGGAATAGAAGTAGAAAATGCTTCTCCCCTTACCATGAAAACAGATATCATAACCGGACGCTATTCAGCGATCATTGAATTTTCCAATGAAACCTTTCATATCAGTTCCATAAAAGACCAGCAAACCACAGATATACTTTCTGTTATTGTTGAAAAATATTTTGAAAGTCCCACACCGATAGATATCAAACCGCTATTTGGATCTTCCCTGGGCATGGCGCAGCGTATCAGTGCATTTGTTGTCCTTTTTCTGATGATATCAGCAGCAATTAACGCTTCTTTTATCACAAAAGATAAAAGAAGCGGAACTCTGCGCCGTATCCAACTTTCACCATGCACCGCCACTTCCTATGTAGCCGGCAATGTACTTTTTAACTCTGTGATTACTTATTTTCAGTATTTTATCGCCGTGTCAGTGATTGAACTGTTCCGTCTGAATACAGGGATCAGCTATGGAAATTTCCTGTTTATGGGTATCTGGGTGACTCTTTTTGCTGCTGCTTTTAGCACATGTATGGCCTCTTTATTTCATGAGGAAATGCAGGTTAATCTGTTCTCCGCCTGCATTGCTATCATGCTCTCTCTGATCGGCGGAACATTTACTGCATTAGAAAGAATGCCCCCGATGCTGCAGAGAATCAGTATGATCAGCCCAATTCGTTGGTTTATCGACAATGTGAATGCTATGGTGCAGGGGGAGTCGTGGTTTCAGGGGATAAGATCAATTATCATACTGTCTCTGTTTATAGCAGGTTTATTTATAATAGCAGCAATTGGAAACCGGAATTACGCTGGGCAAAATCACTGAAATGGCTCACGCAGCATGGTGTTTTTCAATTGCTATTGACTCTCACATAATGTCAGGGTATAAAGTAGAAACGTTCCATACGATGACATTGAAAAACCGGAGGAGAGAGACGAAATGATTAAAAATCACAAAGATTATGTTATAACCCCAATCGGAACTATTTATAAAGAAAATGGAAATCAGCTGATTTCCTTAGAAAGCGAATATCGCAAGGGGCTGAAATTCATTTCCCTGTTCAGCCACGCAATTATCATTTATAAATCCATTCATTCCCCAGCCAATATTATACCTACCTGCCTCTCTCAAAAAACAGTGCAGATTTATGAAGCAGATGAAGATTCAGGCTTACTTACTATTAATGAACTCCAGTTAGAGGAGGATATTCTGACTCTATATGATATCAAGGCTTATTTTCCTAACGAGGATTGTGTCAAAAATGTTTCCATACCACAGTTCCCCGTAAACCTGGACACTCTTGCCCCTGTATCCTGCAATGATTTATTGCAGATAGGAACCATTCATAAGGAAAAAGGCGAATATTTCCTGGAAATACCCGTAGATTTTCAATACTATTCCAAGCTTTTAAAGGGCTATTCCCATATAAAAATCTGCTGGTGGTTCCACAAATTCGATAAACCGGTCTTCCGCAGAACCCTGGAAGGCCAGCCGCCTTATGAAAATGCGCCCAGAACCGGGGTATTCGCATCCCGCTCTCCGGTTCGTCCCAATCCCATTGCCTTAACAACTGCACGGATCTTATCCATTGATGAAGCCCATGGAAGGATTCACGTATCTCAGCTAGACTGCTTTGACAAAACCCCTTTTCTGGGCTTTAGCCTGTATCATCCGCAAACCGATCAAGTAAAGGACTGCCGTCTGCCTGACTGGCTGGCACATTGGCCGAAATGGCTGGATGACAGAGGTTTTGAAAAGACCGGTGATGTGCGTATCCTTCCTTCTTCTATTGAAGTCCTGAAAAAATACACGATGAAACAGGAGGCAGAATCCCATCCTTCTGCCCATAATTCAATTTTTTCTACCGACGATGAGGATTTTGCCGGACATACCGATGGTATTGTCATAAAAGGTGCAAGACAAAATAATCTGAAAAATATTAACGTAACGATTCCCTATGGCAAAATAACAGTCATGACCGGTGTAAGCGGAAGCGGTAAATCAAGCCTTGCATTCGATACGATATTTGCAGAAAGCCAGCAGCGCTTTTTTGAAAGCATGTCACTGTCTGAGCGTTCTCAGTTTAAGTTGATGAGCAAGCCTCAGTTTGACCAGATTACCGGTCTGCCACCTGCCATCGCAATATCCCAGCGCAATGCGAATAGAAATCCCAGGTCAACCGTAGGTACCATGACCGATATATATGATCTCCTGAGGTCATTGTTTGCAAATATCGGTGTCCGTCACTGTCCGGAATGCGGAAATTCTATTGAGCCCCTTACCGCATCTGAAATTATTCACCTGCTGCTTAACTGCATGCCGGGAACCGTTCAGGAAATACGGCCATTTCATTCTGATTCTGCACTGGCTACATTAATTGTACCTGAATTTCTGACAGAAAAAGAATGGAAAAATACAGATCATTATTACCGCAGATTAAAAGATTCTATAGAAAAAGCATTGAAACTGGGCAGTGGAGCCATAACCGTCAAACTAACTTATCCAGGAATGCCGGAAGATAAAATTCATTTTCAGACAACGCAAATGTGCTATCACTGTGACCACGTTCTGTTTGAGCTGACACCATCCAGCTTCAGTTTTAATAATCCCGAAAGTATGTGTCCCGTGTGTAAAGGTCTTGGCCGTATCATGGAAGCAGATATTCATAAAATCATCACGAACCCGGAATTATCCTTATTGGACGGTGCTTCCCCATTTTGGGGGAATCTGCGGAAATTCCTGAAATCCCCCAATGCCAACTGGATGAAAGGAGAAGTACTCGCTCTTGCTATGGACGAAAATATTGATCTGGAACTGCCCTGGAGCCAACTGCCTGAGGATTTTAGAGAAAAAGCATTGTTTGGCGCAGGTGAGAAAGAGGTTTCATTTATGTATGAAAACCGTAATGGGCGAAATGGCACCATTACGCGAAAAGTGGAAGGTGCATACCATATCATTCACAGACTTTTTAAATCCAGTTCCGGAGATACGGCAAAACAGATTGAAGAAACATACATGACAGCAAGAACCTGTGATTCCTGCAATGGGGAACGCCTGGCTGCGGAAAGCCGAATGGTGACCATAGCAGATACCAGATTTCCGGATGTGGTACAAATGTCTATGGAACAGCTGCAAAACTGGATCACTTCACTGCCTGCCAGTCTGGAACCCACAAAGATCAATTTAGCACTTCCCATCCTAAAATCGATGTTCAAGCGTTTAAGCAATTACATGGATGCAGGACTCTCCTACCTGACTTTGGACCGCTCTGCCCCAACTCTATCCGGGGGAGAATTGCAGCGTCTGCTATTAGTAACACAGCTAAGCAGCGGAATATCTAATATACTATATATTTTAGATGAGCCCACAACAGGTCTTCATTCAAAAGATACCCATAAACTTTTGGATCTGATAAAGAAACTGCGGGATATGGGAAATACCATGATTGTAGTCGAACATGGTGTTCAGGTAATGCTTGCCGCAGATAAAATTATTGATATTGGTCCTTATGCAGGGGAAGCCGGAGGTTATATAACTGCACAGGGCACCCCCGGGGAACTGATGCAAAATAGCGCGTCCCAAACAGGCGCTTACCTTTCCGGCAGGCAACGGGTAAGCATTCCCGGTAGAACTCTTTTACATGATAAAGATTCCTGGGTTCAACTGACAGGTGTTAAAGGCAATAACCTGAAAAATATCAGCATTTCATTTCCGGTACAGGCCATTACCTGTATTACGGGAGTTAGTGGCTCCGGTAAGAGTACTTTAGTGGATCAGGGTATTTTCCCGGGTATTCAGAACTATCTGGACGGTAAAAATGTATCTTGCTGCGGTTATGATTCCGTCATGGGCGCCGATCATTTTACAAAAATTATTCATATCACACAAAAACCAATCGGACGGTCCAGCCGCTCCACGCCGGCTACTTATACTGGCATTATGGATGAAATCAGGCTTCTATTTGCCCAGACTGATACAGCCAGAGAAAAAAGTTTTAAGCAGAGCCATTTCAGTTTTAATAGTAAAGATGGTCAATGCCCGGTCTGCCATGGATATGGCTTTCAATCCCTGGATACACAATTTATGCCTTCCGCTGCAGTTGAATGCCCTATGTGCAAAGGCAGGAAGTTTAATGACGGGGCACTGACCGTATCTTATAACGGGAAAAATATAGCCGAAGTAATGAATATGAGTATCAAAGAGGCTCTTCAATTTTTTTCCGAAAATCAGAAACTTCATACGATGCTGAATACCTTAACGGAGATCGGACTGGGATATTTAAAATTAGGACAGAGTTCACAGACATTATCCGGCGGTGAAGCCCAGAGAATTAAACTAGCCACAGAACTATCTGTAAACTCTTCCGGCAGAACACTCTACCTGCTGGATGAACCGACTACCGGACTCCATTTCAGTGATATTCAGAACTTACTTATTATGCTGGATAAAATCGTACAGAATAAAAATACAGTTATTTTAATTGAACACAACCTGCAGGTAATCAAAAATGCAGACTGGATTATTGACCTTGGCCCGGAAGGGGGAACGAATGGCGGAAATGTTGTCTGCCAGGGAACACCTGCAAATTTCTCCAGATGTAAAGAAAGTTATACCGGGGCAATGTTGAAGGAAGTTATAGAATAAAAACACTTTAACCGCAGAGTCAGTTACGACATAAAAACCACAGATACACATCATCGCATGTACTTGTGGTTTTTTATTATATCAGGATTTCTAAGTTATCTTACAGTCTTGTTTTCTGCCTCTATTTCCCACCCCGGATATCATTCAAAGTACGAAGTTCTAAAGAAACATCCGCAAAATGACGCATGCCTCCTTTTCCGGCCGGCGATTGCGCAACCAAGCCTACCTGAATCTTTTTCTGCATGGGCAGGGAACAGATTCTTGCCATCATATAATTCTCACCATCCAATGAATAATGAACTGCAAAGACATTGTCTTTACGCGCCAGCTGCAGCCATACCTGAGTTCCCTCTATATTCACACCATTTGCATCATCAGAAGTCTGATTTGTCATAACAGTTACAACGGAATGGGTACCAATGTCTGTATACTCAAAGCATGCTTTTGCCCATAAACGCTCATTTTCTAATGCAAGAAGAATACAGGCATCATAGACATCGGTAAAATCATGGCTCACTTTTGAGCGCAGTACAAAGTCTCCTTCTACTTCCTGATAGAAAAACGGGGCATGTGTTTCAACGCTGCCATTGATTGGGTTAACAAAGTAATTTGTTTTTTCCGGTGCGAAAATATGTATTCCATTTTCATCTACTGTACTTTCAGTATCCATATTCCATTTAAATTTAGAGCAATCCATTATTCTTCCTCCTGCAGTTCCCTTATTTAACTTTTAAAGTCATTGTATGTATCCAATATGCTGCTTATCTGCTTATGCTGCCATTCACAAGACCTCAGATTTACACTACGTTATCCGCTGGATACCGTTTTTGGGATTTTAGCGTGAAGTCTTTCTGGTAGAATCTATGGAAGTCATGCATTGCCTTGTTATTTTCAGATTCATGCAGCGTTATGCTTTAATAATACCGCGTATACTCCTGGAATGCAATAACAAAAAAAGTTTGCTCTTTTTACAGCAGGAATATGGGAGTATCTGATCAGTCCGGCAAAATGCTTATTGATAAAATGCCTTCATCGATTTACGGAAACTTAGCAAACTGATGATAGCCGCCACTGACAAAATAATTAAAATATTACTGTAAACATACACGCCTTCTGATACAGGAGCAATCGCATGTATTTTTAAATAATCAACGATCATAAAACGGCTGCATACTGCAACACCAATGGAGGAACTGATATTGATCGTCAGATCATTGATGCCGATACCTCTGCCTACTTCAGCCGGTGGCAGGGAACTGGTTACGGTATCCAGCATTGGAGAATAAATCGTATTATACCCTGCAAAAAATAGTATACCCGCCACACTTAGAACTATTTTTCCTTTATTCATGAAGAAAGCAGCGCACAGAAGACCCAGGAAAATCATGAATGCCCCCAGGCTGATTGTCTGATATCTGCCAAGCCGTGCCGTGATTTTATCCCCATTCATGCCCACAACTGCAGCCGCAATATATCCGGGCAGCAGGATATAAGAAATAAGATCCAGAGACCGGGGATACAAGGTACTTACTATAAAGGTACAGATAAAAGCAAATACAAATTGTGCCAGGTACAGTGCAAATACCATTATTACTGCCTTTGTATATTTTTTGTTTTCTCTGAAAAATCCCGGTGTGACAAATGCATCTTCTTTCTTGCTGATATAAATTAAAAATACAATCAGCACAAGGATTTCAATCCCCGCATAGATTGGCCTGAAATCACTCAACATCAGCATAATCACTACAATGCATATGCTGAACAATCCAATACCGAATACATCTACATGTTTTATTTTCCCTTCATTCTCTACCGGAGCATACTTCCATATAATTGGGATAAATACAGCTGCCATCAGAGAAATTAAAAACAGTGCTTTCCAATTAACATAGGTTGCAAAAACACCTCCCGCCAGTACACCGCATGCCTGGGCTATCTGAAAACAGGCTGTGAACCAGGCAAAGTATTTTAGTTTTTCTTTCCCTTTTGTATATCGTGATGTGATGACCAGATATAAGGAACTGATTGCCGCCTGTCCTACGGTCTGCAGCACCCTTGCAGCTACTACCATATAAAAATAATTTTGAAACAGCAATCCGAATGCAGAACCTGCCACAAATACCGTAGTCCCAAGAAGCAGCAGTTTTTTCACCGGTATATAATCGGAAAGTGTTCCATAAACCACACTGCATACACCCAGGGCTACGGTACTGAGTGTTACAATCATACTTACTTTACTGGCTGAAACATGAAATTCTTTCGCTAACACCGGAGAAACCGTTACGAATGCCTGAACCATTAAATTGGAAAGAACGAACAGACTTAACAGACAGGGCAATAGTTTTCTTGTATTCTTTTCATTATCAACGTCCATTTTATTCCTCCCGGGCTTTGCTGCAGCGTGTAAAAAGGTTCTGCATGGTATCATCCAGATCTTTTACCAATGCTTTATCATTCACTCCTATGCATACCTTTACATTGGGGTTCACATCCCTCAGCTTCTCCTGACTCCCTATGGTTCTTCCTGCTGCCGCACCTTCTGTGACCACGGTCATATGCATTGGAAGCATCTGAAACCAATGGGGATTTTTTGCTGCGGCAACCGCTGAAGGATCATGGAGATAACATCCCCCAATAGATATGTCATGTTCTCCTATATAGTAATCTGTCATGTCTGCAAATACGCTGCCTGCAGTGCTGCCTGTTTCTCTCCATTTCCTGGTAGACTCTTTTGTTAAGACTGACCGTTGTGTCACATCCAGCCCCACCATTGTAACATCTACTCCGCTTTCAAATAAATACTTTGCCGCATATGGGTCCTGTGAGATATTTGCTTCCGCATATGGGGTAACATTCCCCGGTATTGTCAAGGCTCCTCCCATGATCACCACCGGTCCCATAAACTCCGCGATTTCCGGAGCTTTTATAAGGGCTGATGCCAGATTTGTCATGGGTCCCGTTGCAACAATCACAAGATCTTTTTTATATTTTTTTACAGAAGATATCAAAAAGTCAACACCCGGCATATCTTCTTTGTTTCTCTGGGCTTTTATCATTGAGACCTGACCAACACCATTTTCTCCATGAATTCTTGCACTTACTTCCAATCTTAAAAATCCAGGTTTCTTTAATGCATGTTTTTCACCTTCATAGACCGGAATGGATGCCTCATTACACATTTCCAGAATATTCAATACATTTTGTACTCCCATATCCGTATAGACATTTCCATAAGTTCCTACAACCCCCAGTAAATCAATTTCCTCACTTCCCAGTACATAAGCCAGAGCCATTCCATCATCAATCCCCGTATCCAGATCTAAAATCATCTTCATCTTTTCTTCTCCTTTCATCCACCCTGGAGCCTGTTTGAAAATAATAAAAGCAATTTTCAAATCCCTCTGGTGAATTCTGCATATTATTTGTTTTTCTGCGCTTTTATATTGTGCATATTTGTAATATAATATTTTTATGATATTTTTTCACTGACAGTTGTCACTAACGAGGAGGTTTATTTTTGAAATTTATTGAAGATGCAAAACAAAAAAACTGGTATATTGAAAAATACCAGATTCACACTATGTTTCACTCTAATATCAGAGAGCATATGCAGTTAGCCGTTTATCAGGAAAAAGAATATGTTTATCTTCAGGGGGATTTGCTGCAGGGATTGTTTGTTTTTCTCACTGGTGAGTGGAAAGTATATTATTCTCTCGAAAATGGCAAGGATGCTGTTTTCCGCCTGCTAAAACGCCCCCGCATCGTAGGTGAAATAGAATTTATACTGAACTCGCCAGCTACAACAACCATCCAGTCCACAAAGCTATCCTATGCTGTTTATCTTCCCTTTCAGCAGTGCCGCAGCCTGTTAAAAGCAGATGCCGTTTTTCTTGGAAATATTAGTTATAATATGGCTGAGGCTCTTTATATAACTAATAATAATGCATCTATTAACCAATATTATTCCCCAAAAAGCCGCATTGCATCTTTTATTTTATCCATAGAAAAGGATGGTCATTTTACATTTAACTATAAACTCCTTCCGGGGCTTACCGGTATGAGCGACCGCCATATGTTCCGTATCTTAAATGATTTTATTCAGGATGGATACATTAAAAAATCGGGGGATTATTATACTATTTTAGAATATGGGGCATTAGAAGAGATTTCATGCGAAGCATATATTTATGAGATCTAATTCTTTCATAAATAGTGCATTAAGTGAATACTACAAAAAAATGGACGGCAACCTGCCGTATTAAAACGTAATACGGCAGGTTGATAACTAAATGTCCAGAGAGTTTTATTATTTAGAACGATTTTTACTTACTACATCAAAGATAACTGCTGCCAGCAGTACCAGCCCTTTTACCACTTTCTGGTAGTTGGCATCCACACCCATGATATTCATTCCCAGATTGATTACCCCCATCAGAGTTGCACCGATAATAACGCCGGGTACCGTACCGGTTCCGCCATACGCAGAAGCTCCGCCGATAAAACAGGAGCCGATGGCATCCATTTCATAGTTGTTTCCTGCTGTAGGATTAGCTGAATTTAATCTTGCAATGGTAACCATTGCCGCAACTGCCGCCAGTAATCCCATATTCAAATAAGCAATAAAATACACTTTATTCGTGTTGATTCCAGATAACTGGGTTGCCTTTTCATTTCCGCCTACGGCATAAAAATAACGTCCGATTGTTGTTTTCGATGTGATATAAGAGTAAATGAGTATCACCACTAAAACCCAGATTAAAACGTTGGGAATTCCTTTATATTGTGCAAGCCGGAACATAAAAGCCAGGATCACGATGCAGATAATAGCTGTTTTTATTACAACGCCTGCTAAATTCTCTGTCTCGTAGCCTTTTTTTATTCTGCCTGCACGACCTTTAAATACTACGAAAATGTAGATCAAAGAAGCCAGGATTCCTGCCAGAACACATATAATGTTAATGCTGCCGCCAAATGGGTCCGGTATGTAATTGTTGAACAGCGCAAGGTAATGCTCCGGCATTGGCGCTACCGTGCGGCCATTCAGAATTACGTTAGACAGTCCGCGAAAAACCAGCATACCGGCAAGTGTTACGATAAACGGAGGGATACGGACGAATGCAATCCAGAAACCCTGCCATGCTCCAATTAAGATACCAACTAAAACCATAATCAGGATGACCAGTGCCATATTCATATTTTTATTGACCATTAAGGTTCCGCCTACAGCACCTACAAAACACACAACTGAACCTACGGACAAATCGATATTTCCTCCCGTAAGGATACAAAGCAGCATACCGGCTGCCAATATGAATACATAGGCATTCTGGGCAATCAGATTTGTCACATTCTGAGGCAGAAGCATCTTACCTCCTGTCTGCCAGGTAAAGAATAAGGTTACCAGAACCAGAACGATTACCATGGTATATTTTTTTATAATTCCTGAGACTTTTGCTTTATCCATTGTCTACTCTCCTTTACTCGATTTTAAAATACATGCCATAATCCGCTCCTGGGTTGCTTCTTGCCTGGTAAGTTCCCCGGCAATCTTTCCTTCATTCATAACATAGATACGGTCAGACATTCCAAGTACCTCCGGCAGTTCCGATGAAATCATAATCACCGACTTTCCTTCTGATACCAGATCGTTGATAATACAGTAAATTTCATATTTTGCTCCTACATCAATACCTCTTGTAGGCTCATCCAGGATCAAAATATCCGGTTCTGCAAACATCCATTTTGCCAGCAGGACCTTCTGTTGGTTTCCTCCGCTTAAATTCCCCACATTTTGTTCTACGGAAGGACATTTTGTCTTCAGCCGTTCCTTATACTCCACAGCAACCTGATATTCCTTATCCTGATCTATCACCGTCCTTTTGCTGATGGCTGAAAGATTGGCAAGGGTCGTATTTATTTTAATGGGATTGGAAAGGATCAGCCCGTTTCCCTTTCGGTCTTCTGTTACATATGCCAGCTTTTTCCGGATTGCATCTCTTACGCTTCTCAGATGCACTTCTTCCCCATTCAGGAAAAGTTTCCCGGAAATATTAGTACCATAGCTTTTTCCGAAAATGCTCATGGCTAGTTCTGTTCTTCCGGCACCCATAAGCCCGGATATTCCAACAACCTCACCTTTGTGGACTTTAATGGAGACATTGTCGCAGACCTTGCGTTCTGTATACAACGGATGGTGTACCGTCCAGTCTTTTACCTCCAGAAGGACCTCTTTTTTTACAAATTCCGGACGCTTAGGAAAACGGTCGGTTAGGTCTCTGCCTACCATTCCTTTTATGATACGGTCTTCTGATATATCATCTGTCTTTTTATCCAGTGTCTCTATGGTTGAGCCATCCCGGATGACTGTAATTTTATCTGCTACATAGGCAATCTCATTTAATTTATGAGAAATAATAATCGACGTCATTCCCTGGCTTTTGAACTTTAAGAGCAACTCCAGCAATGCCTGTGAATCTGCTTCATTTAAAGATGCTGTCGGCTCATCCAGAATCAAAAGTTGCGCTTTCTTAGCCAGAGCTTTTGCAATTTCTACTAACTGCTGCTTTCCTACCCCGATATCTTTAATCAATGTTCTTGAGGATTCCTGCAGCCCTACGGTTCTTAAATATTTATCAGATTCTCCGTATGTTTCATTCCAGTCAATCGATAAACGGTTTCCTTTTTCATTTCCCAGATACATATTTTCCCCAATGGTCATATAGGGAATCAGCGCCAGTTCCTGATGTATAATTACAATTCCTTTACCCTCGCTGTCCTTTATGTTTGAAAAATTACAAACTTCACCCCGGTAAGTTATATCTCCTTCATAAGTTCCGTGGGGATAGATGCCGCTAAGTACATTCATCAAAGTAGATTTCCCTGCCCCGTTTTCTCCTACCAGCGCATGGATCTCACCTTCTTCTACCTTAAGATTTACATTATCAAGAGCCTTAACACCGGGGAAGGTCTTGGTAATATTTTTCATTTCCAATAGTATACCTGCCAATTGAATCCCTCCTGTTCTTTTAAAAAGGACATTGCTTTCAAAGCGTGATACGCCTTTTGCAACGTCCTTTTGCATGGCATTTTATTTCAGGTCATCCTCCGAATAGTATCCGGAATCTATTAATAACTCTTTATAGTTATCCATAGTTGTAACAATTGGGTCACAGAGGAAAGTCGGAATAACACCGGTACCGTTATCATAGGATTTAGTGTCGTTAACTTCAGCTTCTTTTCCCTGCATGATGGCATCTACCATTTTAACCGCCTGGTTTGCCAGTTCTCTGGTATCTTTAAATACTGACATGGATTGTTTACCTGCAATTAAATTCTTCACATTGGCAATATCGCAATCCTGCCCTGTAATAATTGGCCATTCTGCCATACCTGCAGCTTCCAGAGCATTTTCAACCCCAAGAGCCGTTGAGTCATTAGAACAAAGTACTGCATCCAGCTTATTGGCACCGTCTGCATAATTACCGGAAATAATCGTATCCATTCTGTTCTGGGCTGTCTCTGTGGACCAGTTTGCTGTTGCAACTGTTGCAAAATCGATCTGACCTGAAGGAACTACCAGTTTACCGGAATCAATGTATGGTTTTAATACGTCCATTGCTCCATTGTAGAAGAAGTTGGCATTGTTATCACCGGGATCCCCAGTGAAGATTTCCAGGTTAAACGGCCCGTCAGCATTTTTCAGATCCAGTTTTTCTTCAATGTATTCCCCTTGTTTGGTTCCTACTTTATAATTGTCAAATGTAGCATAGTAGCTAACTGCGTCGGAATTCATGAGCAGACGGTCATAAGAAATAACAGGAATTCCTGCTTCTTTTGCCTGCCCGAGTGGGGTTCCAAGTGATTCGCCGTCAATAGAGGCAATTACCAGAACTTCACATCCGTTGGAAATCATATTTTCCACCTGGGAAACCTGTGTAGCCACATCGTTGTTGGCATATTGTATGTCAACTTCGTAGCCTGCCTTTTTAAGCTGTGCTTCCATATTGGTACCATCCTGATTCCATCTCTGGAGATCCTTTGTGGGCATTGCTACGCCAACAAGCTTTCCGCCTCCAGTGCTGCCGGCTTCATCTGCCTGCGAATCAGCCTGACTGTTTTCCTGGCTTTCCGCCGCACTGGTATCTGCCGCCGCTGTTGCCTCCGTGGCCGCTGTTGATGTACTTTCCTTTGATGTTGCCGCCGTATTACTTGCAGATCCACATCCAGCCAGCATACCTGCTGCTACTACACCTGCTGCTAAAATACTCACAACTTTTCTTTTCATTCTAATACCTCCCTGGTTATCGTCTCGTTTTTCTTTACACCCATAATATACCACTTTAGAAACAGGACTTGTTTGCGACATCCTGCAGATTTTTATGATCATAAAAAAATGCCCTGAAAATACAGGACATTTTTGTTGCAAAAAAATACTATAAATCCTTCACATTCAAATATACATCTTCTGCCGAATGAAAATCGCTGTCTATAATTTCTTTTTGCATATTATCTTTATTAACTGCTATCGGCATGAGCTTCATATAAGGCACGTTATAAGATCCGTCATATATGGTTTCATCTGTCTTAATTTCTTCTCCTTTTCCCATTTTAACGGCATATTCAGAAGCCGTTTTTGCCAGTAAATCCACAGATTTGTATACGGTTACTGCCTGGGTCCCTTCCACAATTCGCTGACAGGCGCTTAAATCCCCATCCTGTCCCACAAGTACTACCTTACCTGCCATCCGGTTTTCCGCCAAAGCGCGAAACGCCTGATTTGCCAAATCATCATTGCCGCACATTACACCGGCGATATCTCTGGTTTTTTCCAATCCCTTATTTACTTCATCATATGCAATTTCAGAAAGCCATCCCTCACAATTGGCACTGTACACGATATTCAGCCCGGAGCCATCGATTGCCTTCAGGAATCCTTCCTCTACCATAGAAACATTATGGTCTGTTACCGGTCCTTTAATCATGAAGATATTGCCGCCTTTTGGCAGATTTTCTGCCATTGCCTCTCCCATCAGCCGGCCTACCTCTTCATTATCAAAAGATAAATAAAGATCTACATCTGCATTTTCAATTAACCGGTCATAGGCTATAATCTTGATTCCTTCCGCTTTTGCTTTTTGTGTTACTTCAGAAATTGCTTTTCCATCTACCGCTATGATCACCAGGACATCTACTTGTTTCTTAATGCAGTAATCAATTTGGGCAATCTGCTGTTCCACATCTCCATTGGCATTTTGGACATTTACCTCCGCCCCTTTCATTCTGGCAAACCGTTCGAACACGTCCCGGTCTCTAAGCCACCTTTCGATTACAAAGGAATCAAAACAAAACCCTATCTGGATCTTACTGCTTCCGGTAACCTCATGCTGTATATCTTTTTGATTTTTTCCTGCACATCCTCCCAGAAATATACAAAAGCATAAACAATATGCCAGTAATTTCACATAATTTTTTCTCATCCACCTAACCTCTCCCTATATTCACTGGGTGTTACCCCTTCCTGTTTTTTGAAAATACGGCTGAAGTAATTGGGATCCCCATATCCTGACATCAGACAGATTTCCTTAATACTCAGCTCTGACCTTTTTAAAAACTCCTTAGCATTTCCGATTCTGGTTCTCGTTAGATACTCTATAAAATTTTCTCCGGCTTCTTCTTTAAATACTTTGCTGAAATAATAGGGGCTGATGTTTACCACTTTGGAGACATCGTCAAGGGAAATATCTCTGGAATAGTTCTCCTTAATATACTGCTTTGCCTTCCAAACGACACTTTCCGTCTGTTCTTCCTGCTTTCTTACAATATTGTGGCATACTTCTGTAATTTTATCTAAAAACCACCTGCGGAGATCAAGATAATCTTCAAATCCGGTCACCTGGGACAGATAGTCCCGTCGATAGCGGAATCCATAGGTCATCCCGCCATGTAAAAAGGCTTCTTTTTCTGCAACCATGACAAATTCCAGTACCTTGATCTGAATATCTTCTCTGCAGGCTTCATAATTTTGTACCATCCAGTCGAAAAAAACATTTGCCTGGGTTCTCGCTCCACCTATGTCTGCCTTGGCGATCATCTGAAACAACTTCTTTTCTGTTTCAACTGGATAATCTCCATCGTAATCGCAGCCGATTGGAAGATCCTCGATATGTGCCACTCTCCCCTTCCCCTCCTGGAGTGCTTTTACCGCTTCTTTGTAAGAATCCTGCAGTTCATCCATTGACTTCACTCTGCCTATTCCCGCTTTAAATCTTGCATCAATGCTTTTTTCCAGCCGCCGAATGAGATTCCTCATTTTCTCTATGACCTGAATCCGGTCGTCATATTCCAGTGCCGACTGGCTCCACGGAACATAAAGTGCGATTTTATTTGACATAATGGGACCGATACAGCAGCTGAAGTAT
The DNA here is from genome assembly GCF_001029355.1 of Robinsoniella sp. RHS. Taxonomy (NCBI): domain Bacteria; kingdom Bacillati; phylum Bacillota; class Clostridia; order Lachnospirales; family Lachnospiraceae; genus Robinsoniella; species Robinsoniella sp. RHS. Next base: position 168,718 of record NZ_JNGB01000020.1, read on the forward strand.
CCTTTGACTACTTCCCTAAAATCATCATAAAAGCCCTGTGCTTTCACGCTCATTCCCACAGCATTTGTCAACATCCCATTTTCGATGGATTCCCCGAACTGGATTACCATCATAAATCCATAGTCATCTTCAATATCAAGCAGTTCTTTATAATTTCCGGTATCGGTGGGCAGGCCATCCTGCAATAACAGGTTGTAAATAAATCCGCTTTCAATAATAGGGATTACTGTTTCCAGCTTTTCCTGTATCTTCAGATTCTCACTGCGCTTTTTCCGCTCATCTTCTACCACGCCCATTGCTCTGACCAGTACGTCTATGATCACTTTCCGGTTTACAGGTTTCGTGAGATATTCCAATACCCCTAGATTGATAGATTCTTTAGCATAACCGAACTTATCATAAGCAGTAATTACAATAAATATGGTACTGCTGTTAAATTTCTGAATCTCTTTCATTGCCTGAATCCCATTAATTCCTGGCATCTGAATATCCATAAATGCAATATCCGGGCGGAATGTTTCCGCCAGTTCAATCACTGCCCTTCCGGTTTTTGCACAGGCAATCTCTACCTGCCCCTTAAAATTAGATTCGATTGTAGTTTTGAGGGACTCAAGCATAATCCCCTCATCATCTGCCAATAGTATTCTATACATCCTGTTCCTCCTCTTCCCTTGTACACTAGTGCCTCCCGGCGTAAATATGCCACTATATAGCACCCGCTATCCGCGCCAGCTGCACGTCTGTGAATCTAGTCGTAGCCCGCTACGCCGTCGATTCACAGACGCACACCTGACACAGATATCAGGCACTATATATCGACGTATTTACGCCGGGAGGCACTAGCAATTCTTCAGAGGGATTTTCAGCGTTACTTCTGTTCCCAGATCGATTCCTTCACTATGTATGGACAGTATCCCTTCTGTATTGTAATACAGTTCGAGCCGGTTGATCACATTATCCAGCCCGATTCCCGTTGAATCCGTTTCCATGCTGGTGCCAGCCGCTTTCTTCTCCATGACTTCCCGTATGCGTTCCTGCTCCATTCCCTTGCCATTATCTATAATGCGAATCTGTATTCCGTCCTCTGCACTTTCCACGATCATACGGATGGTTCCTTCCCAATCAATATTCCGGATACCATAATTTACCGCATTTTCTACAATGGGCTGAAGAATCATACTTGGTATCTTAACATCATGAAAAGAAGTGTCTACTTCTTTTGTAAAGTGAATATCCCCTGCAAACCGGACATTCAGGATATAGATATAGTTGTCCACGGTTTCGATTTCTTCTTCCAGTGTGGCATCTTCTGTCATTTTCCTTACATTATAGCGGAAGAAATCTGCCATGCGTTCTATAAACAGACAGGTCTTCTCAGCGTCTTCCATCATTGCAAGCTGCGCTCCCGCATTCAGCGAATTGAACAGGAAATGGGGATTAATCTGTGCCTGCAGATATTTCAGCTGCGCATCCTTGAGATGGGTCTCCATAAGCAGCTCCCGCTCCATCATCTTTTGTTCCTTCTCCATGCTTACCGTAATTTTGGCAATGTATTCTTTAATGCTGAATACCATCTGATTAAAAGCCTTCGCAACAATCCCCACCTCATCATTTCCGCTGACCTCTAACAGCGGGGCATCCAGATTTCCTGCCGCAACTTCATTTGCAGTCTTTGCCAGGCTGGATAATGGACGGATGATACTTCTTGTAATCAAAAACAATAAAAAGGTGTTGAAAATACAGACCAAAACCAGGATTATGGTACTTGCAATCTCCATAAAATTCAAAGATCCAAGCAAAACCTGATAGCTGTTGGAATTTGCCTTGAACTGCATGTTATTCAAACTGTAAATATAGGCGTTAATATATTGGTACAGCTTTTGCGCCTCCTGGTAAGAATCTTTATATTTCTGGGTATTACTGGCACGTTTTGCCTGAACGGTGGCATCCACAACTTTGAGATAGGTGTCGGACATATTTCTTATGTTTTTCTCCAGAAGTTTCATCTCGTTATCGGTAGTATCCGCATTCAGACGACTGATAAATTCCTGATAATTCTGGTTATTCCGATAATAATCTTCCAACGCATCAGAGCTTCTGGTCTTCAGATACTCGAAAATATCACCCTGCATATTTCCCAATGCATCTGACAAATCATTCAGACTTACATTACTTGCATAGATGCCGTCAATTTTCTGTATGGTCTGGTTTACTTCCCCATATAACAACAGGTTGCTGGTCAGCAATATAATAGAAGTAAAAGCAAAACTCAGCAAAAGCTTTGTACGGATGGATAAATTTTTAATGATTTGTCTGCTCTTCTTCACTTTCCAAATACTCCTGTACATTATTTTGGTTGATTAGATATAGGTCTACACTATTAAAGTCACTGACATACCCCATCTTGTCATACTCCAGCAATGCATCGATGCATTTTATTCCCATCTGTATTGTATCAATCTCAAAGGTGGCGGGAACCACATTTCTTTTGATTGCATTCAAAATCTTTTCCGAGGGGTGATAGCCTATGATTGCCACTTCTCCAACTTTATTATAATCAATCACAGCCTGATAGGCACATTCCGTATCCACCTCATCCAGGCAAACCAGAATATCCGGAAGCATATCTTCATCCCGGAAAATACTTCGAATGGTTTCTTCCGAGTCAAATGCAGTCTGGTTCTTTACCTGATAAGAAGCTATTTCTATCTTTGATTCCTTTCCCAATGCGTCCTTCACAGTTGTTTTCATTTGGGCAAACACAAGATTTTCATTTCCATTTTCCGTCTCTCCCTTTAATAATACCAATACCTTTTTGGTATCATCCTCTATGTTCCGAATGATCTCCTGTCCATACTCTTCACCCATCTGTACGCTGTTTATTCCAATGAAGCTTCTCCTCTTCGTCTGTGGTGCATCATCCAATACAGTTACAACAGGTATTGCCTCAGATGAGGCTTTGTTAATCAGGGTCTCTATCTTCTTACTTCCATCCGGATGGACGATGATTCCGTCTGCCTTTGCAGCAATTCCCACCTCCATCAGATCTTCTATTCCGTAATCCACCGACAGATCTGCACCTGCAAGTTCCAGATAGATTCCATTTTTTGCGGCTTCTTCTTTTGCACTGCTGTACACTGCCTGCCAAAAGGAGGATTTCATGTCTTCTGTAATAAGTACATAATGCTTCTCGTATTTTTGAAACTCATTTACCGGATCTAATTCACTTTGCCGGATCATGCGGTCATAATAAATCCAGCCTCCAGCCGTCACTGCCCCAAGCAAGAGTATTCCGGTAACGGCTGCGTATATTTGCTTTTTCATAATTTCCTCCGATTGTGCCATAAAATCCGCATTTATTTACTCATTATACTATATCAAAAATAAAAATAAAAGTGCCGGTTTACCTTATTGGTAAAACCGGCAAGTAATCTTTATTTCTATTTTTATTATTTTGTTTCAAAAAGTACCGCCTGACTTGATATTCTGAGCTATCTGTTCAAACCGGAAATCATGATGCCGGTCTGCTTCCGCAACGCCGCGGAACAGACGTGCCATATCATAAAATCCCTCTTTTCTTGCTGTATCTGCATACTCTTTATACCTCTGTGCCCAGTCAAAGTACTCTGTATGATAAGTATCCGCTACATTTTCATAAGTACCCGGTACTGCTCCCATATTCAGCTGCTCTAACCAGAGTCTGGCATTTTTCAGTTCATCATCGGCTGTCTCTGAAAAAGCCCCGCTGATATCCTGATATCCATCTGCTTTTGCTATCTCACTGTATATTCTGTATTTTGAACTGTTCTTTAGTTTCTCTTCATAAGCAGTCTGAAGATTTTTATATGTTTGGCTTTCTATAAATTCCATAATATCCGCCCAAATAATGATTTATAACATTGTATGTATTATTTATAACTTATTTACTAATATATACAAAATTACAAAAAATTTATTCACCCCTAAACTGTCGGACGATTTCAATCATATTCAGGTAACCTTCTGTGGGCACATAGTCCGGAATGGAATTTCCTGTTCCAGCGGCTATTCCGCCATGTCCTTTACACTGTTTCAAAATATCTGTTATATATTCTCTCATCTCTTCTTTGGAGGCATGACAAATTATATCCACATCAAATCCTCCGAAGTTCCCGATTCTGTTCCCGTAACGCTTTACCCATTCCGGAAATGGTGCGATCTGGTCTTCGTTTGAATGCTTTGCATCGATTCCTATTTTATCAATTATATCATCCATAACGGAAAATATACTGCCGCAGGAATGTAATAAAAATGGCTTATTGTATGAATGCACCAAATCCACAATTGGCTTATAGCGCGGCAGTATCAAGTCTTTAATATCATCAGAGGATAATAACGTATTACTCTTATAACCCAGATCATCTCCAAAACGGAGTACACAATAGATATCTCCAAATTCCTTCATAAACCGCGTCCATATTTTATAATTGGTCTCTCCCACTTTTTGGAACAATTCACGGTAAAGTTCTTCATCATCAGCCGCTATATAGCACAATTCCTGAAAGCCTGTCACTTCCTGGACGCATTCGAAAATGCCGTTTCCCACACCGCCGATTGCTTTCATCCCTTCCGGCATGCATTTTCTTAATGCTTGAAAGTACCTGCTGTTCTTCTTAAAATAATATTCCGGTATCTCATCCCAGGGATAATGGTCAAAGTCATCCCGGTCCTTAATAACCGGATCGACCCGGCTGTCACCAAGGGCACCGCTTCCAGGCATAACAGTACCAATGCACTCTTCGAAAGTTACTACATCATACCCATATTTTTTGAAAAAGCTGCAATACGTGGCAAAAAACTCTTCTACATCTTTGTCATCTCCTTTATAAAGCCCTTCCATATCTTTTCCCATAATTTCTCCTATTTTTTTATAAGATACATTATGTTCATATAAAGGCAGCCTGACTGCCTCCTGATTTTTGGCAGCCTGAACAACATATTGGTAATTAGGTTGAAATTCCATGTATTTCTCCTCTCTGTTTTTTGTTTTTGTTTATTTATACAACATGCATAATTTATTTTTGTTTTACACTATTACATTATTGACTATTTACAATATTCATTATATGATTATTAAAAAAATAATGCAATCAGTTACATACACTGTACAAAATTAAAGGTCGTAAAGGAGAAGATTTATAGTGGAACCAACGAACTGGAAAGATGAATATTTTAAATCCGATGTACGTACTGTTCTGGCAGAGGAACAACTGCAGATACCCGGGCTTCGGATTCTTGCAAAACACACTTTAAGAAATGCCATTCCGCCTCTTAACTGGCATTACCATGAAAATGCCTTTGAAATTACCATGTGTACAAAGGGCGCACTTTCTTTTTCCAGTACTGATTCCAATTATAAAATCTCCGGAGGCGATGTTTTTATTACCACCCCAAACGAAATTCACAGTACCGATGAAGTTCCACTGTCCCTGGGGGAAGTATACTGGTTCCAGTTAGAAATCAGTGATCCCTCGCGATTCTTATTTTTGGAACCAGGCGCAGCCGAAGCACTTATCGCCGGACTTAACGAAATTTCTCACCACGTTGTGAAAATAAATGCGAAGGAATCCGAGTACCTTACACAAGCTTTTTATTTTGCGCAGACAGAAGGAAACCCATATGTAGTGGCTAGTTTCATCAACTTGTTTTTACATATTCTCATACTTGCTTCACAAAAAACAAAATTTCAGCTTACTCCGGATATCGGGAGATCCTTAAATTATATTATGGATCATTTGACAGTGGAGATTTCACTGGATGAGCTTGCTGCCCAGTGTCTTCTTTCAATCTCTCAATATAAACAAAAGTTTAAAAAACAGATTGGCATCTCTCCCCGAAACTTTATTAACCAGCAGAAAATAGAACTTGCCAAGTCTATGCTATTAGACGATAATTCCATTACTGATACTGCCATGGGTCTGGGGTTTAATACCAGCAGCTATTTTGCTACGGTGTTTAAACGTTATACATTTTATACTCCTACTGAATTTTTAGCAAATCATAAGAAAAAACCGGATATAGATTGAATCAGTTAAGGCTGCCACATTTGCGGCAGCCTTCTTTATCAAATTCAGTTTATCATAGCTCTTCTAAAAAACCGTATATTAATTTAAATTATACAATTGAGAGGCCTGCACTTGCATAACCAACTACGGAATTCACTAATGTCAATCCGGTAGCGGATGCTGAAAATACAAGCAGCAATCTTGTCTGCGCAGTGACTGCAATATTTAATCCGGTTGTGATACCATTACTGATATTTCCAATGGATATAAGTCCGGTTAACGCCGGAGCCAGAGTCACGATTGCACCTGGTATAGGTGAAAAGATATTGTTCGGTGTAACAGACTGGTACAACTGTGCCTGGATGGTAACGGTACTGCCAACCAGAGTAAGTGCCAGGGTGGTACTGAAATATGCGCTCAATGCAGTTATTGTTCCTGCTCTTGGAACAGAAAATGCAAAGTTGGTCAATGTGCCTGCAGCATTTGTTAAATCAATTGTCGTACCTAATATTCCTACGGAAGGTGCTGATGATCCAAATCCAATCAGACTTGGGATACCTACCAGTCCTCCTGCAATAGTAGTCATTGTAATCGGGATGCCGGATGAAAATGGGATGATAGCTCCACCGCCATTTAAGCCTGCTGCTCCGGTAGCCCCTGTGGCACCGGTAGCTCCCGTTGGGCCTGTAGCTCCTGTGGGACCTGTAGCTCCATTCGCTCCGGTATTTCCCGTGGCTCCTGTTGGACCTGTGGCTCCATCCGCTCCGGTATTTCCTGTGGCTCCCGTGGCTCCCGTTGGGCCTGCCACTCCGTCAGCCCCAGTGTTTCCGGTTGCTCCGGTTGGACCTGTAGCTCCATTCGCTCCAGTATTTCCCGTCGCTCCTGTGGGTCCTACTGCTCCATCCGCTCCAGTATTTCCTGTCGCTCCGGTGGCTCCTGTCGGACCTGCTGCTCCGTCAGCTCCGGTATTTCCCGTCGCTCCTGTGGGACCCGTCACTCCGATTGCTCCGGTATTTCCTGTTGCTCCTGTGGGACCTGTAGCTCCGTCAGCTCCGGTGTTACCCGTTGCCCCTGTGGCTCCCGTTGGACCTGCTTCTCCGTCAGCTCCGGTATTTCCCGTTGCTCCGGTCGGGCCAGTCGCTCCGGCTGCTCCCGTATTTCCCGTTGCCCCTGTGGCTCCGGCGGGACCTGCGGCTCCAGTTGCTCCGGTGTTTCCCGTCGCCCCTGTCGGGCCGGTTACTCCGGTTGCTCCGGCTGTTCCTGTGGCTCCTGTTGGGCCTGTAGCTCCGGCTGCTCCCGTGTTTCCTGTCGCTCCTGTGGCTCCCGTTGGACCTGCCTCTCCGTCAGCTCCGGTGTTTCCTGTTGCTCCTGTCGGGCCGGTTACTCCGGTTGCTCCAGCTGTTCCGGTTGCTCCGGTTGGGCCTGTAGCTCCGGCTGCTCCCGTGTTTCCCGTCGCTCCGGTGGCTCCTGTTGGGCCTGCCTCTCCGTCAGCTCCGGTGTTTCCTGTTGCTCCTGTCGGGCCGGTTACTCCGGTTGCTCCAGCTGTTCCGGTTGCTCCGGTTGGGCCTGTAGCTCCGGCTGCTCCCGTGTTTCCCGTCGCTCCGGCTGCTCCCGTGTTTCCCGTCGCTCCGGCTGCTCCGGTATTTCCCGTTGCACCTGTGGCTCCGGCGGGACCTGCTGCTCCATTCGCTCCGGTATTTCCCGTTGCTCCTGTAGGACCTGTGGCTCCATTCGCTCCGGCTGCTCCCGTGGCTCCCGTTGGACCTGTCACACCATTGGCTCCTGTATTTCCTGTCGCACCGGTGGCTCCAGTTGGACCGGCTGCTCCGGCGGCACCTGTGGCTCCTGTGGCTCCGGTTGGACCCGTTACTCCATTTGCACCTGTGGCACCTGTTACTCCGGTAGGACCTGTCACCCCGTTAGCTCCGGTATTTCCTGTTGCCCCTGTGGGGCCTGTTGGACCTGCCGCTCCGGCTGCTCCGGTATTTCCCGTGGCTCCGGTTGGGCCTGTGGCTCCCGTGGCTCCGGTAGCTCCCGTTGGGCCTGTAGGTCCCGTAATTCCGCTGTTTCCTGTACAACCTGTACAGCAATGAGGCTTACAGGTTAATCTGATTGTCTCGCATGCTTCCACATCATTTGGTTGTTGATCGCTGCCACAATTATCATGGCAGCCATAACGACTCTCAAAATCATTCGACATTATATTCTTCCTCCACTCTGAAATAAATTTTAGTTTCGTTTCCCAAAAAACTCCTTGTTACTTAAATAGGAGGGATGATTTGGTCTCACTTTTCCCGCAGACTCATTATACATCACCGCCTTTTCATTATCGCCAAGCGCATAAAAGCATACGCACAGCTGAATAAACGGGATGAAATCATAACAATCTGTTTGTACAAAAGTCCCTTTGTCATCCACTCTTTTACAAGACAGCGCCAACCTATACCAGTAAACCGCTAACTGATATTGTTTTAGATCCAGAAAATGCTTGCCAATATCGCAGCACACTTCCGCTCTTGGCTCATCATATTCAAAACTTCTGAAATAACAAGACAGCGCTTCTTCCGGCTTCCCCAGCTGATAGTCACAATATCCCATAAACTGACAAGCCGAAATATTATTTTCAATCCACCCCTGCTTCCCATCCAGAAATTCTTTGAATTGTCCATAGGACTCTTCATATTTTCCATGGTAATAGAGTTCCCTCGCATAGTAAAACTGTTCTCTAGGTACTAAAACTTCGCCATTATTAACCATATTTTGAAAAATCCTCAGATTTCTCATAGGGTCTGCCACTTTTAACTTTCTGTGTGAAATTGCAATATCGCTATATTCAATCAAACCAGATGGAGATATAGCTTCATGAATGGCTCCTTTCCATTGAAAGGAATCAGAACGACGCAATAGTCTTTCTCGATAATATGTGAAGATAGGTTTACCATCCTCATCAAATGCAGTATTATATTTCATCATCACAACAGAAACAGTTGGATTCAGGTTTTTCTTCAGCTCCAGGAGCTTATCCTGATCCTCCTGCAACAGTACATCATCTGCATCCAGCCACATACAATATTCGCATGAAGCTTTTGAAAAAGAATAATTTCTGGCTTTCGAAAAATCATCGCACCATTCAAAATCATACACCTGCTCCGTAAATTTCTTTGCAATTTCTTTTGTAGCATCTGTTGAACCGGTATCTACGATGATGAGTTCATCAGCAATTTCTCTTACCGTAGATAAGCATCTTTCCAGAACACATTCCTCATTTTTAACAATCATACATACACTTATCGTGACCATTTGCATTTCCTCCTTTTTTAAAATATGCTTCTACCCGCAAAGAAGGAACAAATTGGTCATGTCAAAAAATCTACTATTTAATACATTTTTCAACAAAAATCCAGAATTCTATTGTATAATACAAATTATGCGCTGATTTATAACCCTGCTTTTTAAACGCAGCAGTAATTTTAAAACAGGCTCTAAGATTATCTCAGCCAAATGAAAGTGAAATCATCATTAGAATATAACAAGGGAGGGAGTCACATTCATATTTCAAAATCTGCCGGCTTTATGGATAGCAAAGATGATCCTATCGCCTACAATGATTTAAATCAGAAAGTAAAAGTTTTAATAAGAAATATCTTTGAAGAAACATTCAAACCTCTTGGTTTCAGACGGAATGGACAGAATTTCAGATTATATCAGGACAACGGTTTATGTAAAATCGTTAATTTCCAGAAATACAGATATCATCATAACCAGAACTGTAGTTTTACCGTTAATATTGGTTTATATTTTGAAAAAAATATGGTAATCCAAAACAAAAATTTTTGTGAATCCCAATGCCAGATTAAAATACGGCCATATCACGAATTCTATGGAGAAGAAAAATGGTGGTCTGTTAATGACGATCATAATTTTGATCAGTTTACAAATGAGGTCCGTTCCTTTTTGGAAAATCGTGCTCTGCCCTGGCTGAATGAATTTGAAAAAAAGGAAGATGTAATTGCAGAAATGCTAGACAAGAAGGCTATAGAAAAATATAATTATTATCTGCTGCATTATGACAATGCCTGTTTGCTGGCAGAATGCGGCTACCAGGCACAACTATATCCCTTACTCCTGGAAAATCAGGAAAATAATAATACTCCGGAGATGGAAGAGCTCATCCGGCATATTAAAAATACATTATAGCTGTCTTATATCAGGATACAGATAATTCCGCCCGTCTAATCAGATTGCATTGATCAGGCCCGGCGGAATTATTCTATTCAATATTTAACTTAATACAAAAGAGCACCGTTTTCCGAATCCTCTTTGTGTGACGCGTTACCCCTTCACTGCGCCAATAGCAATCCCCTTTGCAAAATATTTCTGCAAAAATGGATAACAGCACAAAATAGGTACCATCGCTACAAATGCAATTGCCATACGAACCGAAGCTGAAGGAATATTAGCTGCCGCTACTGACCCTCCGCCGGACATGCCGCTTGACAGTACTTTTATATCGGTTATCATTTTATTCAATAAATTCTGGATGCCATAAAGATTTGTATCCCGGACATAGTACAAGCCGTTTGTCCAGTCATTCCAATACCCCAAACCTGCAAACAGTCCCATCGCAACCAGAATTGGTTTGCCAAGCGGAAGCACAATTGTCCCAAAAATACGAAACTGACTGGCACCGTCTATTTGAGCCGCTTCAAACAGCGCATCCGGAATGCTGTTTGCAAAAAAGGTACGTATAAGCAGCACATTCATGGCACTCATGAGAAATCCCGGCATAATATAAGCCCAAATTGTATTATTAATATGGAATGTTCCCGACCACATTAGATAACTTGGTACTAATCCACCATTGAACAGCATGGTGAAAAATACATAAAATGTAATTACTCTCTTAAATGGCAGATTCTTCAGGGATAACGGATATGCTAAAAGTGCACTGAGCAAAGTGTTTCCCACCGTTCCGATCACCGTAACCAGAATCGTAATACCATATGCCCGAAAAACGCCGGCTGCATTTTTTAAGATATAACCATAGGCTTCCAGGCTGACCTCCTTTGGAAAAAAGGAATAACCATCCCGGATTAATGCGTTTTCCGAGGTAATGGAGGACATAAACAATAAAATAAACGGTATAATGATCAGGATTGTCACGATTGCCATGACCGTATTTGCCAAAACCTGAAATCTTAGGCTGCTTTTACTCTGTATCATTGATCAATTCCTCCTTAAAACAGTGCATTTTCTTTACTAAACCTGCGAACTGCCATATTAGCGGTCAGTACCAGGATAAATCCAATCACGGACTGATAGAATCCGGCAGCAGAAGCCATGCCGATATTTCCAACCTGAAGTAATCCCCGGTAAACATAAGTGTCAATAACATTGGTGGTGCTGAACAACTGACCGGAATTCTGGGTTACCTGATAGAACAGTCCGAAATCTGCATAGAAAATTCTACCAATGTTAAGCAAAGTTAATGTAATGATACTGGGGGCAATACTTGGCAGCGTAATATATTTGATCTGCTCCCATTTACTGGCTCCATCCAGTTCTGCCGCTTCGTAAAAAACCGGATCTATCCCGGTAATACTGGAAATATAAATCAGGCATCCATAGCCTACACCCTTCCAGCAATTGACAATTACTAGAATAACAGGCCAATATTTAGGCTCCTGATACCAGGCAACCGGTTCTTTGCCCAGCGCCGGAAGAATTGTATTATTCATTAATCCATTATCCGCGCTGAAAAATGCAAATGTAATATAACTCACGATAACGATTGACATCAGAAATGGCAGCAGGATTGCACTTTGGTATACCGTCTTCAGCTTTTTATTTCGCACATCACAGATAAATATTGCAAATATGATACCCAAAACTGTATTCAGTGTTATAAAAACCATATTATACAGAAGGGTATTCCTGGTTATCGCAAATGCATCCTTTAACAGGTATTCAAAGTTTTTAAAGCCTACCCAGGGGCTTCCAAATATGCCGTCTACTACATTAAAATTTTTAAAAGCTACCACAAGGCCCGCCATTGGCACATAATTATTGATGAACAGATAGATCAGACCCGGCGCCATCATTAAGAACAGCGGAAACCACTTTTTTATCTGATACTTTTTTGCAGTCATTTTACAGCCTCCTATCCCAATCTCCGGTTTATTTCTGATCACTTAACCATTTGTCAAACTGTTCCTGTTTTTCCGCGATTACTTTATCTATTCCTGCGTCTTTCAGTGCCTGGATAAATTCTGGCAATGTTTTTTCCGGATCTACTGTACCGGAACCCAGAGCAGAGATATACTGGGATTTTACGTTGCTGAGTGCTGATATTTCATTACTCACTCCGGAAGGATCATAGGTAAATCCAAAAGCTTTTGATTTCAGTGCCTTATCATTCATTTCTTTCGTTTCTTTCCAGACATCCGGGTCATCCCCCTCCCAGATATACATATCGAACTGATTAAATAACTGCCATCCTTCATTTAAGTGATAGGCTGCATTTTCACTGGTTACCCCTTCCGGATAGGTAATGATCCCCTTTTCCTCATCGGCAACTACATAGTCTTTGCCCTCTTCTCCCCAGTTCAGTAAGTTCAGAATATCTGTATTTCCATAAATGTAATCCAGGCACTGCATGGTTTTTGCCGGATCTTTCGTTGCATTGCTGATTCCATAGGTAAGCCAGGATACGGAACCGCTGAACAGCTCTCCAATAGGAACAATTTCCATATCATAATTACAAAGTGCTTTTGCCCTCTGGTCATATCCCGGTTTGGTCGGACTGAAATAAGAGAAAGCAGAACCAGCCTTGACCTGTGCCTCATTCCCGTCGGTGGTGGTTGCCCCGTCCGGTGAAATATATCCTTTTTGCTGCCAGTCATGAAGTTTTAATATCAGATTTTTATAAGTATCCGTTTCATAATAGTTTACTACTTCCGTACTCTGCCCGCTGTCCATTAACACACCATAGCCATCTGTCAGTGGATCCATTACTTCATATTTCACATCCGGTGTGGTTCCATTACAGCTTGCAATCATATACATATCCGGATTTGCTTCTTTTACTTTTGCATAAACAGCATCCAGATCTTCGTATGACTTAATTGCTGAAGAATCAATACTAAGCTCATCTATAATGTCCTTACGCATTACCACCGCACTTTGGGTAAACCATTCTCTTGCTGTAGTAACACCATATACATAGCCATTAATATTAGATGCTTTTACTACTTCTTCTCCAAGAATCTTTTTCATATTTGTACCATACTGGTCTATTAATTCATTCATATCAATTACCTGTTTTGCATTTACCACAGAACTTGCCTGATCTATAAGCACCGGTACAATATCCATCTTTTCCCCTCCGGAAAGTACCAGTTTTAATGTCTCAGCATAAGAACCCCAGCTGATGGGCGCAAGTTCAATTTCCATATTGATGTCTTTACGCATAATTTCGTTCACAGCATTTTGAATTCTGTCTGTATCCGGCTGCTTATCTCCGATATATGCCAGTGTCACCTTATAAATTTCACTGTCTCCCGCGCTTCCTTTGTCTTCTTTTTTCCCACATCCGGAAGCTCCTGTGAGCAACAAAACCCCCGCCAACAATATTGATAATAATCTTTTTTTCATTTCCTTCCACCTCTCGTTTTTATTCATTTGATATCCCCGTCGCTTGCTGTGGGGTAATTGACTTGATGAGGCAATTATATATATTTTCCTATGTGAAATATATCATAATCAGGACATTTTTCTAACAAAAACTAGACACAAATTCAAAACATCTCTATTTTTTGCTATACAGAACCCATGCTTCCTTATATAATCTAATCACAGACCCGGAACGGGTAATACAAAAACTACTGGAGATCAACCTATGAAAAGAACAAAAAGTGCCAGACACCAGCATTCAATCAGTTATTATTTCCGAATTGTACTGCTTTGCTTTATCCCTGTCTTTATCCTTTACTTTATTGTCAGCAGTATCATTATCTCCGTCCTGCACAAACAGACCATGTCCTTTATCGAGACATCCGCTTCTTATTATACAGAGGAAATGAATACGTCTCAGGCGGCCATCAATTTATTCTTAATCGATTATGTATCAAATAAACTGTCCGAACATGTTGATTTTGAAAACCGAAATACCGTCTCCTACATTCAGGATGTCAAATCTATTCAGGCAGATGTCAAACAACTCCGTAACTATTATGGAACCCAATATAATTATTTTGTATATGACCGCAATGCAGATTATTTTTTCCCCTGTAATACCACCGGAACCTTTTATTATAAAGACCAGAGCGAACAGATTCAGGATGAAATTTTATCGGTGGTAAATACACCTGCCTCTGCGGCAGTTTCAGACCTTTGGAGCAATTACCAGGCAGGCTCTACAGTGTTCCTTATGAAATATTATCAATATAATGACTACGTAATGGGATGCTGGGTGGATGCAAAAGATTTTATAAGACCTTTCGCATCCATGAATCTGGGCCCAAAAGGTTTTATTACTTTAACAGACGAACAGGGGAATCCGGCAACGAATCAATCCCTGGTAAAAGAACAGAATATTTCCCTGACCACTCTAAACGATACGACCAAACAACTGTCACTGTTCAGCAAATACCTGATTCTTGGGTTTACCCTAAAAAAAGACCGGGTCAGCATTAAAATCATTGTAGACCAATTTGGTGCCTACGGTTCTATTTTCCTCGTTCAGATTGCAATATTTGTTTTCGTAATGATTTTGGTTGGGTTACTATTGTTAATGACCTTATATATGCGCCAGCAGGTTTTAAAACCTATTCGCTATTTTTCTGAAAATCTGGCAGTTTATCAGGAAGATGGACCTGTTCTGGATTTTAAAAGTAATGATATTATTGAATTAGAACTGGCAAATACCCAGTTTAAGAATCTGATACGGCAAATAAAGAAGCTGAAAATTGATATCTATGAAAAAGAACTGGAACACATGCAGATTCAAATGAACTATATGCAGCTGCAAATCCGCCCTCACTTTTTCTTAAACTGCCTCAACAGCATCTACAGTATGGGACAGACTGAGTGTTACGATGAAATGAACCAGATGATTGTATCCACTTCAGACTATTTTCGTTACATCTTTCAGTGCAAAGAGGATTTTGTCCTTCTGGATCATGAATTTACCCATACCAGGGACTATCTGGAAATTCAGAAAATCCGTTATGGATCCGGGTTCTATTATCACCTGGAGCAGCAGTCGGAAACAAAAGGAATACAGATACCTCCCCTCATTATACAGACATTTATCGAAAATTCAATCAAACATACTGTAACACTGGATGAAGAAGTGCACATTTCCTTATCAGCAAAGCTATTTGAATTACCGGATAAAAATCGACTGGAAATCCTCATTACCGATACTGGCAAAGGTTTCGATCCGGAGACCCTGGAAATATTAAATAAAGAACGCAGTCTGTCAACCACAGACGGCCACCGAATCGGAATTACCAATACCATCCACCGGCTGGATATGCTCTATGAAAACCAATACAGTATCAGCTTTTCCAATCTGAAAGACGGCGGAGCATCCGTATGCCTTCTGCTGCCAGCTAACAGAGTCCATACAAGTATCCCACTCCCATCTTGACCTGCATGACCCAGCCTAAACAAAGCGTCCCCTTACTCAGCGAAACCCAAATTTAAGTTGAAGTTGTGCACAGTAGTATTAAAATATCACAAATCATTTACTCCATTTTTTTCCGATATTCATTGGGTGTACAGCCTACCAGTTCCTTAAAAACCTTTGAATAATAAGAATAATTGCTAAATCCTGTATCTAAAGCGATCACATTAATAGGAATATCTGTATTAGCCAGAAGATCTTTTCCCTTTTCCACGCGAACCTTCATAACATAGTTATTTACAGAAATTCCTGTTTTCTTCTTGAACAGTTTTCCCAGATAATCCGGATTCAGATATACAATATCAGCAAGCGTCTTCTTATTAATTTCCTGCTCATAATTTTTCTCGATATATCCGGTCACAATATCGATGACCGACTTTGATTTTTCTGCAAATCCAGCATATTCCACTGCCCTTGTGATCATGTGTTCAAAACAGCTCTGATAATCCTCAATGGAACTCAATGCCCTTTTTTCATAATATCCGCTCTTCTCATCCATAAACAGGCGGTGTCCTTCGATTTCTTTTTCCTGCAGATAAGACAAAACCAACTGTTCCACATCCCGCTTAAATTTCCAAGCCACAGTATAAGTAAAAGTTTTCTTCTGGCACTGCTCCTGAATATATTGTCGAATGGACGTCAGAACCTGCTCCTGATTATTGTGTTTGAGAAATATTTCTATCTGGCTGATACAGGCAGGCGCATATGCCGATTCCTTTTGCAAAGCAGGCGGATATTCACAGATATTGTTTCTGCAGAACAAATCTCTAGAACAGACATTGGTCAGCTCCTCAAAAGTGTCCGCACATTCCCAAAGGGAAACCGGCTTACTCATACAAAAACCGGAATCGTAACCCATACACCGCCCAAGATTCTCCATTACTGATTTCAAAATCTGTTTCACCGCTTTTGATCCGCTGACTTTTTCGTCCAAACGAATAACCGCCAGGTAATAAAACATCTGCAAATCCATAAGAATCTCTGCCTTTGTCCGGTTCTGTAAAAAAACCTCACTCCATATATTCTTAAATGAGAAATCCAGTACTGCTTCCGTATACTCTGCCGTCTGATCATATCCGGGATAAATTCCTGCAAAGATGAGTATGAAAGTTTCTTCTTCCCGGTAATCCAGTTGTTTTTGTTCTGCCTTACGCATGAGCAGTTCTTTTTCATCTGTTGTTTCTCTTTGCAGCAGTTCCTGCCAGAATAGTTGAATAATACTTTTTTTCGCCTTTTCCTGTTCCCGGATCTTCTTTATTGCCTTTTGGATAATTTCAGTCAGTTTCCCGTAGTTCACTGGTTTTAACAGATAATCCAGACAGTCCAGCTTAACAGCATCCTGGGCATAGTCAAATTCAGCGAAACTGGTTAATATAATCGTTTCTATAGGAAGCTTTTCATCCCGAACCCAGGCAAGCAGTTCCAATCCGCTTCCCTGGGGCATTTCTATATCACACAGCATCAGCTGTATTGTATTTTCCTCAATCACTTTTCTCGCCTGGCGGATATTATATGCCGTGTAGACCCGTTCTACTCCCAGTTCGCGCCACATGACCTTCTTCTCCAATGCAGACACAACGAAACGGTCATCATCTATTATCAGTACGTTCATTTATTTCATTCCTTATCTTTTCATCAATTTTCAAACAGGCTAGTACTAATACATTATAATGTAAAGGGGCAGGATAGAAAAGTGTTTCGGTGTAATTTATTAAATTAAATCTGAGAATACATAAAAGAAGACTGCTTTTACACCACGAAAAAGTAGTATAAAAGCAGTCATCAAAGACCTATCAGTCAGGCGGTGCCAAAATCTTACCATCACAATTTAAGTCGTATAAGTAGCAAAATCCTCATTTCTTATGATCCTTTTTACCCCGGCATGAAAACTGCCCTGTACCAGTATATAAACAAGATTCAGAAGCACAAATATACCCACTAAAATAAATCCATTCGTTTGAAACGGTATATAATCCCCAATCTGCAAAGAGAGAGTCCGAAGGATTGAACGCACTAACATAATCCCCGGAATCAACGTGAGTATAAAGGAAATCCGCATGATGGGTCCATAGATATTAATCAGCATTTTCCGGATTTCTTTTACCTTATACCCCATGAGGTGAAGAATCAGAATATCCCGGGTACTGTCTTGAAAATTAATATAAAGGGCAAGAAAAAGAAGAATACAGCCAACTGCACAGCCCATCACCTGATTAATAACCGCACTGCTCTTATTGGAAACAGAATCTCGTTCCAGTTTATCTATCCTTTGCGCTTTTGTTATCACATCGCCACCCAGATTCAGATCTTTCATGCTCCATATACCATTGCAGTAATCCGAAGGCTGCGACAAATGCTTTGCCAGTTCCTGTTTGGAAATATATACTGAATCTGTCGCCGCATTAAAAGCAATGCCTGATATAACTACCTCATATTTACTATTATCAAGAGATAACATAACCCTGTCTCCCACCTGAAACCCATAAATATCATTTAAGGCAGCACCAATCACCACCTCTTTTTCTCCGGGAATGGAAAGAGGTTCTTGCTCCATATCTATCAATTCAAACAGTCCGTTTCCCACCTCCACACCAATCACAGTCTGCTTTACCTTTACACTTTTATTCTCTATCACACTATCGGCAGTTAAATATGGCTGAATTTCCTGCTCCCTTTTTGCTTCTGTGTCGGGATAAGGTATTGGTTCACGAAAATGAGTATCGTATAAATAATTGTGCCCCCTCGTCAGGGACTCAAAGATTTTCTGACTGCTTAGATTTAAGGAATATCCAAGGATAAACATGACAGAAAAGCTCGTAACGGAAATAATGATTAATAGAACAGCCACCGGCTTACGAAGTGCCAGGCGAAGAGCACTTCTGTTTTTAGGGGGAAATATTTCTGCAATCATATTGGCAAACCGCAAGCCAATAGTATATTTCGATTTTTGAATTACACCTGAAAGCAGCAATCCGCTTTCTTTTCTTCTTATATAAAAATAATTACAAAAGGTAATGAGTAGAAATACTGTTAACGGAAACATCACCCCCACAAATATACTCTTTCCATCCAGTGCCTTTATTAGCCCTGCCAGCATATACGTCTGTTCACCGGCACTTATCAGAATATCAGAAGCAAAATACCCGCCACCGATACCGGTAAGACTTCCAACTGCTGTAATCGCGGCTGTAAAAATAAGAAAAATACTCCGAATCTCCCTATCTTTAAACCCAAGTGCCTTCAGGCATCCAATCTGTCTATTTTCCAGCTTAAAAAAGCGGTAATAAAACATGCTGAATACGAATCCTGTCATACATGTAAATGCTAATAATACGTTTCCTGCAAGAATCGTGTTGGAATTCAGACCGTTAAGGTACAATAACTGTTCTTTACTTAGTGAAGCCAGCCCTTTTAAAATTTTCCTGTTCCCGTCTATGGAGAAATGGACAAAAAAGTACATAAACGATGTACAAAACGTCAAAACAAGCAGTAATGCCGTATATATTTTATTTTTCAATAATTCCCTGAAAAGCTGTTTATATAATAATTTCATATGCTTCCCCATACCATTTCTTCTGCCTGAATCGGATTAGCCTGATGCCGGTCCTGATGAATTCGTCCATCTTTAATGGTTATGATGCGGTCAGCAGTTTCTGCAATCTGCAGGTTATGGGTTACAAATATCACCGTAATACCAAACGCTTTCTGTAAGCTGTGCAGTAAAGATACTACTTTTTTGCTATTGGATTCATCCAGAGATCCGGTTGCTTCATCACAGTAGAGAATATCCGGCCTTTTAATGACCGCTCTGGCAATCGCAACTCGCTGCTGCTGTCCGCCCGATAAATGTGCTGGAAATTTATCCATCAGATCATCTATTTCCAAAATCTCAGTCAATTGATGAAAATCCAATGCTTCCACATGTTTATTAATTCCTATTTCGATATTTTCCCGAACATTCAGATTGTTTAGCAACAGATAATTTTGAAATATATTTCCGGTATATAACCGTTTCCAATCGGCAAGTTCTTCTTCTGACATCACAGTAATTTCTTTTCCTTTATGGAATACCGTTCCTGTGGTAGGTTTTAGAAGTCCGGAAAGTATATTTAGCAGGGTAGATTTGCCGGATCCGCTAGGCCCAAGCAGGACATTAAAGGTATTTTCTCCTATGTCTAGTGTGATTCCATTTATTACTTTTTCCTTATCAAATGTTTTCGTAATACTGTCTGCTTTTAATATGGATGTCATATCCTGCCTCATTCTATCTTTTTATTTTCAATCTTTCATTCTTTTAAGCTTTGGTCTTTAACTTTTAACTTTTTAATTTTCTGTTCTTATAATTCTTTTAACTTTTCACTCGTTACTTTTAACCTTCTTTAACCTTTAATCTTTAATCTTTTAATCTTAATCATTAATCTTTTATCTTCTATTATTCAATTACTCTGTTATTTCTTTGCGCAGCTCTAATTGTTGATTAATATATTCCACATCTGTCTGCATTCGGAATATGCCAATAAAGCATCCGATCAGATATACTGCTATTCCCAGCAGAATCAGAACCCAGAGGGGTGTACTGCTGTACCAGCCAAAAAAATATCCAGATAAAATCAAAACAGCCAGTACATAACCGATTTCCACCGCGATTTCTACAATAAAAAACTTACTTTCAAAATGCTGTAATAATGCAAGCCCCAGATGGATGAAGATATTAGCAACTAATGTCTGGTATACACTTACAATAAATAAAAAACGCGCATGATAGAGTGTTGCAACAAAAGCAAGTAAGACCAGGGAAAGTCCGGTAGTTGCAAGACAATTTTTCATCATATTTTTCAATTGCTGTCACCTCTCCTGTAATTTTTCCCGAATGGAGCCCACATATTTTCTAGTAATATTGATCTTTTCTCCATTTGTCAATGTAGCCTCCATTTTACTGTTCAGCAGAGGACGTATACCGGTCAGCACATTCAGATTGATGATACATGCTTTGCTGACCTGCACAAATCCGGCATTCTCCAGTTCTTCCTTCAATTGATACAATCGCAATTCCGAACGGTATACTGCATCACGGCAATACACAAATGTTCTCTTATCCACACTCTCTATATAATAAATATCACCTGCATTGACCCATAATTCACTGGAATCAAAAGTACATTTTACCGTTTTGTCCACCGTCTCTATGAAAGCAGCAAGCCGTTTTACGGTCTGATTCAATCTGGCATATTTTATAAGTACCTCTATATCTTCCTGTGTTAAGTCTTCTTCTAATTTTACCTTCATATGTTTCCTCCAGTATAAAGTATTTTAAGCCATTGGCAATAGCTGTTGTACTAAAGTGCAGATATTACGTACCAACATGCAGTCGGATTCCTTTGGATTTATAAAAATATAGTAGGACGGTGGTTTTGATTTGTCAACAATAAATGCAGCACTGGTAAGCGTACTGGATGCCCCTTCTCTGTCCATAATCCGCGAAGCGGCATCCTTAATTATGATATGTTTTTTCATACTATCATATTTCATCTTCATAACACTATATAATTAAATTCTAATCTGGAAATTATGTATTGGCTTTTCCATTAGAATATGGTAGAATTTGTTTTGATATTCAAAGTATCTATTATAAGGAGGAAACTGAATTGGTAATTGAACCAAAAGTTAGAGAATTTATCTGCACTACTGCCCATCCGGACGGCTGCCGTGAAAATGTAATGAGACAAATAGAATATACAAAAAAACTAGGTAATACAGAGGGTCCAAAGAAAGTCCTGATTATCGGATCTTCTACCGGATATGGTCTGGCGTCGCGAATCACCGCCACATATGCCTGCAATGCTTCTACCCTAGGCATCATGTTTGAAAAGCCTGCTGCCCCGCCCCGCAGAACCGCTACACCAGGCTGGTATAATACGAAAGCATTCGAAGAAATCGCACAGGCTGATGGTTATTATGCAAAAACAATTAATGGAGATGCCTTTTCTGAAAAAGTAAAGCTGGAAACAATAGACATCATAAAAAAAGACCTTGGGAAAATCGATATGGTTATTTACAGTCTTGCAGCTCCACGCAGAACTTTAGGTGACGGTACTGTTTATTCCTCAACCTTAAAAACGGTGGAGCAGGATTTTACTAATAAATCATTAAATCTTAAAGATAATTCTATTTCAGAAGCTACCATTCATCCTGCATCGGAAGAAGAAATAACAGCAACGGTTAAGGTTATGGGCGGCGAAGACTGGATGGACTGGATGAAAGCCCTTTCTGAAGCTGACGTACTGGAACCAAATGCCGAAACAGTTGCATATTCTTACATAGGACCAAAGCTGACCTATCCGGTATATTACAATGGAACCATCGGCATCGCAAAGAAGCACCTTTACGATACCTCCCTTCAAATAAATAAAGATTTTTCCCATAAAGGAATTCATGCATATATATCCGTAAATAAAGCCCTGGTTACCCAGGCAAGTTCCGCCATTCCCATTGTTCCGCTATACATGGCGATACTTTATAAGGTAATGAAGGACAAGAACCTGCATGAAGGGTGCATTGAACAGATCAACCGGCTCTTCCGGGAGAAATTAAATTGTGGATGTCCGGTTGCTGACAAGGAAGGCCGCATCCGTCTGGACGATTATGAAATGAACGAAGATATTCAATCCCAGGTCATGGAATATTGGGATCAGGTAAATTCCGAAAATATAAATCAGTTAGCAGATATGACCGGATACTGGGATGATTTTTATCATATGTTCGGATTTCGGTTTGATGATGTGGATTACACAAAAGATGTAACGCTGGAGTAAATTCAAACAACGGGCGGTTCTATCTTTATTTTTACAAGATCGTTTGCCGCCTTACTAAGATTTTCATTGTATAACACGTTGTCGTAACGCTTTATATGCATCTGAGTGATGCCAAGCTGGCCTGCAACCTGCTCCGGCTTGGCACCATAGGCGAACATAATGCTGCCGCAGGTATTTCTCAGGTCCCTGGCACTGTATCCCGGTACACCTGCAGCCTTCGTGAGCTTCTTCATCATTAAATGGCAGTATTGAACATTTAATTTACTTTGTGAACGGTTGTAAAACAGATATTCACAGTCTTTTCTTATGCTTAAGTAATGTTCCAGAACTGCAGCTACATCTTCCGGAACATATCGTAGTTCATCACTTTCCTTTAAGATTATAAAGACTCCATTTGGATCAGCCACAAGATCATTGGGTTTTAAGGCACAGACTTCTGTAGAAGAAAGTCCCATACGTCCAAATAGGACCAGCATGGTATAGTACATTGGGTTGCTTTCTGCCACTTTTAAAAGTGCATCCAGATGTTCCATGGGAACAGGACTAACAAGCTGATCTGCTGACACCAGTCTGATTAAATATTCATAGAAAAAATCCTCAAATCCAGCCGGTGCCTGATATTTTGCTTTATCACGGGCAACGTACTCGGAAAATTTATGGATTTCACGGATCTTCTTTCCCATCGTTGTCGCTTTCATTTTTCCATCTCTAACTTTTGAAAGCAAATATTCATAATATCTGTCAGCCTCTCCTTTTTTCGTCTGCAAAAGATCCTTCTTGCAAAAATCAATATACTCATTTATATCACCGCAATAGCTGCTGCGGGAAATAGCTTCCAGCTTTTTTGAAAAATCCAGCCAGGCATTGTTAGTTTGCCAGGAAGCATATTCACTGGGTTTTCTCATAAATGTGGCCTCCTTCCGTAAATTTAGATTTGATAAAGCAGAACTTCACTAAAATTTATAATAAGTTTAACATACTATCATATTAGATGCAATTCCTGATAGCCTCAATTGCCACACTTCCACCGTCATGCGGGAAATGGAGATATCCTCTGTTGAGCCTACAGTTAAACTATTTAAATTATAGGATTTACCAGAAAACAAGCCTGCAATGCGTGCCAAAATACCAACTTCATTTTCAACTAAAAGACTGATCCATCGTTTTTTCATCATCGTTAATTTCCACCTCCAATTATCATATCTTTCAGGGGATTTCCCGGAGGAACAATCGGCAGTACGTTTTCTTCCCTTTCTATTATAAATTCAATCACCGTAGGTACCTTTTCATTTTTCTTTGCCTTTAATAATGCATCCTTAATATCTTCTTTTTTCTGTACCCGGATACCTGTGGCACCATAACTTTTTGCCAGATGAATAAAATCAGGGATATATTCCGGGCAGCATTTCGTTGGCGTATTGCATGTAATGGAACAGCTTTTTCGGTAGCGCATACACGTACTGGAATATCTTTTATCATAAAACATCTCCTGCCATTGCCGGACATTTCCCAAGTATCCATTATTAAATATGCAGATGATAATCGGCAATTCATAGACAATGGCAGTTGCCATTTCCTGTATGTTCATTTGAATACCTCCATCACCGCAAATTGTAATTACATCCTTATCCGGATTTCCTAATTTTGCTCCAATGGCTTCCGGAAAGCCGTACCCCATCGTGCCTAAACCGCCGGAAGTCAACATTTGCTTATCCTCTGTTAATTCCAGAAACTGAGTAGCCCAGAGCTGATTTTGTCCTACATCCGTCGTAATTACCGCATCATCAAAGGTGTCGTTGATTTCATTTATAACGGCCAGTGGTGTCACACCCGTTGCCCTTTTTTGCTCTGTTTTAAGCGGATGCCGCTGTTTCCAAGTGTAAATCTGTTTTATCCATGCTTCTATTTCTAAAGGTTGTGCTTTATCCAAAAGTGTAAGAATTGCATTTTTAGCATCTGCCACAATCGGAATATCAACTACGATATTCCTGGAAATAGATGCCGGATCAATATCCACATGGATAATAGCTGCCTTTTTAGCAAACTCACTTACTTTTCCGGTGATCCGGTCGTTAAAACGAACTCCGATGGAAAAGAGTACATCACATTCACTAATTGCAGTATTTGCCGCATAACTGCCATGGATACCAAGATTGCCGATATATAGAGGATGATTGGTTGGAACGGCACCTTTTCCCATAATCGTAGTTACAACCGGTATACCAGTTTTTTCTGCCAGTTTTGTCATTTCCCTGCCGGCATGAGCAATGTTGACTCCGCCGCCTAAAAGGAATAATGGTTTATCCGAGCTCCCCAGGCATTCCAATGCCTTTTTAACCTGGCCAATATGTACTGCAGTGTTTGGTTTGTAACTCCTAACTTCAATTTGTTCGGGATAAAGATCACTTCCCATTTCCTGTTGGATATCTTTTGGCAGGTCAACGACAACCACACCGGGCTTACCGGATTTTGCAATATAAAATGCCTTTTTGATGGCCGCTGCCAAATCCTCACGTTTACGCACCGTAATGGCATATTTACTGATGCTTCTGGTGATACCGACAATATCAACTTCCTGAAAAGCATCATTTCCAATCAAATGAGTTGGCACCTGACCGGTAAAGCAAACCAGGGGTACGCTGTCATAATTGGCCGTTGCAATACCTGTTACCAGGTTTGTTGCACCCGGACCGCTTGTAACCAGACAAACTCCCACCTTACCCGTTGATCGTGAGTAACCATCAGCGGCATGGATCAATCCCTGTTCATGGCGGGGCAGAATAACATTGATACCTTCTGTTCCATAAAGTGCATTGAATAAATCTATGGCCTGCCCGCCGGGATAAGCAAATAGCGTATCTACCTTTTCTTCTTTTAATGCTTTCACAAATAAATCTGCTCCTGATATTTTCATTGTATATTCCTCCTTTTTGTATGCAAGTACTTGCTTGCTATATAGCTATTTTTTAACGGTACGCTCATGAGATTGTACCGTTGCTTTATTTTTGTAATATTCCATTAACAAATGTTGTAACCGTTTGTTTTATAAATAGATCCCGATCTGTTTTAATCAGATTTTGTTCAAAGGAAGCACTGAGAAATGTATAACCAAATGTGCTTGAAAAAATAGTCATTGCCAGACATTCAAAATCTGAATGTGATACCTTACCCTTCTGCTCCATTTTTACTAAATAATCAGTTAACGAAGATATAAATGTCTGTGGTATTTTCATAATTAATGGAGCTACTTCATCATAGATCTGCGGAGCCCGAAGTCCAATCGAAAGTTTTACAAAATCAGATGTTATCCGGTTCATGTATTCCATCATAAACATCTCCAGATCCGGCTGTAAATCCCACTGAACATTTTGAAATATCTCCGGAGTGATATTTCCCCTCCATTTTTCCTGTTCCATTCCACACATTATTATTTGCTTTTTATTCGCAAACTTCCGAAACAATGTACATTCATTCACCCCTGCTAACCTGGCAATGTCCTTCGTGGTTGTCGCCACATAACCTTTACCTCTTACTAAAGTCAATGCAGCATCTATTATTTTTTGGCTTGTATCATCCATTTTTCTCGCCTTTCTGTTATGCAAGTAAGTACTCTCATTCTATTAAATATAGTGGGTCTTGTCAAGCAGTTATTTATAATTAAACTCTATATACAAATTCTATAAATCGCTCTATTGGGTTTACTATTCTGTCTCAGGATATAATACTGGTGTAGTAACTGTTATAAAATAAAGAAAATACAAAAATCATTAAAAAAGGAGCGATTTCTAATGAAATCTTTAAAGACTAAAGTAATTGCACTTGTTTTGGGATGCATGCTATTATCTTCATTTGTCATTGGAAGTTTCAGCATTTTAAGTTCAAAACGTGCCGTATCAGCCGATTCTGCCCAGATCATGAATTTAATTTGTGAAAATAAAACACAAGAAATCAGCGCTCTTCTATCCAGGATTGAACAGTCAGTTAACACACTGACCCTCTATGCTTCCAGACAGATAGAAAGCACTGAAAAATTTAAAACGGATTCTGCTTATGTGGATCAGTACACAGAACATCTAACAGACATTGCAATCAATGCAGCAACAAATACAGAAGGTGCCATGACTGTTTATATACGTTATAATCCTGAATATACCAGTCCCACATCCGGACTGTTTTGCAGCAAAAGCAGTACTGACAGCACCTTTCAACCGCTAGAACCTACTAATCTTTCCCTCTATGATTCATCTGATACCTCCAGGGTCGGATGGTTCTATGAACCTGCAAAAAACAAAAAGGGCACCTGGATGGCACCTTACTTGAACGATAATATCAATATTGAAATGATTTCCTTTGTAATTCCATTTTACGTTGATGATGTATTTATAGGTGTTGTTGGAATGGATATTGATTTTAGTGTACTTCAGACAATTGTTGACGAAACTAACGTTTATCAAAATGGGTATGCATATTTAACAGATGAGAAAGCTAATCTCATTTATCATCAGGACTTGCCCCGGGGTACATCGTTAATGGATTATAATAATGGGGAGTTTCGGGAAGCTGCAGAAATGCTTCTTCAAAATTCCAGCGAGAACTCTCTGATATCTTATAGCTATCACGGCTATCAGCGAAAAGCTGCATTTCGCAGCCTGCAAAATGGAATGAGGCTTGTACTAGCCGCTCCTATCTCAGATATCGACAAACAGGCTAACCTGCTGATACTGCAGATTTTGATTGCATCATTTGTGATTGTGGCGCTTACCGCCATACTAACCTTTATTTTTACCAGGCGACTTGTGAAACCACTGCTGGAACTGACTGCAGCAGCACAAAAAATAGCTGCGGGAGATTTAAGCATTTCCATAACTCATCATTCCAATGATGAAGTAGGAACTTTGGCTGAGAGCTTTCGTGAAACTGTCAAACATCTTCATAAGTACATATCCTATATCAATGAGCTTGCATATCGTGATCCACTCACAGGTGTAAAGAATAAGACTGCATACCTAGAAGTTGCAAACAAAATGGATGAGCTTGCCAGATTAAAACGGCCCGAATTTGCTGTGATCGTTTTTGATATTAATGGGCTGAAAAATGTAAATGATACCTATGGACACGACTTTGGTGACATACTAATCGCAGATACCTGTAAAATCATCTGTCATACTTTCAAACAAACTCCCATCTACCGGATTGGGGGGGATGAATTTGTGGCGCTGTTAGAAAATGATGATTATAAAAATAGTATCCAATTACTGAATCAGCTGCAAAAGGATATTGATGCTTACAATGAACAGCCACATAATACAATCGAAATTTCTGTAGCAAAAGGAATTGCTGTCTATTCAGAGGCAACTGACTATACATTCCAGGATGTATTCAAAAGGGCTGACAATGCGATGTACTATAATAAAGCAAAAATGAAATCCAGCGTTTAAGTACAATTTATAAAAACAGCAGTAAATATCTTTACACATATTTACTGCTGTTTTCCTGGAAACAAATAAAATCTTTCCGCGGGGCGGAATTTTTTACCACGCACAAGCTATATCTCTTTTGATGTCGCAACTGCAATAAACCGTTCCTCTTTATCATTACATGCACAGTAATAATGGTATACAATCCCATTATTTTTCAGCACAAATGGTTTATGGGCGAAAGTATTCTCCCACTCTTCTTCAGGCTCAATCAGGGGCTGCCCTTCCCATTTCCTCCAGTGCACCAAATCCCTGGATACCGCAAAGGTGTCAAAAGCAGTACATATACCGTCTTTAGACATTGCAATAAAATAATTCATTACCCACAGATCCCCCATTTTTATAATCTGAGGATCACCGGAAATGAAGTTTCCTTTGGTGTCTCCGTTATCTATGACGGGATTTTCTCCATAACGTTCCCACCTCTCCATGTCTTCCGATACGGCAATCCCGATTCGCTCCGGCATATCAGCAGCTCCTTTGCAATTATAAAACATCACAAACGGATAGCCTAAAGTTTCCTCATCATCGCGAAATACATATGATTTGTACAGGGTAAATGCTTCAAACCACCTGCTGTCCTCATCGTCCATGCGCAGTATCGGCTCGGCTTTTACTTTCCATTCTTTTGCCTGGGTTGGATCATCGGTGCATGCCAGACCAATATGCAGTGGCGGTGTCTCATAACCAGGAAGCGCTCCTCCAATATAGGTTGCCCAATATTTTCCCTGATAAGAATGCAGTGCATGATCTCCTTCCCATGCGGTGTCCATCAATGCCAGACCTGCATCTACCTGACATCCGTCCCAGCCTGCCTTGCTTCTGGTGAGAATCCTTCCGCTTTCCTCCCAATGCAGTAAATCAAAGCTTTTAGCAAGATAGGTATCATATCCCATATTTTCTGCACTGGGATTTATTGCTGTGTACATCATATACCAGATTCCGTCTTTTTGGAAGATTGTGGGGCAGTCTGTCAACTGCTGTTCCTTTTTGATGACTGCTCCCCATTTATAAGGTGTCTGCAGTTCTCTATATACTCGTTCCATCTCTTCATTGGAAACAAATGGAGTATCCTTTATATTTTTTTCTAAAATTGGTATCATGCTGATTTTCCTCCTGGTTCTTCATGCTTTTGCCTGTTGACAAGCATAATTATATAGAATATATTTAGGAAAGTATATGTTTTCCTGGAACCGTCATTTGTTATTTTGGAAACTAAAGCAGTATTTATCATTCAGTATAGTATCCATCTTTTCAAAGCTTCCATTTACAATAAATAATATGAAAGGGGATTTTTATGCCTGTATCTACATATAAAACAGCCTATCTATCCAATCTCTCCCACAGCATGCCTTCTTTTATTTTTTGTGGGCGTAAAGACTTTGTGCCAAACGAAGTTCATGTTAAAAGAATTTTTCCCGCATTTAACATCATGTTTGTCCGTTATGGCTGTATACACATTATGGAGGATAACCAGCTTTACATTTTAAAGAAAGGGGACTGGTTTATACAGACTCCGAATCTGCTGCATTATGGGGTGCACCCCCAGCCGGATCCGGCATCTTTTTATTTCATACACTGCATGCCCCTGGAGGAATGGAATATCAGTGATCGGGGTGTTCCCACTGCGCCTTCTATGGAAATCCTGGACACCGGTTCAGGCATGTTTCCGCCCTATTTTAAACTGCAGATGCCATTGCAATCTTCCTGTTCAGAAAGCACAATGGAACTGGCCGAGCAATTCGTAACACGATACCATCATAATACCCTGTTGGAAAACCAGAGTTCTTTTCAACAATTGCTTCACAGTATGATTCAAAAATCACGCAGATTTACATCGGAACAAAACATTGGAGATGATATTGCAGCTTATATGTATCTTCACTTTTTAGACCGAAATTTCAATCTGGATCTGCTATGCAGTAAATTCGGATTTACCCGGCAGTATGTTACAAAACTGCTAAAAAAGAAAACAGGGAAATCGTTCCTGGAATACATCCGTTATCTTAAAATTGACTATGCCAAAAAGCAGCTGTCTGCAGGAAACGTACAGATAACTGCTTTGGCTGAAAAACTGGGATACAGTGATACGGCAGCTTTTAGTCATATGTTTAAAAAAGAGCTGGGGGAGTCCCCCAACTCTTATTGTAAACGCGTATTTCAAGCATAGGATAGAGAAAATATAGTGTTTTACTTTGCAACACTGATGCAAAAATGCTGTTACTAACATGAATAGCTTACAGTGTTTCTCTCACGGTTCAAAGCGCTTGGTCGCGTACATCGGGCCGTTCATATATGGGATTATGTCCCGCCCCAGGAACAACGGTTAAGGTTTTTACCTTGTATAGTCTATCCCGCCTGGTACCTCATATATTTCCTTACGCCGAAGATACTGCCTCCCAGAATCAAAAGGAATGAACACCCATAACTTAAAAAACGTTCTATTGGCATTCCCCCTGTCAATATATTAGCAGGCAGATAGATTGGAAACCATTTGACTATCATACTGCATAACATAATAAACCTGGTAGGTCGTAACGGCGACAAAATGATTGAGTAAATAATTAAAGGCAGAAGATACATCAGCAGTCCCCAGATCAGCGCAGCAAAACTCTGTTTATGCCTGGCGGAAAAATATAGCGTTATACAGGTGGTTACCCAGGATGCAATGAGTCCTGTTACCACATATTGTAACAATACATCTCCTACTGTTCCATAATTTGTTTTTGAAAAAGCCAAATCTGGAAAAACCAGATCTGCACTTACGGAAAACCCACTGATTCCATATGCGGCTGCAAAAGCACTAAATACCAGGGCAGTGACCGCCAAATATAAAATTGAAGAAAAGCATAGTGCCGCCAATATTTTAGAAACTGCACTTTTTCGTCTTCCATGTACGGTAATCAGAAGGATATCCGCCGTATGCAGAGCATATTCATCGGAAAATACAGGCGCTGCCGCAATGATAATCAGAACGGAAGTGATCACCATAACCATCATCTGCATCTCCCGAAAATCGTTTCCCCATCCATCTGTGTAACCAAAAGTGTGCGATCCATCCATTAGCTTAGCTATATTCGGTGAATCCTGCTCAGTAACCAGCCTGATTTTTTCTTCTCGGTCAAACCTTTTCGTTGTTAAATTTTCCGTGATATATTGATTGATGCTGTTTTCATAATATCCTTGTTCTGTATTTCCGGTTTTAACGTCTACATCCATTTGGTCAGCTTCAATGGTATATCCAAACCGTTTTATGATATCCTGCACTTTTTCTGTTGTCAACGGTCCCGCATACTCCTGAGCTGTCTTGATATTTTCCCTGATTGCGGCTGTTCTGGTATAGCATTTTCCATCGATATACATATATTCACTGCCAAGAACCGACATCCAGAAGTAAAATGCCAGAAACAGGAGACTACCGATCAAGCCGAAATATATTATTTTTTTTGAATAAATTTTGAACAATTCCATTTTAAAAATTGTCATGCTGTCCACCCGCTTCCTCTGTAAAATACAAATATACATCTTCCAGATTTGGTTCTTCCGGGACAGCATTTTCCATAGGCTTTTCTTTTGCAATAATACGAAGCATTACCTGTCCATTCATATTTTTCAGGTTGCTGATGGCATATTTACAGTTATATTCTTCAGCCTTATTTTCAGGAACGAGACATTCCCATACGCTGCCTCTGGCAAATTCTGTAAGATCATCGGGCACTCCCTGTTTTATAATCCGCCCCTTTTTCATGATCAATATTCTGTCTGCTATATACGCAATATCCGAGACAATATGTGTGGATAAAATTACGATGCGGTTGCTGCCAAGTGCGCTGATAATATTGCGGAAACGGATTCTTTCCTTGGGATCTAGTCCTGCCGTAGGTTCATCTAAGATCAGGATTTCCGGATCATTCAGCAGAGCCTGGGCTATTCCAAGCCTTCGTATCATCCCTCCGGAAAAGGTCTTTATTTTCTGTTTTGCCTCCCCAGACAGACCTACCAGTTCTAATAGCTCCCTGCATTTTTCTTTTGCCATTTCCTTTGGCAATGCTTTTAATGAAGCCAGATACATCATATAGCTCCATGCCGTAAAATCCGGATAGTAACCAAATTCCTGTGGAAGATATCCCAGCATTCTCCGGTAATCTCCACCCAGTTTCTGGATCGGGCTCCCATTACACAGAACCTCTCCTTTAGTAGGCCGCAGTATATTACATATCATACGTAGCAGCGTTGTTTTACCTGCCCCATTGGCACCCAGAAGCCCATATATTCCATTGTTAAAAATAAGGTCTATATGGTCAACTGCCGCCTTTTCGTTGTACTGCTTACTTACCCCCTCCAATTTTAATTCCAGCATAATTCTTTTCCTCCCGTCTTCAGTTTACGTAATAATGCATAAATTTCAATTGCCAATAATATGGTTCCAATTAAGAATACTGCTGTCCATACCGGCAGATAAACTGTGCGGTAAACCCTGGGAATGACAGCCGGTATTGCCGATCCGATACATAAGAAAACAGCCAGGATTATCTGTATCCATTTTCTTCCTGAATTTCTGCCTGCAGACACAAAAAACAGGTAACAGACATTTGACACCACAAACGGAACTAAGATATACAAGCACACTGCAAAAATACTGTACTTCATTTTATCTGCCACGCTAAAAATCATTGCCGTCAAAATACAAAGGTCTATTGCTCCTGAAATCAGCATTTTTATACTCCATATCTGTCCCAGATTCAGAAAACAGCTCTGCTCCAGTTCTGCCATATTCCAGGACAGGCTGCGGCTGATTTCAAATACAGACACCAGTCCCATCAAGGCTGCCAGCATGGATGCCCCGATCAGATACTCCTGCATTTTATCCGGAACCACCCCATACTGTGTAAATAGCAGGATTGCTGCAGCTGCTAAAAGTGCCTGCCCGCTCCAATATTCTTTGGAAATATATTGTAACTGGATTTTCAGTATCTGAAGTTTGGAGGGGCTGTACCTGACTTTCTTCAATTCAACATCCTGACGGATATGATTTAATGCCGCTGCTCTTCTATCCTGGTCAATGAAAATCCGTGGGTCCGGGATATCCTTTTTATTCATAGAAATCCTCCTTCTTCAATAGATGTTTTATCTTCTCCATTCCCTGCTTCATTCTGGATTTCACCGTTGCCGTCTTCGCACCGGTCATTTTACTAATTTCTCTGTATTTCATTTCATAATAGCAATGAAGAATAATGACCTCTTTCTGCATCTGCGGAAGAGCTGTCAGCGCCTTCCATATATAGCCCGAATTTTCTTTCTTTATCATTTGAAACGTCAGATCATCTCCCGATATCTGTTCTGCTTCATATCCCGCTTCTTCATCATTGAGGGAAATATCCACCTGCCGTTTTTTCTCTCCATGATAAAAATCACGGCAGACATTCATTGCTATTGTCAGAAGATATCCTTTTAAATTGCGGTAACGGTAGTTATCTATGTAACGAATAAAACGAAGAAATGTTTCCTGGGCAAGATCATAGGACTGGTCCCGGTCTCCGGTCTGATAACAACAAAACCGGTAGATGTCATCATAATATTTTTCTGCTATATCATTTAGATATTGTTTATTGCCATGTTGTACTTCATGAACCAACTGCCTGTCATCCAAGTATCTTCCTCCTCCTATGTCTTTTTCTCCATAGCTTCTCTTTCCTTCTAAAACTAAACTTTTTCTCCATAACTTTTCTTTCCTTCTAAAACTTTTTCCTCCATAACTTTTCCTCCACAACCTGTCTTTCTTGTTAAAATTGACCCTTATATTTAATATAACTGATCTCTGCACAAAAAGGTTTTAATTATTTCAAAAAAATACTGCAGGCCTACACATTTTTAATGTGAAGCCTGCAGTATCATATAAATTTGCACTTATTTTATTTGGTTAAATCTATGTCTATGCCGTACAATGCTCTGGAAGCCATTGCTTTCTGGTCTTTTTCCTTAAAAGTAGAGATTGCATTTTCTCCCACATAGACAGACAGTTTCGTTATTTTCCTTCCCTGCAGCGGATATACCTGATAAGATCCGTTTTGGGAACCTTCCTCATAGCTAAAATCCAGTTTTTGGCCATTTTGATCGAAAACTGCCGCTGCATAATCACCGGTTGTCGCAATCCAGTAATTCTCATCTATCTCTTCATCAGTCAGATCCTTCCAAGTATTCCCCTCCTTAAGTGCCGCTGCTTTACCCTCTTTATAATATTTTTTCTTAACTGCAAAGATCTCTTCCTGATTGGCATATAAGCCAGGCAGTATGGTTTTCACCTTGACCTCATACGGTGTTACGATCACTTTTTCTATACCAAATCCATTGCTTTCCTTATTTATATCATATACTTTTACAGAATCTGTATCAACCTTGACATTTAAATCCATCTGCCAATTCCCCTGTGTTGTAACCAATGGAATTATTGGCTCATATCCTTCCTTAAACTTAGGCTTTTCATTTTCTCCTACCGGTATCTCATATTCCTTTTCATTTTTTATCGATTCCTCTGCCAATTTACTGTCTTCATAGGTTATCGAATCCAGATTCAGCTTAAGATTGAAAGATTTATCTGATTGGGTGTAGTCCTCATCCAGATCTATTTTCATCATTCCCTGAAATGTATGTTCATCAATTAAACGCCCTTCTATTTTGCTTATTGCATTATCCTGCAATTCTCCTCCTTCACTAATCCGGGCATTACCTTCGAGCATTAAAGTTGGCAGATGCGTTATTCCATCTTCGTCAGTGTACTCATCATACATATTCTGAAACGGCTGCTCTCCCGAAATGGAAAGTGTTACATAAATGGAACTTCCATCACAATAAGCCTCTTCTGCTTTCACTAACAGCCCTGCATCATTTGATTCCATAGCAGCACCCTCCAGATTTTGTGCCTTTTCAGAAAAATTTCCTGAAAACTCTACTTCATTTTCTATATCTTTAAAAATCCCCCCAATCACCGGTATCTCAGCTGCTAAAACAGGATTATAAAATCCCCAAATAAAAAATGCTGTAATTAAGGCTACTGTACTTCCGGCGCCCAAGGTCACCTTTTTTATTACCTGCTTTTTACGGATTTTTTTCACCTGTTTCATGCCTCCCATAATTGTTTCATCCAAACGATCCGACGTAGGTACCTCATTCCAATTATTGAACATAAATATAATCCTCCTTTAAGTATTTGCGTAATTCTTCCCTGCCTCTACTCAGATATGCTTTCACTGAGCCTTCCGGAATATCTAATATATCTGCAATCTCATTTACTTTTAAGTCATCAAAATATTTCAGTAATATAACATTTCTATATTTTTCTGGTAGTATATCGATAGCTGCATACAGATCCCATTTTTCTTCCAGTGATACTTCCCCTTCCGGGGCTGAAAGGGGAAGGTCATCATATGGTACCTGATCTTTGTGGCTGCGGAAATAATCTTTTGATGCATTGATTAAAATTCTGGTCAGCCATGTTTTAAAATATTTTGGTTCTTTCATAGTTTTAATAGACGAAAACGCCTTGACCACGCAATCCGAGACGATGTCCAGAGCAGCATCTTCATTTTTTGCATAAAGATACGCAGTCCGGTACAAATAAAGCTTATGCATCTCGATTAATTGCCCGTAAGCATTCACATTGCCATGCATTGCTTTCTTCGCCAGTTTTATTTCATCCAATTTTTCTTACCGCCTTCCTCATGTTTTTCCGGAAAAATCATGTTTTGTAAGATTTGTTTTAATTTTACACTATTTAGACGCGTTAAAGAGGGAAATGGTTACAAATAATTGAGAAAATGATAAGAACTTTTAGAAATGATCTAAAGGATTTTAGATCCTGACCGGCTTGAATTTATCAGCAAAAACTTGACATTCCATGTCTTGTTTCATATGATGATATCTATGAGGTGAAACAAATGAAAAGTAATCGTATGTTTGGCATATTATGCATTTTATTAGAGCAGAAAAAAATCACTGCAAAGGAGCTTGCATCCTATTTTGAAGTATCTGTCCGAACCATTCACCGGGATTTTCTGGATTTATCCAGTGCCGGATTTCCGGTTACCGCTCAGCAGGGAATCGGAGGCGGAATTTCGCTGATGCCGGATTTTTGCTATAGTAAATCAGCTCTTAATAGAGATGACATGGACTTCCTTATTGCCGCCATTCAGGGGCTGGCAAGTATCGACGATCAGGTAAAAATCAAAACCCTTCTGGCAAAACTGCGTTTCAGCAATGAGGATCATTTATTGTTGGAAAATGATGTGATTATTGATTTTACTTCCTGGAATCAAAAAAGCACGTTGACTCACAGTATCAAAAAAATCAGATCTGCGATTGCCGGTCACCAGCTTTTAGAAATGTGCTATTATAGCGGAAGCGGTTATTCCCGTAGAACAGTGGAACCCTATAAATTAATTTTCAAAGAAGAAAACTGGTATCTTTTTGCTTATTGTACCTTCAGGGAAGATTTTCGTATATTTAAGGTCAACCGTATCACTGATTTAAAAATCCGGGAAACCACTTTTGTAGAACGGAAAAATTATAAAATTCCTTCTTTGAACAGTCAATTTGCAAATAACAGCGGTGTTCAGGTCTCCATAAGAATGGATCAATCCTTTGAATTTCTGGCAATTGATCTTTTTGGTTTTGAAAATATAAATACAATAGATAACAATTTATTTATTACATTCTCAACCGAGAATCCCCAATGGGTGATCAGTACCATCGCCAGTTTGGGAAATAAGGCTGAAATACTTGAACCGGACAGCCTGAGGAAGGAAATGAAGCAATTTCTAAATCAGGCGAAGAATTTATATGAAATATGACAGACTGTTGTCTTATTTATGCTTTATACTCTGATTTAGGAATAAAAACAGATGAGAAACGGAAGGTGCTGGAAATGACTGTAGAAAAAAAGATTATAGAAAAACAATATTTTTCTGATATTGAGGCAATATTATCCCACAAACAGGATAATGGTGCAGATTATTGGGCTACACCTGATAAGAATCTGATTAAAGGTTCTCCATTTTCAACTTTGGAAAGTGTACTTTATCTATTGGATTTAGGTTTGAATCCGGATGATCCTGTTTTAAAGGCATGTGCAGAACTGATATTCAGTGTCTGGAGGGAAGACGGACGTCTGAAGTTAACCCCAAAGAGCGCGATCTATCCGTGTCATACCACCCATGCTGCCAGTATACTCTGCCGCATGGGATATTCTTCTGATGAAAGAGTTAAAAAGACATTACAGCATCTGCTGGATACACAGTACCACGATGGCGGATGGCGCTGTAATAAATTCAGCTTCGGCAGGGGACCGGAAACGGAATACTCAAATCCCCATCCAACTCTGAATGCCCTGGATGCTTTCCGGTACAGCAATGATTTCGGCAAAGAACCGGCGCTTGATCAGGCTGTTGATTTCCTGCTTTCGCATTGGACAATCCGTAAGCCAATTGGTCCATGCCACTACGGAATCGGCAAGTTATTTATGCAGGTGGAGTATCCGTTTCGCAGCTATAACCTCTTTTTTTATGTCTATGTCCTATCATTTTATGAACGTGCGAGAAAAGACAGCCGCTTCCTGGATGCATTTCATGCACTGGAATCCAGAATGTCGGACGGACAGATTGTAGTGCAGCGTATCAACCGGAAACTGTCCGGGCTTACGTTCTGCAGACAGGGAGAACCCAGTGCATTGGCAACATTGCGGTATCAGGAAATTCTGAAGAATGTGGAACCAAACACGCTCTAAAACGAACAATTTCATCTTAAATTGGGGTTTAGCTGAGTAACCTGACAATCGTTTGATTACCTATAATGGACTTGGACATGCAGCCTACGAAGAAGCCAAAGACTTTTATACACAAGTGAAAGATTTTCTATTGAATTGATTTTGACGACCTTTCGGCTTACAATGAGCAAGTACACCAATTAGTTAGCACTGCATTGGTTTGAACAGACAAAAGGATGGCAACGGAATATGCTTCCGCTGCCATCATCATTTGGAGACAGTCCATTTATCGGCTGAAATTCAGTTAATCGGTATTACCTTAACAGCTTTGAAAAACACGGATTCCTTCCTGCATTCCATAAGGAATCAAATCGTATTTATCTGCCCTGGGTCTTCCAAACCGTGGTGACTGCCTCCACATCTCCGGCCATGCCGACCTGCGCGGCTGATCTGCGCAGTGGTGGGGTCCCAGAAGATTCTTGAAGCCGCCGCAGACCCGGACTATTATTTCGTTATTTCCGGGAACGCAGTATTCTGTAATGTCAAAGAGATAATTTCCATTTACTCCAACCAATCCCGTTTCTATCCCGTTTACAAATAAGGAAGCACAGGTGGTCTCCATCTTCGGAACGGATACTATCACTTTCCCTGCTTTTTCTTTTGAAAATGTATAGCTGTACAGCACGGCCCCTTCATACATAGGATATCCCTGTTCTATCCAGGTTCCGTACTGAAGTTTTTCCTTCTTCGTAATAGTCCAAATTCCTTCTCTTGGAACTACATGGAATTCACCCCGGATATAAACAGGCTCTACTTCCAGTCTGACATCAAATCTATCGGTTTTTAAAACTACAATATTTTCGCCCTTTTTCAGCATCCCGGCAATATCAGCGACTGCAGTAAGGTCATCCAGATAATATCCTTCTCTCCATATAACAGGTTTCCCGTTTAGCATAACTTCATACTGCTGCCCCTGTTCTGCTGCAAGCTCCGCTATTTCCGGAATATCTTCCACGCAGAAGCGGTAAGACGCCGTAAACCCAGTGCCTTCCCCAAATTGATTGCTGTCCAGATAACGTCTCTTATACTGAACCTGGTTATCCCAGGGATTATCCGGATATCCCCGATGCCGGTAGACCTCTTTGCCCGCAAACAGCGCACACATATCCTTATATATCCTGCCGTCCAGCTCCAGATCACAGTAATCTATAATCATGCTGTTTTTTGATTCGGCTTGGATTTTATCTAACACTACCGGAATTTCTGCTTTGTCCTGTACTGCTGGTTTTGAGAAAGTTTCATCTGCGGAATTAATCTCTGGCTCTGACTCATCTGCACCCGGTTGGCCTACCAGGAACATTGCTGATTCATAACGGTCTAAATCCAGTGAAAAAGAAACTTTTCCATCTTTTTCCTGATAAGGATACACCTTTGCTTTGCCATCCCATAAGTCCAGGTATTTCACCTGCCTGCCATCTAACGTTATTACATTTTTCACTTTGCCCAGACTGTGGTTCACAAAATAATAGACATTGTATTTCTCATCTAACACACGTCTCATATGCTCCACTCCTGTCTCAAAGGGGTGCTCTGCTTCGATTCGGCTGTTTAAAAATTCACGCAGCTTTCCCGACATTTCATAAGGGGTATTTACCATTATCCAGTTCTTATGATGACATAATTTTTCTTCCACAACATGGCTTTCCCTGCCCTCCACGTAACCTCCCGGAATGCCAAGACTGATTACATGACCGCCTTCGTCAAGGTATTTCTCCAGCAGATCCACCGTGGTCTGAAGCATATTTTTCATTTCACCGGTTATCAGGATTACCTGATACTCCTGGTTTTTCAGCTGTATCCTGCCGGATATGGATTTGCCATGACGCTTTATAATGTCTTCATTTCCAAGATCAAAATCCCACTGATCATCGATTAATTGCTGCATGGCGGCATAATACGGACGCATATCCGGTGTCTTAGCCAGATCATCCTTTACAACTAATCCCGATGGCTCCCCGTCCATAATTCTCATATATCCGGTAAGTGTGGGGTGCATCAGCAATACGCGCTGTTCCATATGTCCCTGGGATAAAAGTGCGCATACCCTTCCAAAATAATCA
This sequence comes from Robinsoniella sp. RHS, assembly GCF_001029355.1. Taxonomy (NCBI): domain Bacteria; kingdom Bacillati; phylum Bacillota; class Clostridia; order Lachnospirales; family Lachnospiraceae; genus Robinsoniella; species Robinsoniella sp. RHS. Next base: position 208,616 of record NZ_JNGB01000020.1, read on the forward strand.
TTCACACCAGTAAACTGCTCCCACCAGGGCTGTCTCCAGTCAAATGACTGGGGATGATCCCGCTTTCTGGCTCCGATATAGGAGGTATAGGTCAGATGCTCATTGATAAAATTAACACCATTTACCATTAGCCAGTCCCCGATTCTTTTGAAATCCGCCAGTGTGGAATCCCATCCCCCGGCACCAAACGCTTCGCAAAAACATCTTTCCTGTCCGAATTGGTTAACGGCACTTCTTAATTCCTGCATAATTAAGCCCACATGTTCATTGGGCCGCTCCAATAACTTATCATTGACCAGCATATCAATTGCAGGCCATCCCATATATTCAAAATTTGCCATAATATTAGGTGATGTGGTACCAGCGCTCGCCCTTGGCCAATCATCTTCCATATAATGTCCGGTAAGAGCAATCCCGTGTTCCTCACACCATTTTGACAATGGCAGCACAAAATTCCGTACCCACAATTCCCGTGTTGTATCATAATAATCATGGCGTACTTCTTTATCCGTATGTACAAACCACTCTGCTTCTGAGTCCGTAAACAAAGACGGGAGGTAGTCCTCCAGATGATATCCATTTCTCTTGTAGAATTCATGGGAAAACCAATAGCTGTAAGGCAGTGCTTCACTTCCGGCAGTTCCATACACACCGCTTCCGGTTATGGCAGGCTCATCCATAAAAATTGCCGGAATCGCCTTGCCGAATTCTCCGCCAAAGTGATCATAATAAGGCTGGTATACCTTTTCGATAAATGTATCTGTTACTTCTCTGCGCAGGAGGTCTACGTTAGCAAATCCTGCCATCCATCCGGTCGTCTCCCCTTTTACAAACCCCATGATGATAAACCAGTCTGATGTTTCTGCCCACTTATTTCCCGGAAGCTGGGTAATGTCTTTTAATAATCTGATCTTCTCACCAATTTTCTTCCCGCCAGCTATCTTCTCGCAGGCAAATACCCGGACCTGGCTGATATCGTCAAACCATTTCTCTGTCTTTTCTTTTGTCTTCAGCTGATCTTTATGTACCAGCTGATAGCTGACGGAAGTTCCAAGGCAATCCGGCAACTCTGCCGATACATGCCCCCCTCCAAATCCGGAAGGATATGAATTTTCATCATAGATATAGAGCTTCATTTCCCGCTTTTTTGCCGCATCCAGGGCATATCCCCATTGTTCAAACCATTCTGCGGATAAATAGGTAATTACCATTCCGGGTCTTGGATGTACGATTGCCCCTCCGAAACCATGGCTTTTTAATTCATCCAGCGCATGGTCAATCTGGCAGTCTGTCATGGTATCATTCCATACCCACAGCGGAGCCGTCCGCATAATTGCACTTGGATTTTTCAGTTCCTCCATAAATTTTTCCAGTTGAAACCCCATAAAAAATACCTCCGTTCTTATAATAGATATTGCGATTTCTCATCTTCTGCGTTATCATCATTATATCAAGGAATAACCAGTATTCAATCATAATAATTGCGGAATAATATCAAATAATTGCGGAGGTATGCATATGATTCATTACAATATGGATGTCCTGAAGGACTCTTTTACTGCGGCTGTTGCACCTGATTCTGTTAATGCTCCTTTTCCTTTTTCTGTACTGGCAGACGGTATTTTTTCGACCGGACAGAATTATTTTACGGAGCGCTCCGGACAGAATTTTCATATTCTTCTCTATACCCTTTCAGGAGAAGGACTGATTACCGTAAGAAACCAGCAGATTACCCTTTCCAGGCATCAGGCGGTTCTTCTGCCATCTTATGAATACCATCGATATCAGAACGCATCCGCCAGTCCCTGGGATTTTGCCTGGGCACATCTGTCCGGTAGCGGTGCAGCTGACTTTGCAGCTTCTTTAAACATGGAAAAAGTCCATGCTATTTCCCCAAACGACACCGACCATTTTTTCGAAACTTTCCAGAATTTGTACCGGATCACAAAAGAAGGAACACTGCTTTCCTGCGCCCGGTGCAGCCATTGTATTTCCGGATTGCTGACCGGAATGCTGGAGGGTCTGGTACAGGATACCGGTCTGTCCTCCCCCGGGAATTCGGATATTGCCACTACCGTGGAATATTTACAGATGCATTACCAGGAGGCAGTCTCCATTGATGCCCTTCTGGAAAAAGTGCATTTTTCCAAATTTCACTTTATCCGTCTTTTCAAAAAGCAGGTGGGCACAACCCCCTACTCTTATCTGACGGGTTACCGCATCAGCCAGAGCAAACGCCTGCTGTGTACCACCCACGACAGTATCAGCGATATTGCCAATCAGGTAGGATTTACCGGCGAGAGTAATTTTATCCACCAGTTTAAATCCATCGTAGGTGAGACACCTGCGGCATACCGGAAAAATAATTGGGGTTTCTAAACTATTTTTTCCTATATTTGGTAAGATCAATTGCAACTGCTACAGCAATGATAATACCCTTAATCACCTGCTGCCACATTGGGCTTACGGCGATAAACTGCAGTCCGTACTGGATAACGGAGAAAATCAACACACCGCTGACGATTCCGCTGACTTTTCCAATACCACCGTTTAAGGAAACACCGCCCACAACGCAGGCCGCAATTGCATCCAGTTCATATCCGTTACCGTACTGATTTGTGGCTCCCGCTGTTCTTGCTGCTTCCAGTACTCCGGCAACACCATATAAAACAGATGCCAGAACGAAAATCCCCATAATGGTTTTGAATACATTCACACCGGAAACGATTGCTGCTTCCCGGTTTCCTCCGATTGCATACACGTTCTTGCCAAATTCTGTTTTGTTCAGGATAAACCAGATGAGAACTACGAAAAAGATGGCAATGGGAACTAAAATAGAGATTCCCGGAAATCCGCCGATTTCAAGAATTTTTTTCTGTCCCAGCACGATAAAATCACTGCGGATACCGCCGATGGGCTGGGATTTGTTTGGTGCCATGTCAAAATAAAGGGAACATGCTCCATACACAATTACCTGTACAGCTAACGTGGCAATAAATGGATGCATGTCGAATTTCGCTACTAAAAATCCATTTAAAATTCCAAACAGGGCACATGCCGCAATTGCTAAAAGAATTGGAAAAATGACTGCCATGTACGGAAGGTCCGGAAAGAATCTGTTGGCATAATCAGCCGTCTGCAGCATGGAAGTCGAAACGACTGCCGCCAGACCAACCATACGTCCCGCCGAAAGGTCTGTACCTGCTATCAGCAGTGTAAAACAGATTCCCAGTGCTACAATCATTTTTGTAGATGACTGGGTTAAAATATCCAGCAATACCTGCAGCTGCATAAAACGCGGCTGGATAAACATAATCACGACAATTAAAACCAGAAGTGCGATCATAATCGCATTATTTGTAATAAACCTCTTTGCCGTCTTACCTGACAGCTCTACATCTGTACCGTGGAATCTCCGGGCTGCAAGCTGATTGATTCCATAACCCAGGGCTGCTAACCCTACCAGGGCTACATACAGGTAAAGATCATAAAAGACTGCCGGATCTAATGCCCAGTATAGAACAATACCCAAAGCCAGCAGCAGAACTCCTGCTGTAATAAATGAAACGGCAAATGGCTTACGCGCAACCATCTTCCCTGATTTCTGCATATGTATTACCTCTCTCTCTATCAAACTTAAAACCTTGCACAAGGATTAAGAACTTTATTTCATAAATTTCGTTGCACAATTCATGACACTTACCGAGTCTGCTTCTTCTGTTTCTAAAATTCCGGTTACCCGGCCTTCGCACATTACCATAATGCGGTCTGACATTCCCAGTAGCTCCGGCATTTCCGATGAAATCATAATGATAGATTTCCCCTGACTTGCAAGCTTGTGCATAATTGTATAGATTTCATATTTTGCCCCTACATCAATACCTCTGGTAGGCTCGTCCAGAATTAAGATATCCGGTTGGGTCAGAAGCCACCTGGCAAGCAGTACTTTCTGCTGATTTCCTCCGGACAGGTTCTGGATTGCTTCTTCCAGGTTAGGAGTCTTAGTCCTTAACTCTGTATTTGATTCCTTTGCAGCTTTTACCCGTTGGCTCTCTCTCAATATTCCCATGCTGGCATATTTTTTCTGGTTGGCAATCACGGTATTATCCAAAACAGATAGAATCCCGAATATCCCGGTTGCCCTTCTTTCCTCGGTCAGCAGCGCGATCTTTTCTTTAATCGCATCCCGTGGGGATCTGATCGCCAGTTTTTTTCCATTCTTTGCAATGGTTCCTTCCGCAATCTCCCTTAATCCAAAGATCGCTTCCACCACTTCTGTTCTCTGGGCTCCTACCAGTCCGCCAATACCCAGAATCTCACCTTTTCTTAATTCAAAACTAACATTTTGAAAAGATTTGGGAAGCGGTGAACATAAATTTTCTACTTTTAGTATCACTTCATCAAGAGGCGAATATTCTTTTGGAGGAAAACGGTTGGTCATATTTCTTCCTACCATCCTGCTGATAATCAAGTCCGTTGTCAGGTCTTTCGCATCCCAGGTACCCACATACTGTCCGTCCCTCATAATGGTTACTTCATCTGATATCTTCAGAATTTCCTCCATTTTATGAGAGATATAAATGATCGCACAGCCTTTGTCCTGGAGCTGGCGTATGATCTTAAATAAATGGTGTGTCTCATTTTCCGTAAGTGACGAAGTGGGCTCATCCATGATAATAATCTTTGAATGATAACTGACAGCTTTTGCAATTTCAACAAGCTGCAGGCTGGATGCAGACAGGGAGCCTGCCAATGCCTGGGGATCTACGTCCAGATCCACTTCCTGGAAAAGCTCTTTTGTCTTACGGATCATATTTTTCTTGTCTACAACAATTCCCCTTTTGGGAAATCTTCCAAGCCATATATTCTCCATTACAGGCCTGAAACGAATTGGATGCAGCTCCTGATGAATCATAGAGACTCCCAAATCTAAAGCCTGTTTGGAGGTCATGATTTTTTCAGGCTTCCCATCCAGGATGATTTCCCCGCCATCTTCATGATATATTCCGAACAGGCACTTCATTAACGTTGATTTCCCGGCACCATTTTCACCCATCAACGCATGTACACTCCCTTTTTTTACAGTAAGGCTGACCTGGTCAAGTGCCTTTACCCCTGGGAATACTTTCGTAATATTTTTCATTTCTAATACGATATCTCCCATGCTGCCGCTCCTTTCTATCAGAAGGGCTGTTACATTAACATACTGTCAATGAACAACCCTAAGTCTGATATCTATCCCTTTATTTCATATATTCCTGATAATTGTCGGCAGTTACTTTTACATAATCAATCCAGACATATTTGCCGTCGGTAACCGGATAGCCGATATTCTGCTCATTAATTTCTTTGCCTTCTACTGCTGCTTTTGCAACATTAATGGTAGCATTTCCCTGATTGGCTGCATCGTTTAATACGGTACCTAACAGAGAACCATCTTTCATCGCTTCCAATGCAGGAGCTGTGGCATCCACACCAACTACCGGAATATATTTTGCTTTGTCTTCTTTATTGTAGCCCTCTGCCTTCAATGCCTCTACAGCCCCCAGTGCCATATCATCATTATTGGAAATAACTGCCTCAATCTTGTCCAGTCCCTGTCCGGTAATAAAAGCTTTCATTAAATCCGTTGCTTTTGCCTTGTCCCACATAGCGGTATCTGCCGCCAGTTTTTCTGTTTTAAATCCGGCTTCTTCAATGGCTTTAATCGAATATTCTGTACGGAGTGTCGCATCCTGATGTCCAGGTTCGCCCTGAAGCATTACGTACTGGATGGTGCCGTCACCGTTTTTATCAGCATCCGGATTAGCTTTAAAGTAATCAGCAATAATTTCTCCGGATAGCTGACCGGACTGCTCTGCTTTCGCACCTACATACCATACCTTATCGTAGCTTTTCATATCCGTTTCTTCCGGTTCACGGTTTAAAAATACAATAGGAAGACTCTTTGCTTTTGCCTTTTCTATAATAGGACCTGCGGCAGTTCGGTCTACCGGGTTAATTGCAAGTGCAGTTACGCCCTTAGTAATAAAGGTATCTACCTGTTCATTCTGGGTAGGCTGCTTGTTCTGGGAATCCACCAGTTCAAGTTCTATTCCCTCTGCTTTTGCCTGGTCTGTCATAGCTGTTCTTACACCTGTCATAAAGGTATCATCGAATTTGTAAATTGCAGAGCCGATCATTACATTCGCGTCACTTTTCGTTTCGCCGGATGTACTGCCCGCATCTTCGGCAGCGGACTGGGCAGTTCCCGTGGCCGCGGTTCCTCCGCCTCTTGTTCCGCACCCGGACATAACACCCATTGTCATAACTGCTGCTGCTCCGCAAGTCAGAACCTTCATTACTGTCTTTCTTTTCATCTTAAAATCCTCCTTTTTTATATCTCGAATAAGATATGGAAAAATACGATTATGTAAGGCTTATAATTTGCCTTTTCGTTTTTCTTCGTCATTATAGCATTTAAGTATAAAAAGGCTTTAGTATTTAATTTATTAGATTTTATACTATTTTGGGCTTCTTTTTCCTCCAATTAGGAGATTATTAAGAGATTGGTACTTTTTAGGCAAAAAAATTCAGATACCGATGATTTGGTATCTGAATTTTTTCTATAGCTGTGGAACCTGTTCTATTTACAATAAATCCGAAATTTAGATTTTCCATATCCATCATTTACATCCACCTGCCACTGTATCAGAAATACATGTTCTGTTTTACCTGCATGATTCTTATGTTCCATAACCTGATAAGATATTTTTACATCCGGATCATCTATCTCTACTGTACAATCCTCATTCCCTCCGCAGATCTGCACTTTATTGCCCCTGATTCTTGGCACATACCTGGTAACCAGATTTTCCTTAACATCCACCAGTCCGTTCCCGCCTGTAAAGGTATCTGTAATCTGCATCATACCGGTTTCCCTATTGAATCTGATTCTCCTGACAGCTTCATCCAGTTCGTCCAGATCATATGCATTTCCAAAACTGATTTCTACATTGCCATTCTTATCTGCTTCAAACCGGTCACAGGCAAAACGCTCACCTTCCATTTGTAAACTGCCATTAATTACAGGTACATTATGGCCAAGGGAACTATTGCACAATATTTGGTAACGCTTGCCGCTGAAATAATCTTTCGTATACTCCCCGGCCCCCAGATCAGCCAGAAGCATGGTATTTTTACTTAGGTACAAGAAACTGCCCACATCATTATGGTTATGATGTTCCGCATTATTGCCGCCTTTAGCCGCCATGCCGCACATATTACCACTCTGTGCAATATACCACTGAGCCTGTTCAAAAATGACAGGCTCTTTTACCAGCCCACTGTGTACTTTTCCATGAACAGAGTTATTTGTGTCAGGGCAAGGCTGTATGCGTTGGTATTGATTTTCTGAAATTTTCTCCAGATAAGCTTCTACCCATATATAATCCCGGTAAAGTGTCATAAAACGATAACAGCTGTCTGAATCAAATGCTGCCGCACACTTTCGGTTTGGAAACCGGACATTCGGAAACCTGCCCGCCAGATAACAGGTCAGGCCCATATGAAAACAATCGTTCATATATCCATCCGAAAAGCTTACGGTCAATCCTGAATCAAAATAACATTTCTGCTGAAACTCTGCTATGGAGGCTATTTTCTCATCTGCCATCAAGTCTGCTGCCCCATGGCTGTATTCCAGATACTGTTGGGAAAAACCTGCATAATATGCCATTCCATATGAAAAATACGCCAGTCCTTCCATGCAGGCACCATCATCCGTAAATCCTTTCAGATAATGTGTCAGGGAGTATCGGATCCGTTCCAGACATTTCTCCGGTACATCTTTTAATAAATAAATACTTGCACTTCCTATTGCCCCCGCACATACGGCACACCAGTTATTGGTATTGTATTCCCAGGGCTCGCAGGGTGCCTCTGACTGATAAAATGGAGTCAGAACACGGCTTATCACTTCTTTTTTCACATGTTCTCTCAGATCTTTTTTCAAATCCTGTTGAAATATAGTGATCAGCTCTGCCAATGTCTGCCCGGTCTCACAGGCAAATAGGTCCACTGTATTTCTCCAATCCGGATTGTTTTTACGATCTGTATGAGCAGGAAGCGCCCAGCTGTTCTCCATACAGACTGCTTCAATGACTTCTTCCAGTTTATTTAGATCTTCTTTTTTTCGCCCAATCCAATAAGCCATTGCATATACCGCCAGATATTTCCTTCTGATAAAATAATCTTCTTCATAGATCATACGGTTTCCTGTCTTTTCGAACAGCGAAAATTTCTCTTCCGTTAATTCCGGCATGGGCTGGTTTCTCAGCTCCAAAGCATAATTTTCCACACAGCTTCTGTATTCTGCCAGATATTTTTCCAGGTACTCTTTCATACGATTAACTGACCGCCTATCCTTTTTATTCTCACATTTCTATATTACCAAAGTATTGATCCTGAATGATTTTATTCTCTAATTTATTTTCAATCAGTTCATTTTCTTTAAAAACATTAAAAATACAGTTATTGATGCTGACTTTCGTAGTTCCATAGTCTTCTAACGCATGATTTCCATGAAAACAAATGGTGCTGTCACCAATTACGGAATTTGTTATATGCACGATATCTACCGGAGTGCCGATCTCCATAAGGTGTATTTTCTTTTTATGAAGAACCCGGATGCCATCAAATAATACTTTTTCCTGGTAAGGCACCTCAGCCCCGGGATAATAAGACCTGCTGTATCTGTCATTATCAAAATGTATGGAAAAACCGGTTCTGGGTTTCTGCAGGAAAATATTACGAAACATTACATTTCTTACGCCTGCAGTATAGGTTATCTCATTCTGTACAACAACCCAGTGTATTCCTTCTTCGATTTCCATACCCTGTTGGTGAGAAGGGCAGATGGTGGATATATATTCTGTCCCGTCTGCATCTTCTTTGACACGATATAGCTTTCCATTGGCAGCCACCGTATCTGATTTCTGCAATTTTATCCCCGGAAACCAATCTGTCCAGCCCCCGGCCAGCATACGGCAGAAATATCCGTCCGTAGTCTCTCCATCATGAGTCAGATCCTGGCAATTATCGATCAGACCATCCTCAATCCATCCCAGTTCCGGATTTCCCACATCGTAATCATGTCCGTTCAAAGCAATGGCGTCGTCATAGGTGTCGAAGATTCCATCCCGAATTGTAAAGCGCCTTCCCCTGCCTAAATGCACACCGTCTTTATCCCCTTTTATAATTATATTCTGTATTGTAATATCTTCAAAAGTGCAGACCTGTATGCCATACTGCAGTTTCCCCAGATCCATGCACCGAAACCCCGTAATCAGCAGATCCCGGATGTAGAAAAAAGCTAATTGGCCATGAAGCCCCTCAACCTCAAACTTTCTGATGTCATTTCCATTAACAGCCAGATGCAGGTTATGGATCTGAATTCCGGTATCATAGATTCTTGTCAGTGCGCCCTGATTTAAAAATACATGAGCGTATTTTCCAAGGTCTTCTGTTTTTTGTATGATAACACCATTTCCAAAAATCAATGTGGTGCAGCTGCTCAGATAGACTGTCCCTGCCAGCCGGTAGGTGCCCTGCCTGGTTATAAGAATTGTCCCGCCATCTTCTACAGCAGACTGCAGGGCTTTTTGATTTTCAACGCCGTCAGCATCCGGGGAGAATCCATAGTCAAATGCATTTTTAAATCCTTCTTTTAATAATGTTGTCATTGAATCGTTCTTCCTTTCTTTTGTCTCATTGGCTTTCATGCTGCATTACGGATCCTTCTACATATACTTCTACGATTGTGATCCCTTTTTTTATTTCATATTGGAGATAGGGAAGCAGGGTTCTTGGATGGAGCAGGTTTACATTTGCTTCGCACAAAATCACTTTGCCCATTCCCTGTCCTTGTTTTAATTCTATGCGGCTTCTTCCCCGGTTGCTGCGGGTCTCTGCATATCCCTCACGTTCTGTGCAAATGACCTCATTTATTTCATCCACCGGCAGTGGAAATCCACCCTCTGCAGCCATACAGTCCTCTTCTGCCCTGATGATATGGCGCCTGAAATGGCCTGCTCCATTTGGAACCAATACCGTCTCTACTTCTACCCCGCTCATCGGGCTCCACCATGAGAGAATCCTGTCTTCACTGATCTTAACCCTTTCACACCTGCGCCTTACATGATAATATCCGTCTCTGTAAAAGGCGAGCATATTATCAGGTGCTGTCTGAGCCAGGGAACAGTATGAGCGCGGTGTCTGAAATCCAAAATAACTGGAATAGGCAAATTTACTATATTTTTCAGCACAATGAACCGGTTCCCACTCTGCATACTGTCCGGAGGTAAGCGCTGTAACATATCCATCCTTACCTCTTTGCATCATCATCATAGGCTGCTTTAAAACACGAAGTTCCTTTAACTTTGGCAAAGGTTCTTCTTCTGCCTCCCAAAATGGATGATTGGATGGCAGTGCCAGAATTAAAAAGCTCTTAAATGCCCAGTAGGGTGAATTAGGTGAATTATAACCTTCCCCCACTGTCAGATTCGGGTAACAGTAACCCAGCGTCAGCTTATCCTCACAGTCCAGAATCGGCTTTTCAAACCAATATCGAAAGTGCCTGTTTATGATTCCTTTCATTACACCCCAGGAGAATACTTCTTCGTCTGCAAAAGCCATTGCACACCAGAATCCCGCCTGAGCAAACCGGTATGTAAGAGAACGTCCATAGGGAAGCGCTTCCCCCCGCTCACCAAACCAGTAAATATAATCTTCTGCAAATAACCTTGCCCGCTCTCTGTATTTGGCAGATCTTACAGGATCCTCATTTTTTTGTACCTGTGCATAGATTAGAGAATAGAAATGCATGGCAAATCCAATATAATAATCTACCTGCTTTGTGGCTCCGTCTGAATACCAGCCATCCCCCAGATAGAAGTCATCTATCCTGTTCAAATCCTGTTCCAACTGTATCTCACTATATTCTGCATTTACATTCTTCAAGCCGCAATTAACCAGTACCCGGAAAAAAAGCCAGTTATTATCCGATATTCTGTGCTGGTTTATCTGCATCAGCCACTCATGAAAGTTTTTCTTATCTTCCAAAGCAAGCGGCTCCCAGACTTTCCCGGGAGCCAGCAGCAAAGCCAGACCAAAAACTGCCATTTCCACGTAAGCCTGTTCGCCATCTCCGTAGCTTCCCCAGTATTCCTCAGATTTTTTATCGCTTCCATGCATAATTCCCCGGCAGATGAACTCATCCAGGCTGCTTTCACCGCCTCCTGCCCACAGCGGTACCAAACCCCAAAGTATTCTTGAGAAGCCTTCTAACCCAATTGTGCTGCTGCCATAGTGCGTTGCCGTATATCCGATATTAAGCCTTGCTTTTCCCGGGGAGTAATATTCCTTTAAAGCATCTGCCATCGTTAATAATGCCTTACTGTAATCTTCCCTGGTTTTAAAATTGTTACGATCCATTTCTGCTCCTCTCTTACCAAAACAGCACATCGCTTTCTGCTATTTTCATCAGTGCTTCTATAAAATAATAATCTCCATAGATAATTGGAATATTTGTTCCTTCCCCATACCGTTCGGTTCCGCAGATTACAATTCCATCTTTATTCATATCCCAGCTGCAATAGTTTTTCTCGATACTGCGGAGTATTTTTACTGCACATTTCTGGTACAGTCCTCTTTCTTCCTCCGGTACAGCTTTCCCGATCTCCCACAAACCGCACGCTGCTATCGCTCCTGCCGTGGTATCTTTGTAAACCGGTTTTTCAGGTGCACGGAAATCACAGGGCGGCACATAATCCCTTTCCAGAGACAGTGCAGCCAGAAAGTAGTGTGCCGTCTTTTTAGACGCATTCAGGTATTTTTCATCTCCCGTATGCAGATAGCTTAATAGGAATCCATAGATTGCCCATGCCTGTCCTCTGGTCCATGCAGAACCTTTCTGAAATCCCTGTCCACCCATTTCCTCTATGAAGTTCCCATCCTGAAGGTCAAATGAAACAATATGCCGCACACTTCCATCCTCACGGATAAAATGATCCATCACCTTATCCGCATGACTTTTGGCTATATAGTAAAAACGAGGATCCTTCAGTTCCCTGCTTGCCCAATAAAGAATAGGTATATTCATCATACTGTCTATGATTGCCCACCCTCCATTCTCTTCTCCATTCCAGGCTCTGATGAAATTCCCCCGTATGTTGAATCTGGATGCCAGCACCGATGCCGCATGAAGTCCTCTCTTTCTGGACCTGCTGTTTTGCGTAATCCGATAATCTGCCACTGCAGAAGTCAGCCACATGAATCCCGCATCATGATGCAAACCTTCAAAATGATTAAGCGGAATATCCAGCATACTTTCATAATCTTCAGCCAGTGTCCTGTACTTTTCATTTTTGGACATCAGATAGAGTTTCCAGAGTATGCCGGGATAGAAACCATTGGTCCACCATTCATAATCATGCTCATATTTTGATTCCCGGAATCTTCCCTGCTCTAATGTATAAGGGAAAAAATCTTTGGGATTTCTGTCCGTTATTACGCTATATTTTTCCTGAATTCGCTGCAGCACCTCTGCAGCCCAGATCTGATCCTCCGTTTTGCTCATACTTATACCTCCTGCATATCGCAGGTCTGCCTGCGATACTACCTTAATAAGTAGTTTGAAAGTGCTTTCCTTTCAAACTTGACACCATGAATAGCGCAAGCCTGCCTGTGCTATTCCCAAATCAGTAGTGTGAAAGCGATTTTCTTTCACACTTTCCTCCATTGAAAAACTGTACCATCCTAAATGGCATAGAATGATACAGTCCGGTTCTCTATTTACTTTTCCATGTATCAATCTGCTTTTGCAATTCTTCTACGATTACCGGCAAGCCCGCCTGTTCTAATTTTTCTTTCTTCTCTGTAATAAATGCATCGATGTCATTGGCGGTAAACTGGCCGTTAAAATACTCTTTATTCACTGCAGACACCTGCGCTAATTCGGCTTGTACATTCGACGGGTTGAAAGTAAATCCACGTAGTACGGACACCTGGGCTTCTCTATTCAGTTTATCTGTTTCTTCCCATAATCCTTCTTCCTGACCCGGTAAGTACCATGCATTAAACTGGTTACCGATTTTCCATGCGTATGCGCTGTAATTATAGGTAGAATCCTCTGCCGGTTCCACACTGTTTTCTCCTGTTTTTGTATAATGGGTTCCTTCTAAGCCAAATAATAATTCATTAAAGATTTCCTTATCCGTGTATACCAGATTTAACAATTTCATTGCTGCTTCCGGATTCTTGGAATTGATATTTACAGCTGTCATCGTTTCAATTCCGGATGTTGACTGAACATAAGAACCTTCAATAGGCACTGCGATATATTCAACTCCCTGTCTGGAGGAGAATTCTGCACCCTGTCCCGGTTTATAAGCACTCAGGGAGCACACATAGCGGTTTGCTTTTACGTCTGCAGAATTATCTGTCACGGTTGCAATATCCTGTCTTATATATCCTTTTTTGTACCACTCATTATCCAGTTTCATCTGTTCTTCAATAACATCGGTAGCCGGGATTAAGGTTGCCTCCGGGTCATCCTTTCTAATATATGCACTAGAATTATTAGCTACCGTTGCCAATCCTTCATATTCTTTTTCAATTGCAGGATCTACCCTTTTATCGATTGCAAATAAAGCAGGCTCATTTTTGACGATTTCATCCATAAAAGGTTCCAGTTCCCGGATATCTTTTAATGATGTTTTATCAAATCCGTACTTGTCAGCATATTCCTTCTGAATTACAACGCCCAGCTGTCTTGCAATCACCTGCTGGTTTGGAACCGCATAGAGTTTTCCGTCTACTTTTGCAACATCCAGCAGCCATTCCGGCATAGAATCTTTGATCCCCTGACCATACTGCTCAAACAATTCATCGATAGGCATAAATGCGTCTCTGGAAATATTCTCATCAAAGCTGTTTAGCCAGTTTGAAGTAAATACAAGATCAAAGTCTTCTCCGGCTGTACTGGCAAGCTTCATTTTATCGTTAAATTCACCCTGTGGAATTACATCCATTTCCAATTGGATATTAATTTTCTCTTTCAGCTTCTTGTTCAGATCTTCCATAACCATATCATGATCCTGTGCCTTGTCACCGAATACGCACCATTTTACGGTAACTGTTTCATCTGTACTGCTGTCTTTTGCAGTTGTCCCAGCTTCTGATTCCTCTTTTGTACCGCTCTCACTGGATTCTGTCTTCACTGCCTCTGTTGTTTCCTTGCTGCCTGTGGAACATCCTGCAAGCATACTCGCGGTCAATACACCCGCCATACCTAAAGCCGCTAATCTTCTTTTCATTAATAAAATCCTCCTTCAATTGTTTTATATAATAAATGTTTGCACAATTATTTCTTATATGAGCTTGCTTATATGAGATTGCTTATATGAGCTTGCTTTTCTGATTCTTGCTTATATAATTCTTTCTTTTCGATTCTTGCTTATATAATTCTTGCTTATCGATTCTTTCTTTTCGATTCTTGCTTTTTTGTTTCTGGCTTCATCATCCTTTAACAGCTCCCACCGTCATACCTCTTGTAAAGTATTTCTGGAAAAACGGAAAAATCAATAGCATGGGGCCTATGGCAACAACCAGCATCGCCATTCTCAGATTTTCTCCAGGCAGGTCCTGAAGATTTACCATTGCAGGCGCATTCTGCATTGCATCCAGCAGCGCCCTCAGATTCATCATCATCCTTTGCAGCAGATATTGAAGCGGCACCAGTTTGTCATCTCTGATATAAAGCATTGCATTATACCATTCATTCCATTTCGCCAGTGCACTTAAAAATGCTACCGTAGCGATTACCGGTTTGGATAATGGGAGTGCCAGTTTAAAGAAAATATGATATTCACTTGCCCCGTCTATTTTTGCTGCCTCAAACAGTGCTTCCGGAAGCTGTTTGAAAAAGGTCCGCAGCATAATTATGTGGAAAACATTGATCAGGCTTGGCAATACCAGTGCCATTAAAGTGTTTGTCAAATGCAGATACTGGGTATTAATAATATAGCTTGGTACCAGTCCCCCACTGAAAAGTGTAGGGAAGAAGATGAAAAATGTCAGTCCTCTCTTAAACCGGAAGTTACTCCTCGCCAGGCAATACGCTGTCATTGACATGAACATGACTCCCAAAAAAGTACCTGCTATTGTGATAATAATTGTAACCATATAAGAATTAATAATCAGTTCCGGGTTCTTAAACAAGTATTGATAAGCTGTAAAGTCAATTTTCCTTGGCAGCACTGAGAACCCGTTTACCGCCAGATCTGTTTCCCCGGAAAGGGAAGCAGAAATGATAATCATAAATGGCAGGATACATAAGATTCCAAAAACGATAAAGAAGATATGTACCAGTATACTTGTTTTTTCTTTTTTCTGATCCTTTATCTGACCCATTTTTTACTCCTCCTTTCTTAGAACAATGCATTATCCGGCGACAGTTTTTTCACTATAAAGTTGGTCGTCATCAGTGTCACAAAACATATGACAGACTGGAACAGTCCCACTGCACTGGACATTCCGATATTCCCCTGCTGCATTAATGCCCGGAACACATAAGTGTCAATAACATCTGTTGTAGGGTAAAGTGCTCCCACATCCCGTGTAACATTATAGAACAAACCGAAATCCGCACGGAATATTTTTCCTACATCCAGTATTCCCATGATAATAATAATCGGCACAATCTGAGGCAGCGATACGTACCAGGTCTTTTGCAGTTTTCCTGCACCATCTATTTCCGCCGCTTCATACAATTCATTATCCACACCCATTAAAGCAGCATAATAAATAATACTTCCAAGCCCCACACCCTGCCAGGTCTTTGTTATCAGTAAAATAAACGGCCAATACTTCGGTTCTGAATACCAGGATATTCCTTCTTTTCCAAAGAACGCTAATATCTGATTCATTAAACCTCTGGTTGGGTCCAGCAACGCATATACGATATATCCAACTGCAACCCAGGATATGAAACTAGGAATAATCGATGCTGTCTGATATATTTTTACATGTCTGGCTTTCTTAACTTCGAACATTATCAGTGCAAATATAACACCGCAGATAATACCGATTACAATAAACATCAGGTTTAATCCGATTGTGTTTCTGGTTACTCTCCACGCATCCTGGGACTTTAAAAAGAATTCAAAATTCTTGAATCCCACCCATGGACTGCCAAATATCCCTTTTGGCACTTTGTAATCCTTAAAAGCAAGAACAACCCCGGACATTGGCCAATAGGAAAAAATGGACAGTAATATAATGGTAGGCAAAGCCAGCGTTAACAACTGCAGATTATCTTTGAAATGTCCCTTCTTCCCTTTCACTTTTCTTCTCTCTTTTATCAATTGATTCCCATCCTTTCTCTTCGTTTCTGTTGTGTTTACTCCATAAGTATACTGAATATTCCTGGAAGTTAAAATGACACAAAACGGAAAAAAGGGGGTACAAATTTGACCTGTGCACCACTTCTGACAACACTTTTAACTATTGATTAAGGGGAATCTAAGCTTTACTGTGGTTCCAACTCCCTCCCTGCTGTCAATGACAATGCCATATTCCTCACCAAAATAAAGCTTCAGCCGCTGGTTGACGTTTGTAATGCCTATATGCCCGCTTTCCCTGATCATCCCACTTCGCATATTCTGGTTGAGTTCTGCAACTTCCTCTTCCTTCATTCCAAGGCCGTTGTCCTTCACACACAGCTGCGCCACTCCTTCTGTGATCTCTCCGGAAACACTGATAATTCCTTTATTACTCAAATGCTTGATTCCGTGATAGATGGCATTTTCAATAATGGGCTGTAAAATAATGCGTATTGTCTTACAGGTGTACAGCAACTCCGGTATTTCCCAGACCACCTCAAATTTATCCTCATAGCGCTTTTTCTGTATCTCAAGGTAGCACTTACAATGATCTATTTCCATTTTCAAAGGGATGATGATATCCGTATTTTGTAATGACATCCGCAGCATTTTCGATAGCGCTGACGTCATTTCAGAAATCTCATTTTTCCCTCCCAAAAGGCCAATTGCCATCCAATTAATCGTATCCAGTGTATTGTTAATAAAGTGGGGGTTAATCTGGGACTGGAGTGCCACAGACTGTGCTTTTTTCAACAGTCTGACCCGTTCTAAAAGCTCCTCCTCCACATCCTTTTTCTTACGAACGGTCTTCTGAATGGAATCCATAATATACATCAATTCATCTTTGCCTTTGAGCATATCATCCTCCCCTGTCAATATATTGCTGTACTCCTTAATTGAAGAAAATATTGTTTCTATGGGACTGAAAATACGTATGGAAATTAAAGTTGCAAGACAGAACGTAATCAGAACCATAACCAGCAGAAATGTCAGCATAAAATTGCGGATTGTACTTAATTTATTCTGATAAGTCTGAAGATCAAAGTATGATATCACCTCCAGTCCTGACTCTCCCAAAGACTTTGAAGAAATACAGAATTGCTGGTTAATAACGGCACTGTCCTTCTTACTTTCCCGAAATCCTTTCATGTTTTCTATTGGCTTGCCTGTCTGCTGCATATCGTTGGACAACAATATATTTGCACCGTCACTGACACAGATCTGAGCCTCATCTGACAGATTTAGTTCCTTTATTAATTCATCCAGCCGGAGATTCATAACAATTGTTCCGGTACAAAGTGACCCGTAACAGATATCCTGAAAGATAGACAGCTGCATCTGGGGATATCCCCGTTCATTGCTGGTAGTCAGCATAACCCACTGCCTGTCCTTTTTTGCCTGCCCCGTATACTGCAGCAGGCATTCCCTATCCCCAAAAGTTTCAAAATCACTGATCCCCTCCATGGTAATCACCTTATCACTTTTAAAAGAATGTATATAAATGCTGTCTATATAATCTTTGGAAACTACCGGCAGCCTGATCAGTTCCGAGATACTCTTAACCTTATAATTCAGCTGTCTGATTTCTTCCGTATCATACATGTAAAGCTCTACATTTGAATTAAATCCAATGTAAATTAACTGGGTTCTGGCTTCTTTTACCACTCTTTCCAAACCGGAAACAGCCTGATTCAAGATGGTTTCGTTATAAGACTGAATTTCATTTTTCTGCATATTATTATAGGAATAATATGCCAGAACAACCGTGCCTGAAATCGGAACAATGATTAACATTAAAAGCAGTATCAGATTCTTAATAAACAGGCTGTTAAACTTATAATCCTTTACATATTTTTTTACCACTCTGCTAAATTTCATCTGTTCCTCCGCCTATATTTAATACTTTCCCCCGGTATTCACTTGGATTCATTCCCGTCTGCATCCGAAAAAGCCTTGAAAAATACCTGGGTGTTTTATATCCCAGAGCTTCACTTACCTGATAGGTTTTATATTGGGGATTCTTTAATAATTCGATTGCTTTTTCCATCTTCATTCTAGTTACAAACTGTGTGAAATTTTCCCCGGTCTGCTTCTTAAACAGCCTGCTCAAATAAGACGAACAGATAAAAAGCTGATTGGCAGTCTCTTCCTGTGAAATATCTTTGTGGATATTATCAATAATATAACGCTTTGCTTTACTGATTAAAGCCGTTGTATCATAGTACTCTTTCTTTTCCTCTGCCAGTTTGATCCGGTCAAAGATACGGTCACAATAAGCTTTTAACTCTTCCACACCACTAAAAGACAACACCTGGGAATAATTAAAGTATGTACGCAGGGAATCGGATAATTTTACGTTTACTTCCTTTATTACCGTGTTCATTGTGGATAAAATCTCTATTACAAAATTATTGCGGAAGATAGAAGGCGCTGTATTTAATTCCTCCAGTATACTGTGAAAGATCTTCTGGGCGGTGACCATATTTCCCAAACTAATATTGGACATAATCAGTTTCTTCTGCTCCTGAAGGTGCTGTTTTAAGCTCTCTTGGGAATACCCCTGGCTAAAAATCCCCTCCTGGATTCCATTGATGTCAAATATATTATGATAAATCTGTTTTATTTCATATCCAGCCTGAAAATGAAAGCTGCTCATTAGTTCCTGTACCAGCAGTTCCAGCTCTCTCTTGCAGATTTCAAGTGCATCTGTTTCATCACTCTGCTTTATCAGAACACCGAATATTTCCAATATTTCCCCTGATTTAAATACCAGATGGAAATACATTTCTTTATGATAAATCTGTAGAAAATGATGGATATTTATTTCAAACTGGTCATAATTGTACTGCCAGACATGCTTCATAAATTCCGGATAATTTTCTATCCGGATATCAGCAAGCAGGCAGTGGCACAGGTTGATATCCATCTGTGGATATAAGACAGCCATCCTGCTTCTGATATACTCCTCGCTTCCAGCCACACCTAATATCAGATCTGAGAAAAAGCGTTCTTCCAGCAGCGGAATTGCCTCCTCCATCCGGTATTTTTCTTCCTGCGCTTTCCTTTCCTGTTGTTGTTTCTGATCCAGTTCCAACTTCAGCTTGCTGAATGTTTCTATTAAATTGTCAACATCAATGGGCTTTAGCAGATAATCTTCTGCTCCGTATTTAATTCCCTGCAGTGCCAGTTCAAATTCCTGGTAGCCACTGATCAGAACTACTTTACATGGCATTTTGTGGTCAAATACATACTTTGCCACTTCAATGCCCGAAATATGGCTCATTTTAATATCTGTCAGAATAACATCCGGTATTGCATAATCCAGATATTCAATGATTTCCTGCCCATCCGTAAAGATATCTGCAATCTCAAACCCCAGATCATTCCAGTCGACTACATTTTTTAAACCTTCCCTGATTATTTTTTCATCATCTGCAATCAATAACTGATACATTTTTTCCTCCTTCTCATTTACACTGTCTGCTATTAGACAGTTTTTCTCCCTTTATCCCTGTCAATACCTCGTTGAAATTCATTTCTATTCATCCATATAAATAATTGACCACCCGGTCTATTTCTGTTATACTACAAATAGACCGGTCGGTCAATTATTATTTATCAGGAGGAACCATTCATTGAAAAGAGAATTGAAAACATTACAAAGCCGAGAAAAAATATTGCATGCGGCTATAACTGAATTTGGCAAAAACGGATATGACAAAGCATCCTTAAATGCAGCGCTGGCGCAGAGCGGCATTTCAAAAGGACTGGTATACCACTATTTCAAAAATAAAGATGAATTGTATCTGTGCTGCGTAAAATCATGCTTTCAGGCTTTAATGGAATACCTGAAAACAAATTGCACCAGTACCAATCAGTCTAAAATCCGGCTTCAGGAATATTTTGATACACGCCAGCGTTTTTTTACGGAAAATCCCTTTTTTATACGCATTTTTTTCAATGCTGTCATACAGCCTCCTTCTCATTTGAGCACGGAAATTAATCTGCTTAAGAAGGACTTTGACCAGCTTAATCTTCAGCTATTCGAATCTGTACTGTCCGGGCTGCCCCTTCGGAATGGAATCTCGATTGAAGATGCCTGCTCCTATTTCAGTGCCGTTCAGGAAACATTTCACCAACAATATTTTAAAGAACTTTCCAATTGGGATACCGACAGCAACTTTATTGAAGTTCACGAAGAAAAGGTACGAAAATCGGTAGATATGATTTTATATGGCATCGCAAAGGAGGATAATTTATGATACCTGCAATTTTACGACTGGCAGCAGCAATTGCTTTGGCATATGCAGCTGGTAAATTAGTCTCAAAAATCAAACTGCCCGCAATTTTAGGCTGGCTCATCGCAGGCATGATTCTGGGACCTCATGCCCTCCAATTATTAAATGTTTCACTACTGGACATGAAATGGTACCAAACTTCCAACCATGTACTGGAATGTGCTGTAGGACTGATGATCGGTACCGAAATTATCTGGAAAAATATAAAGCGTTCCGGCAACCAGATTATTGTAATTACAGTTGCCGAATCTCTGGTAACCTTTGCTGTAGTTACGCTTACTTTTGGCGTGATCTTTTATATTTTCCAGATACCGCTCTATCTTGCTGCTATTATGGGAAGCATCGCGCTTGCTACAGCACCTGCTCCATCCTTGTCCATAGTAAGGGAATTCCATACAAATGGCCCGGTAACGAAAACTTTGATTCCCCTTGCAGCAATTGATGATATTATTGGTGTTGTAATCTTTTTCACGATTATATCAATTGTATCTGCTCAAATATCCGCATCTGCCATGCCAGTTTATATGATTATACTCACCCCCGTTCTTCCAGTGTTAATCGGATTAGTAATCGGCATACCCGCAGGTTTTCTGTTCAAAAAAACATCTTCCGCAAACCTCTGTTTTATAGAACTGTGCCTCTTTATCCTATTAGCAGCCATATGCGGATTTATATTTAATACTTATATCCTTCCGGAACCTGTTTTGAATTTTATGTTAATCGGAATGGCATTTTCCGCTGCATTTTCCAATATTATTCCGGAAGAACAGCTGTCCACACTTATGAAAAAATTCAATCCTGTTCTGGGATTCGCCCTGATAGCAGTTATCCTGAATCTGGGCGCTCCGCTGGATTACCACCTGATTCTGGGTGCCGGCATATTTACGGTTATCTACATTTTGTCCAGAGCTTTCGGCAAATACAGTGGTGCCTATCTTGGAGCGCGGCTCTCTCATTCCCCTGAGGTGATCCGAAGATATCTGGGATTCACCCTGCTTCCCCATTCAGGTGTATCGCTGGTCTTTACCGGAATTGCCGTTGCTGCACTGGAGGGTCCTGCACCGGAATGTGCCCACATTATTCAGGGAACAATTGCAGCTGCTGCCGTAATTAATGAAATTATAGCTGTTATTCTGGCACAAAAGGCATTTAAATGGGCCGGTGAAATTCCAGAATGTGATGCAGCTGTTTAACTAAGCAGCGCATCAGCTTTCATCAGGCAGGCGGCAATGAGAAAATAATTCTCACTGCCGCCAATTTTATACCTTTATACGATTCCTACTTTGCCTTTATTGTGATCGGGCTGCTGTAACGGCCATAGATATTCTTGCCTTTTACTTTACAATAAGTTTTTACTTTATAAGTGTAAGTCTTACCTTTTACCACCTTGTGATCAACGAATTTGAAAGTTTTATTATTTACAACTGCAATCCGCTTCCATGATCCTCCGCTCTTCTTAAAGATCCGGTATCCCGTAACTCTGGAAACTTTATTCCAGCTTATCTTGTTCTTTCCTTTATAAGCCTTTCCATTTATGGATACAGCCTGTGGTACCGCCTTAATTGTCTTACTTTTCCATTTACTGTAAACAGTTTTTTCTCCTGTTTTCTTATATGCTTTCACAGCAAATGTGTAATTCTTTCCAAGGCTTCCTTTCGTGTAGTAAAAATAGGTTCGGTTCTTTTTCACCGTTTCCAGCTTTCTATATGTCTTACCTTTTTTCAGATAAATAATATATCCGTCTGCTCCTGCTATTTGATTCCAGCTCAGTTTCACATTATCTGTTTTGCTGTTTTGTGCTTTTACCGCCACTGTCGCTGCTTTTAATCCGGCTGCTGCCGCTTTATCAGAATCCACTTTCAGATTCCTAATGGCTTTGTCCAAAGCTTCTGTCTGGGCATTCACTGTACTTTGTAATGCATTCGGGTCATCTGCCGTCTTTTGCGCCTGGGAAATGGCTGCGGTCAGCGCACCGTAAGACTGGTCTGTATAATTACCCGGTTTAATTGCCTTTGCTTCCTCAATCTTTGCCAGTAATGCACGTTTGTCCGGTTTGACAGGCTGTACTTCTTTTTTAACCAGACCTTTTACAGATGCGATTAATGCATTGGCTGCCTGATCAACTTCTGACTGCTCTGCATTATCATTTCCTAATACTGCCCGGGCATAGGCTAAAGCATCCAGCATCTGATCTACGCTTTTCTGTGTATACAGGGTGAGATCTATTCTATCTGCCTGTCCGACAGCATCTTCCAATGCCTTGTAATCTGCCCTGAGCCGAAGTGCCTCTAAACGGATACGAAGCTCTTTTAAAATGCTGTTAACGGCTGACTGGCTCTTTGGATTTACGGCTTCTTCTTCTGCAAGCCGCAGTGCATTTACAAATTCCTGCTTGCCTGCTTCTCTGTAAGCATCCAGTTTTCCTGAAATTTCCGCTGCCCTTTCAAGTTCCTTGCTCAGTCTTTCCAGATCAATCACCAGCATGCTGTTCATCGACGCCAATAATTCTTCATAGGCCTGCTGCAATTCACTTTCTAAAGGCTGGTCATCCTCTAACAGCTGATTCGCCTGCTCCATTGCCAGTAAGAATCTTTCCCTTGTTTCCTCAGGATACTGTTCTATCTTTGCAGCCATGATTTTCCCTGCTTCTGTAAGAGCAGCTAAAGATTCTCTCACAGATTCCCCGTA
The DNA here is from genome assembly GCF_001029355.1 of Robinsoniella sp. RHS. Classification (NCBI taxonomy): domain Bacteria; kingdom Bacillati; phylum Bacillota; class Clostridia; order Lachnospirales; family Lachnospiraceae; genus Robinsoniella; species Robinsoniella sp. RHS. Next base: position 232,023 of record NZ_JNGB01000020.1, read on the forward strand.
TTTTACCTGGATAACAGCCTGCGTTAATTCATATGCTATTCTGTCTGTTTCTTGTTGTGATGCACTGCCATCGGCTAAAATTTCCTTTGCCATAAGAAGTGTGTTCCGGTAGAATTCTGCTGTCTCTTCTGCCGTATTTGCAAGATCTTCCTCTGTAATTGTGCTTTCTGCATCCGAGATGATCTTATCCAGCCCGTCTTTGCTGACGCCGTCTTGCGTTACCGTCACACTGCATTCTGCATGTATTTCAGGATAACCTTCCGGATACACCCGTACTGTTGTCTCCCCCTGAGTGATGCCGGTAACTGTTCCCTGCGTAACTTCTGCTGTTGCTGGATCATCTGAAGACCATACCAATGATATTTCTAATCCTTCCGGCATCATCTTCGCACCAAGTGTGATGCTCTCTCCGGCTTTCATGTTAACTTCTGTCTGATCCAGTTCAATGCTTGCCGGTGTAATTACTTTCACCAGATTTAATATGGCATTTTCCAGTTCTGCATTCTTCGCATCTACTATTTCCTGGGCTGCCCCGTCGTTTTGTAATATTTCTTTTGCGGCCTTAATTGTGTCTTGTAAAGCCTGATAACTCTCTTTTGTGTAGCCGTCCGGTAATATCGCTTCCGCTTCCTTTAGGGTTTCTGTCAAGGCATTTTTATCTGCGGTAACTATCACTTTACACTCAGCCTTTATGTCCGGGTAGCCCTCAGGATATACGCTTACTGTTGTAGTTCCAATGCGGTATGCCGTCACTGTCCCTTCCTCTACCCTTGCAATTTCATATTCGTGAGCCAGCCAGTTTAACGTTACTTCTGCGTCATTTGGTGTTACTTCAGCATGAAGCTCTGCCGTATCGCCAACTTTCATTCTTAATTCCGTCTGGTCCAGCGAGATGGTTTCCGGAACTATTTCTTTTATTTTGGAAAATTCAATCTTCAGGTCATCGAAATAGACATTAGATGTTCCATTTCCGCCTGAGCCTGACCAATAATCTCCCAGCGCAACTGTATTAAATCCTGTCCGGTAATCGGTAGTATCAATCAGGGTATCATCTATGTAGAGTTTGCAGTCTTCCCCCGACGAATAATCCCATTTCAGTTCATGCCATCCCTCCGTACGAACAACCTCTGACCGGTAGTTCTGGCTTCCGATACGGTAATAGTATTTATCCGGTGATCCGGGTGCCCGGGTTTCGATTCCCATTGCTATGAAGTCGCTTGTAGAAGGGTCTTTGTCATCCGTAGTTACATTTGCCACTACCTGGGTTAACGGCGCTTTTGTCATATTATCGTATAACCAGACAGAAACAACCCCGTTTTTGACTTCGTTAAATTCTTTTGAAATAACAACCATATCCTGGTCTATTTTAAAACTTTTTTCTCCGCCATGTGCTTTCTCAGTGCTAGTCACAGGAATTCCTTTTTCTCTGTTCCATCCCGTAAATTCATTATTTTCATATTCAAAATCATAGGTGAGTACATCCGGATCCTCGTTAGAGGTGGTAAAGCAATATGTCTCACTTGTTTTCGAAGTGCAGTCCATGCCATCACCCACAGCAGTTACACGCCAGTAGTAGGCATTGCCTCTCTCCAGGGCTGACGCATTTGCCCAATCATTTTCTGTGATCTCTGAGTAGATTACGTCATTAAATTCTGCATCCCGGGATACCTCCACAAAATATTTTACTGCATTTTCTGCTTTGTTCCAGGTCAGTTTCACACCATCGATAAAAGTGAGATTTTCTGAATTATTTTCCGGTGATGTTAATACCGGTGTGCCGGTTTCTGTTTTCACAACCGTTCTGTACTGATCTGAATACAGACCCACTTTTGTTACATCAAAGTGGTTTTCTCCCATGACTTCTTTAATCATGGAATTCTCTTTCACTTTAAACTGGGATAAAGAAGAATTCTCAAATCCGATATCTGTTCCCGCGGGCAGCGCATGTTCCCGTTCTACCGTTCCCAGTTCGTCTACTCTTTTGCTGATATTGCCATATGGATTGGCAACACCTGCCAGTATATTGTCCTTTATAACTGCATTGGCCGGTTTGCGGGCATTCAGAAGATTCCCCTCACTATCACAGGTTTCCATATCCATTACCGCCAGATCCGGATATTTCTCATCCCACAATGCTTTGTCATAGCGCTCGTCGCTTCTTAAATCCATAAGTTCGGCATAGCAGTTCCCATTAGGTTTCTGTGCATGATAATATGCCCAGCCTTCACCCCGGTTATCATAATGAAGACCTCTTCCTTCGTTTTGGTTCAATACAATATTATTGGTAAATACGTTATCCTGCCCGCCGCCTAACAGCATGACGTATCCGGTAATATTATTGAATAAATTGGAAGTGATTTCAATACCGCTGGATAAATCGTCACAGTATACTCCGGCAGAACCAAGGCCTCCATTGGAGTAAATATCGTGAAGATAATTATTGGTAATCTTTACGCCCCGGTAGGTCCATGTTCTTACTGAATAGATGGCTCCGCAGTCGGAAGTCTCGTAGCACACATTAAATATATCATTGTTGCTGATCACATGATCATTGCCATCGTAGCTGATTGCCATGTGGGGAGCATTATATATCTTGTTATTGGATGCCGTATTTCCACATCCGAAAATTTTAACAGCTGGTGTGTAGGTTCTGTTAATTACCGAGAAATCACTGATATCATTATTGACTGCCCGGTTATTGCCCGGAGTCAGGGTATAACGGTCGCCGCCTCCCAGAAAGATTCCTCCCTGTCCGGTTCTGGTGATATTACAACTGGTGATGGTATTATTAAATCCACCGTGAGCACCAGTATTAATAGTCTCGTAATCGGTGCCTTCTATTCCCACTACTACTGCCTTTTGCCCTAAATCCGAAAAACCGCAGCCACCGATTGTGACATTATTACAATCTACTAAAGAAATACCATGACCGTTGGAATATCCAAAGTTCATATTTTCTACTTTTATGTAAGACGCATTTTCCATGCTGATAAACGGTGTCCGCGCCATTGAAAGTGCTACCTCGCTATCGGAAAGAGCTTTCTCGGGATACAGGTATAATTTTCCGTTTTCTCTGTCCAGATACCATTCTCCCGGCTGGTCTACTTCGCAAAGCAGGTTAAAAGCGTAAAAATTCTTACCGCCAAACACCCCGTATCTGGAGGGCTGAAGTGCTGACATCTTCATTCCGGCAGCAGTTTCCTCAAGCTTATTAATCTTCATCGTATCATCTGCCCAATCCCAGCAGAAATAGCCAAATACCCACAAGTCACTTTCCAGGGACCACAGCGGGTACTTATTTTTAAACACAGATCCTTCCACTGTGAAGATGCCGCCTTTTTGATTGATCCATTCATCCTCCGGATATTTACATTCACATGGAATTCCACTGTTTTTGCTGCAATCCGGGCAGGTTCCGTCAGGATTCGGCATATGGTCTCTTGGAACGAAGCCTTTTTCCAAAGCTTTAGACGTCTTGATAAATCCGCTGTTTGGATACCTGGAAAGACGCTGATCTTTTCCATCTACAGAAACGGATATACCCGGTGCCTGTGAAGGCCATCCAAAACCATTCTTTACAATCTCACCAAAATCTGTGATACCCTCATTCGCCGTAATATCATATACGACTATCTGATCACTTGCCGCCTCCGGCAGCCTTGCCAGAATTTCCGAATCTGACACCGGTTCGAATTTTTCACCGGGCAATACCAGATTGCCGTAGAAATTAACCTCTTCATCATTATATGCTCTGTATACGATGGGATTTTCTTCAGTTCCGGAATCTTCTTCCGTCAGATGAAAACTGTCTCCCAGCCGCCTGTAGGTTCCGCCTTTTACATTTACCGCAACTCCGCCGTCCGGCAAACCCCTTGTTTCTTTTAGAACTTTTACGGCATCTCTTGCCGCCTCCAGGCTGGCAAAGGGCTTATCGATACTTCCGTCATTCGAATCATCGCCGTCAACTGCCACATAAAATTCTTTCCCCGGTTGAAAATCCCGGGCAGCTTCCGTATGACCGGAATCCGACGCTGCATTTGCCGGTAATACGCTCGTCAAAAGCATCGCAGACACCATAAATAAGCTCAGTACTCTTTTCAATCTACTTTTCATACCTTCTACCTCTTCTTTACATAAATTTGTATTTCTTTCATCTCTCTGTGCATCCTCCCCGTATCTGTCTTTCCTCCTTTCTCATTGAAATATATAGATTTTTCTGTATAATAAAGGTACTTCGACTATGGAGCTTCCTTTGCCGTGCCCTTATTACCTTTTGTATAACCGCCCGTAACAAGATCATTTCACCTAGTACTATTCCGGACAGTAATAATAGTGACAGCACTGTCCGGATGGAGCACTATTTTTAACTTTAATATACTTAATTTACCATTTTACGGCAATGTCAGGATTCTGCTATTTGGTGCTACTATTTTGACCAGTTTTTAGAAACCGGCGGAACTTTCATGTTTTCATGAACATTCCAGGCTAAAAAAGGGATATCATAACCTTTTAATGGCTACGATATCCCTTTTTTGACCTGGATTAGCAAATGAATTACTTTTTGGTTTTCACTTTCTCTGTTTTACTGTATGCCCCGTATACCTTCTTTCCGGCTGAATCCTTTTTGAATCCCCGGACCTTTACATAATACGTCCTGCCTTTTTTCAATTTCTTAATTGTCTTACCTGTATTTTTTGTCTCTAAAACCTTTCTTCCTTTGGTCATTCTGGAATTATTTCCATAAACAATCTCATAACCGCCTGCATTTTTTACTTTTTTCCAGCTAATTTCCATGCTGCCGGCTTTTTTACTCTGGGCTTTGCTGATGGATGCCTTTGCAATCTTGATTTTCTCCCATTTTGCGTAAACTTCGACGTTTTTCCGTGTTGATGATGGAATACTGGTTATTTTCTTTTTATATTTTTTATCCGAATACCAGCCCTTGAAAGAATATCCTTTTCTGGATGGTGCCTTCAAGGTTACTTTTGACTTATAACAGGTTTGTGGATTCCGCCTGCTGTTGGTTCCTTTATTCAGGTTATATTTAATTTTATAACCTGACGTTACTTTACAGGACGCATATTTTCCACTGCCGTCAGCCGCCTGTACTTTGATCACAGCGGTTCCGTATCCCTTTGCCGTCACTTTACCTGTTTGATCAACTGTTACAGCTTTTGCGTTGCTTGTGGTCCATACCACATTTTTATTCAACACATTGGAGGGGGAAACTGCTGCCTTTAACGTAAATGATTCTCCCTTTGTAATCGTTTTGGAAACTTCATTTAGAGTAATTTTTTCAACACTGCTTCCTACCGTTACTTTACAGTCTGCATATTTTCCGCTGCCATCGGCTGCTTTTGCCCGGATGACTGCGGTTCCATATCCAACTGTGGTGACTTTACCGGCCTGGTCTACTCCTGCCACCTTCCCATCGCTGGTGGACCATATGATTTTTTTATTATCTGCATTGGATGGTAAAACTGTTGTCTTCAGTATAAAACTTGTTCCTTTTACAACTGTTTTTTCTGTTTCGCTCAGTGTAATTTTATCTACCTTAACTTCCGGGTCCGGTGTGGGTACCGGTACGGATGACTTCTTTATCCGTATTTCTGCAGCTGCCTTTTTATCTGAACCATTTACGGCACCTTCCACAAAGATTACACCTGGATCTGCCACCATATCCGGTGTTATGTTATCCCATTTTACCGCTTCTTCTTTTGTAGTAAGATCACTGTAAACTGCAGTAACTTTCTCCGGCATTTTGGGAATAACCCCTGTTGCGGTCTCTGCATACACCGGATAATATCCTGTAATTGTACTTTCCTGAGTATCTGGTGCACATAATATCTTTATTTCAGCCAGTCCCCGTTCACTTGCTGCCTGATGGTATTTTTCTTCGGGATCAATGGTAAACTTTATGCCAGAAGCTTTTACCGGCTGCTCCAGTTCCACAAGATTATCCTGGGAATTTTCCCATTTCATATCCTGCACTGATTTTTCATACACTTTCTTTCCGGTATGATCATAGAATTCCAGTAATCCTTCTCTTATGGCATTCACTTCATGTCCACGCTCATTCAGTATCACTTTCTCAATCATTTTTTCTTCATCAAAACTTAGTTCAATCCATGGAGAATGATCGGATTGTTTTGCAGCCCAATGGGTTTTCGTATCTCCATCTATTGCTTTTTCGGCTGTATACCGTTCGTCTGCGTCATTACCATCCGGTGTTCCGGTACGGGAACGTACGGAAGAAACTCTAACGTCTGCTTCCGGTGCAATATTGCTTCCTGCTGCTTCTAATGTTATGGTATTGCTGACTGCCGTTACACCGTCAAGAGTTACTCTGACACTTACTTTTACCTTCTGCCTGGTTGGTATTTCCTGCGGCATGCAGATGATGTCAGCGCCTTCCACCTTCTGCAGGGGGGCTCCTTCACTAAAGATATATTCTACCTGAGCGTCCGAAAGTCCCGCCGGTTTCTTTGTATTTAACATGCCCTGAATCCGAACGGCTGCCGGATGATTAACACTGACTGTCTCCGTATCAGCAGTCAATGTGACCTTCTCTAGATAATCGCCAAAGAAAATATGGCCATTCTTATCCACATCAGCGTACAGAGAAGTCTCTGCAATTGCTCCGGCTGCCACAGCAGTTACCGTTATCCGGGTTCTGCCCCCGGACACAGCTTTCAGTTTGAAATTGTCATAAACGGAAATGATCTGGGGATTGCTGCTTTCTACGGAAATGTCTGCTCCGCTTATATCCATTTTGGCACCTGTTCCATCATATCCGGTAATCACAAGTTCTGCGTCAGTGTCGGTAAGTTTCTCACCTTTTGCTGTAAGCTTTGACAGACGTCCTTCCATAGATTCCCCGTTTAATGAGACTTCCAGAATATCAACTGCACTGCCGTTACTTCCCTTGGGGAAATTCAGTCTCACATATTTTGCAGTAACTGGTTCCACGTTATAAATATCGGAAAATCCAAAATATGCTTCTTGTCCTGCTGATGGTGGTATCACGGTTTCTACTGTTCTCCATGCCTCCCCGTCATCGCTGATCTGAATCTCCATTTCCTTTGGTGTATTATAGTATTTCTGGCTGCGTGTATTGAAATGAATTTCTACATTTTCAATTTTACTTTGATTCTCCAGCTCAAAGGATAAGAAGGATTCTCCCTTTCCGGACACGGACCATTTCCCTGCATCAAAATCTGCACCTGTTATAAGTTCTCCGTCCAATGCCCGCTGTGGTGCATAATCCTCAATCTGTCCGCTTGCGGTGACTTTCGCACCAGCCATTAAAGACTCATATGGCTGAATATCCATATATACCCTGTTTGTGGTAAATGTTTTGCCATCCAGCTGCACTTCTGCCCATACGGCAGCACGGGTAGTTTTCTCTACAGACTTTGCAAACAGCTTTCCGTCTTTAAAAGAAATGAGATCACTCTCTGTAATAGCCACCGGAGTATATTTATCACCACCATCCAGGTCTACGATTCCACATTTCATCGTTATCTGTGCGGCATTTAGTCCAATGGAACCGCCCTTGTCGGATCTGCCCTCCAGATAATATGGATATCCTTCCAGATTGTGAAAGCTTCCATAAGCGCCTTTTTCGTCTACCCACAAAGACGCTCCTATCATGTTTTCTCCAACATAAACTTTACCATTTGCTGCCTTCACTTTTAAAGTGTCTTCCTGCGTAACTCCCTCATAAGTACCGGTTACCGTTATTTCTGCCTCACCATTACCTTTCGGTATTACGAGTCCTGTTTCATCCACTGATGCCACCAACGGGTCTGAGCTTTGGAAAGTCACTTTTTCCAGATTTGCTTTTAATGCCTGATACGTCATATAACCCTCTGCTTTTACCTGCAGGCGGTCATCTGAGAGCTGCTCACCTGTTGCAGTTATATTTGTCAGCTGATAGCTGCGCTGGGTATTATCCGTTACAATCTTGATAATGGTGTCAACCTGATCTTCTGTGACATCTGTCAAATCTATGCTTACGAAGTCCCCATCCTGGGTAAAGGAAAGTTCCTTGTCTTCATTGAGCCAGATTACTTTTTCAACGTGATCCCTGATCGGATCAGCCACCAGAGTCTGATCGGATATTGCATCAAATCCAATTTTTCTGTCCGGACCTTTCATAATATGCAGATACACGTTATTGTCTCGGGACATTGCATATCCCCATTTTGGTCCATGCCCATCTTCGAAATGGTCAATATTGCCTGCTCCATCATCAGCACACTGACAATCCGATCCATTCAAAAAGCAGGGCTGGGTTCCGGTGGTAGATTCATGACGCTCCGGCTTCCCTTCCGGGGCAAACCAAGCCGCCAGTTCTTCTCTTGCATCCACAAATTCCTGAACTGATTTTGGATATCTTTGTGCTACATCCTCGGGAGAATCCCAGTTAGTACCTCTGCTCATTAACGGCATCTGGTCATTATTATCTACCATGCCTCTTCCGGCATTCATAACCATCTCCTGGGATACAAGCCGGTAGTCATCCCTTCTTGCATAGTACGGTGTATAATTATTTTTTGTATGCAGGGATTTCCATGGTTCCATAATAGTGCGCTTCGTTAATTTCGATCCCCGCTCATGTCCATAGATACCGCTGCATTCCCCGGTTCTTAAATCCGGATCTCCGTATTCCGAACCCCAGACGTTGGCATTGATAATAATTTCATCGCTGTAGTTGCGCACATTGCTGTACATGACATCATAATTTGCACCGCCCATTGCCTGGGGACCGTCAAAATAAAGGTATGCCGGATCGTAGCGTAAAATTAAATCCTCCACATTCTGCACAAATACATCGGTAGAGTAATGCTGCAGTCCGCCTCCCTCTGTAGCATAATACAATCCAAACTTCATTCCATAGCGCTTTACTGCTTCCTCAAACTGCTTTAATCCATCTACCACATTTCCGTTTTCATCCTTTGGCAGATATTTATTCCTGTCGTGGTTCGGATCTGCAAAACGGGATGGCCAGTAGTAATTCTGCTGCAATGCCTCAATGGATACCAGGGAATGCCCCTGTCTGCTGGCACGTTCTGCCCACAGATCTGCCGAAAAATTCGGATCTGCAAAATACTGGTAGACAGGAATACAGTGGCTTAATGCGCTGACACGTCCTTCCTCAAACCATTTATTCGGGCGTTCTTTGACCTTCAGTGTATAAGTCTGCTGTGCAGCAGCCCCATCCTTGTCCGTTACCTGTACGGTAAAACTGTAATCACCGGGGTCTGCTTCTACGATTCCCCCTATGGTTCCATCTTTCTTAAGCTCAAGTCCATCCGGAAGCGCTCCTTTTGTTACTTCCCAAGTATAGTCAGGCCTGCCTCCGTCAGCCATGAACTGAAAAGGGGATGCTTCCAGATTAAACTGATTCTGATTATACTGAGATTTATTCCACACGTAAGGCCACTCCGTATATCCTATAGGCAAAATGTTCTGGGGCAGGCCTCTTCCCGGCTTTCCATCCTGTACCACATCATCAGCAGAAAGCCCCGTCGTGGTGATGGATAAATCGCTGTCTGTTCCCGTCACGGAATAGGTTAAACCTTCCGGCTCATTACCGTCTTTATCTGTAATCCTGCCATAAAATCCAAGATAGTACACATCATTATCTTTTGCAACCGGCACTCCATTGGCATTCTTGTCATCTGTATAAGTATGCTTGATCTGGAGCAGAATCTTATTCCATCCTTCTTTGAGCTGAATGTCCTTAACTGCCATATCCTTCTGTACTTCAGAAGGCTTGGATGGACTTGTGACTGCAGTATCATTTACATACAGACGGTGTTCACCGCTGCTGCCAAAACGAAACTGTACTATCTGTTCTATATCACTATATACGTATGTATGGGCATACACATATTTATTTTTAGTGTCAATGCCCTTTTTAACACCGTAATATCCATATAAGTCCTGGTAATCATCATAGGTACGGTTCCAGATGCGGTCATCGAAATACTCCCATTTCTGTCCGTCAAAAGTCATGCTTTCTCCCAGTTTTGGAACGATGGTTTCTTTCGCTGCTGTCTTTTCCGTAAGTAATTCTTTTACTTCTCCCTGGGTTTCAGTTTGTTCTGTCACCGCCTCTGATGCAGCTGTTTCTTTCGTTGTTTCCATCGCTGCTTCCGGCATTATCTCTGGCATTGTCTCTGGCGTTGTTTCTATCGCTGTCTCTGGCGCTGTTTCTGGCTCTGTTTCTATCGCTGTTTCTGACGCTGTTTCTGGCTCTGTTTCTATCGCTGTCTCTGGCGCTGTTTCTGGCTCTGTTTCTATCGCTGTTTCTGACGCTGTTTCTGACGCTGTCTTTTCCTCTGTTTCTTCCGTTAACATTTCCTCTTCTGGTAACCCGGCACTTACATTCAATAAGCTTTTCACAGCTATTTCCGTATCTTCCAGTGGATATGGGTATACTTCTATTTCGCTGATTCCTGTTATGCCAGGATATGGCTCAAGCCCGTCATCAACGATTACCTGCAATTTTTTCACATTTTCAAAAGGAATCTCAGGCTGGTATACAGTTGGATAATCGGCATTTTGACAGGTACTTTCTATTCGTATCGGATCACTTGCAGTACCGTCTTCATAAGTAAAAATCAGATCATACCATTGGTTTCTATGACGTCCGTCATTCCACAGTGTGATCCCAACACTGCCTACCGTAATTGGTTCATTCCATTCCAGCTGTGCCCAACAGGGAATCTCTGATCCTTCTGTCACCCATTGGTTTCTGACGGACCCATCGTTAAGAAACTCCGGTGGATTCGAACTAAGAGTAGCGGACGATGCAGAAGCTGCTGCCTGATTGGCTAAATTTGGATTGTCCGGGATTTCCGTGCCATAAATCTCATCAGCAACCGGTGACTCAAAAGGTCCTGCAACCAGCCATGAATTTATGAATGAGGCTGTTCCATTTACATGCTGCGCGTTTACTATAAGTGGGTTCCAAGACCCTGCTGCCAATATGGCTGCCATTGAAAGTGCTGTGGTGCGCTTCCACAGATTTTTAAAAAATCTTTTTTTCATTATAACCCTCCTGATTTAGAATGAGAATACCTTATCACATATTTCACTAATTTCAGACACTAAAAAGTACTGTTTTTATAGATATTACCTGTTTTTATCACTCTTATTTTTAATAATTTCTCACATTTTTACAATGTTAAACCTTTCCGTTTCTGACCAATGACGTTTTCGGCACCAGGGCGCAGAAATTACTGATTTCTCAGGGTGCTTCATTCTTTCTGTTTACGGAAACTTTATAAATCACATTATAGCAATCATCCGATTCTTACTGTGAGGAAGTATTTTACTTGTTTATGGGGATTATTTTTACCCGCGTTCGTACAAAGTTGTGAAAATTGCTCCCTGACAGCTGTCTGGCAGGAACTGATCTAAACTGCTGTTCTTAAGTCGAAACTTTAAAAAACAGCATCAAAAGCCGCTCCCAAATACACTCTGGAAGCGGCTCTCTTAACCCAATTCTTTTTAATTTTACTTCTGATTTTTACTTTTTAATTTTCACTTTCTCTGTTTTACTGTATGCCCCGTATACCTTCTTTCCGGCTGAATCCTTTTTGAATCCCCGGATCTTTACATAATACGTCCTGCCTTTTTTCAATTTCTGAATGGTCTTGCCTGTCCTTTTTGTCTCTAATACCTTTCTTCCTTTGGTCATCCTGGAATTATTTCCATAAACAATCTCATATCCGTCTGCATTTTTTACTTTTTTAAAGTTTACTGCCATACTGCCGGCTTTTTTACTCTGGGCTTTGCTGATGGATGCCTTTGCAATCTTGATTTTCTCCCATTTTGCGTAAACTTCCACGTTTTTCCGTGTTGATGATGGAATACTGGTTATTTTCTTTTTATATTTTTTATCCGAATACCAGCCCTTGAAAGAATATCCTTTTCTGGATGGTGCCTTCAAGGTTACTTTTGACTTATAACAGGTTTGTGGATTCTGCCTGCTGTTGGTCCCTTTATTTAAGTGATAGTTGATTTTATAACCTACCGTCACTTCACAGGATGCATATTTTCCGCTTCCGTCTGCTGCCTGTACTTTAATGGTAGCCGTTCCATAACCTTTTGCTGTCACTTTACCGTTCTGGTCTACTGTCGCTGCTTTTGCATTGCTGGTGGACCATACCACATTTTTATTCGCTGCATCTGCTGGCAATACCGCTGCTTTCAAAGTGAAACTTTTCCCTTTTAACAACATTTTCTTCGTTTCATTTAGCGTGACTTTATTTACCTTTACTTCCGGTTTCGGTTCTGGTTTCGGTTCTTGTTTCTTTGGCAATACGGTTACAATGGCTTTTGCCTTTAATGCTGTACCATCCACAGAACCCAGTACCGTAAAGTTACCGGGTACTGCTACCTGCTTATCCGTGATTGGCTCCCAGCGTGCCGATACCATGGCTGTTGTTCCGTTATTATAGGAAGCCTTCACCGTCTGGGGCAGCTTCGGGATGATTCCCTGGACTGTATCCGCCTGAACTTCTTCCAAACCTGTGATTTCCGGCTTATGGGTTTTGATCACATAGGTTTTTTCAACTACTTCACTGTAGAGGGAATCACCGACGATTGCAACGCATTTTAATGTCACCGGATTATCATTTTCCGGCAGTACAAAGCTTTCATCATAGTAGATACCATGTTCCGGGTCTTTGGGATCACTTCCATCCAGCGTGTAGAATATCTGATCCTTTTTGGATGCAGGTGTGATTTTAACTTCAACCGGCTGCTCATATGTTCCGGAATCTGGTTCCACACTCGGCTTGGAGGTCTGGACTTTCGTCACTTTCATGTCATCGATATCGTATTCTCCCCCAAGGGAATTAAAGCCGATACCTCCGGACTTTAAAGTTCCATCCACTACAGTTCCTACCAGATTGCCATCCAGATAACTGCTGATCTTATCACCGTCTGCTACAACCTTCAGATCATACCATCTTCCTGCAAACGGAGGATTCAATGGCTCCAGTCCTATCTCTTCCGGTGTCTTGGCGAAGAAATTCTTATCACCGGAGGACCGCATATAAAATTTTAATTTACCTGACTTCTCCATCATTAATGTATAGCGGCGGGGATTTGATTTGCTGTTAGGATCTTCTTCAAAACGAACGCCTCCCGAAAATACGTCGTATGCTCCGCCAAGGGGACCTTCCCCGGTCCATCGATTCAACCGCACCCTGGCTTCCAGTACATAGTTCTTCCAGTCGCTGCCGCCTGTATAATAGAAGGTATTATCCTGAGAATTAATACGAAGATACTGATTATCATCTTCCCTGATTAATTCTTTTACCATTTTTCCGCCTCCTACCCCTTTCCAGTCAGGCAGTATATCCTCTGCATTCATGGAAGTTACAGCTGTTTTCTGTATTTCCATTTCCTGCTCATTAGCCTGGGGCAAGCCGGTTATTTTTTCTTCTGTGATTTGCTTTTCTGTGAACTGCTCTTCTATATTGCTAACCTTCTCTTTTGTCTCCGGTGATTCCGTCTCCGGTACTTCCGTCTCAAGTACTTCTGTTACCGGTACTTCCGTCTCAGGCACTTCCGTTTCAAGTACTTCTGTCACCGTTTTATCTCTTACCCGAACTTCCGTTTCTGTCTCAGAAGCATTCTGGTTTTCCAATTCTTCATTTGCAATATCACTATACTGCAATGCATCCTCCCGATGACTTTTGTTACCTGCATCGTCCGCAGTCATCTCATAGCTTTCAAAATCCTCTTCATACAAAACCCTGTCTTCCGGCTCAGCAGGTGGTTTTGGCAGCGGCACTTCGCCTGCTGGGGGAGCTTCCACGCCTCCATAAATCATAGCTTCATCGTAGTACACGGTGCCTTTTCCTGCATCACATCCAATTTCCAGAGTATCAAATCCTCTGCTGTTTACCTCTTTCACCAGCCTGCCGTCAATATACATCTGTAATGTACCGGGCGTACTGTAATCGAACTTCAGCTCATGCCATCCAAAAAGACGCGGAACATTTGTGGGGATCTTTTCACCGTTTATGTTCATGTAATAGCAATCCCATTTCCCCCACTCTATGCCAAGACCAAACATCTGGTCTTTTGTCCCTGTGCTTACATAAGAAAGAGCATTTCCAGAATTCTGAACGCCGGAATCATATCCAGCCATATTGCCGGACTGGCGGTCAAACATTTTAACGGTAACTGTTTTATTCAGAAGATCCTGAAACGTTCTGGATAATACACTGTCCTGGTTTACGATGAGACCCTGTTTTCCCACAAACGGGTCTTCTGACATCCACTCTGTGGTAATCTCCGGCTGTGCATTACGGAACGTCCATTTGCGTTTCTGGATACCCTTTTCGAAATCATCTTCAAAATATATGTCTTCCGGTTTTTGGCTGGTTTCCTTCTCTTCCATATATTCTATTGGGAAGCCCTCGGTCAATCCAATCTTATCATACTCCATTTTGGAATCATCAAATTCATCCAGATGATTTACCAGGGTTCCATAGTCGATATTTACATTGTCAAAGAGAATATCATCTTTGTACTGCAATATAGTATTGACTTCAATATTAAAGTTCATGGGATTGACAGATTTCACATTATGTAGTTCAAATCCGGAACATCCCATATCCAGGTTCATATTGTTGGGACTTAAATCCCTCATGGTAGGATTGGCACCGGTGCTGTCGATTACCATCTGGTTGATGATATTGGGTTTCCCCTTGCCGTCTTCATTTCCATGAAACAGCATACATCCAAAAAATGCGCCGTCATCCCCGCCGTCCTGCTGGCAGTCATGTATGTAGCAGTATTCATAACGGTTGCTATGGGTATATAAGTGCTTCATCGCATCATAATTTTTATCGGCTCCATTTTTTTCCCTGCTTGTTCCGCCTGTGGTAAAAATTCCTCTTCTGGGTGAATTATACACCTCGATATTAGAAAATGTACTGTGGCTTACCTGCTGTACCGTTAACCCGGAAGCCTGTCCGATTAATTCACCAATATCATGTATCAATACATTTTTCACCATATTGTCCCTGGAATATCCATCTCCGTTTTCATCTCCTGCCAGTCCCGGATAACCGCCGTCCATACTGATACCACCATGACCGGTATAATCAATCAGACAATTTTCCACCAACGCATTTGTATTGGCATCATACATAGCAATGCCAAACATTCCCGAGTTGGTCAGATGACAGGCTTCAATCCGGATTCCGTCGGTATTTTTCAGCGTCATCACCCTGTAGCGGAAATCATTCTGTTCCCTCTGTTCGCAGTAAGATGGCTGCGTACTTCCTTTGGATTCGTTTGGCCAGAATCCCAGCGCTGCTCCGGTATCCTTTGCATTCCAGCCGTAGGCATACCAGTCTGTGCTCTCCGTATCCTTCATTTCAATACCACGGAAGGTCAGATTGCTGACTTTAGAATTTCTGTCTTCGCCCTCTGCGCGGATTACCTCTTTTACCAGAGGGATGATAACCTGCTGATCTTCTATATTTCCTGACGGATAGTAATACAGATCCCCGGTTGTCTTGTTGTAATAGTACTCACCCTCCTGATCCAGTAATGCCAGATTGCCCTGCAGGAAATACCGTGCATTGGTTCCGGTAGTATATTTAGGGCGATAACGGGCAGAACCATCCAAATCAATTTCTTCATCTTTATAATGCAGCCTGCGCTGTGCAGTATTGATTCCTTTCAGAGGAATTGTATCTGTCATCCAGTCCCAGTATCCGCCGTCCCACATATATACAGAAGCATCCAGATCGCCCCGTGCCTCAGCGTTTGATAAACCGTCTGTCACCGTCTGCGGCAGATCCCCTGCTTTCCACTGCAGGTCATGCACTCCGCCCCCCGCAGTAAACAGATAAGGCGTCATTGCTGCTGTAAACCCCTCATACTGATCCAGGTTAGGGTAACGTGCCTGGGTTGCCCGACTGTCATTGACGTACAGCGTATTTAAGCTCCGGTCTGTTCCAACGTTCGTTTTATAGACAAGACCTTCTGCCTCTGCCGGAAGGTCGGCATCGGTTGCCCCTTCCCTCTGCACCAGCTCCCAATCACTGTTATCCACGGGTTTCCCCCCAATTAATTTAGCACGGGCAACCCCATCCTTACTGGTATAGACAATCTGATGTCCATTGGTGCCGGAATCTTCGGGTCCAAATTCTACCGTTTCATCCATATAGTACTCTCCGCTGTCCAGATACACATAGATATCCCCTGTCATATCGGAATTGATTTTCTGCACTTCACTTCTGGCTCTTTCCAGGGATGCATATGGCTTTTCCTGACTCCCGTCCCCGGCAGCATCATCACCTGCCGGGGAAATATAGATTTCTTTTTGTACCCCGGATGCCTCTGCTGTCACGGAATACGGTGCCGACATGCCCAGGGTGCCCGTCAGCATGGCTGCAGACATTAAAACCGCAAGCTGCTTTTTCATCTTATACATATCTTTTCTCCTTTTTCATACAGATTCACTTAAATCCCACAATAAGTTTTAGTAACCGGCATTACCTATAAGCCGGATACAGTTCAGGGTGGATATGCAAATCTTAGCATAGTCCACCCTGTAGTAATCCTTCTTCAACCAGAAACAGTTACGCTCTGAACATATCATGAACTCTTTTCGTTTTCACTTAACCGCAGGCACTGATCCTGATTATGATACCGCTTTAAATACTTCCTCTTCTGAAGATTCTTTTGCCGCCATACAAACTTTTGCACTTATGATACCTTCCCCAAGAGGTGCCACTGATTCTGTTGTTTCTCCCAGAATCAACTGCACAAAATTCCGTGCCAGTTCGTAATCTCCTCCACCATGCCCTGCAGGCGGAGTGCCTATCTTAATCACAGATACCTGATCACTCATATGATCGTACACCTTGATTTCATCTGTTGTAAAATTAAATTCCAGCGTTCCTTTGTATCCATACAACCGCGCGCCCCGCCTTGCTGCTCCTTTTCTTGCGAAAAAATTCTGTGAATAGACTGCGTGCATACCGGATTCATACCGGATCAGCATACTGCCGCTGTCTTCGTTTCCGGTATCTACCCCATAACAGCAATAATCACTTCTTGGGATATCATTTCTGGTCTGGGTAATATGATAGGTGCTTTCCATGCAGCTGCCGCAGCAGTCGCACTCACTGCAGCGCAGCCCTGCCCTCATATTACCTTTGAAAATCTGCTTTGATTTCATCCCACAGACCTGCACCGGTTTTTCTCCGGTCAGATAATTGATTACGTCCACATCGTGGGTTGCCTTCTGTAAAAACATACCTTGAGATACCGCTTCATTCCGATACCAGTCATGGAAATAGACAAAACCGTAAGGAACGTCATTAAATGCCTGTACATGCTCTACTTTTCCAATGACACCGCTGTCTATGATTCTCTTTGCTTCCCTTACCATCCTGGTTACCCGAAGCGGAAAAGACACTACCACAGGAGCATGAGGTTCTCTGTCACAGCATTCCAGAAGCTCCAGATCTTCTCTTGTGACACCTACGGGTTTTTCCAAAAATAATGGAATCCCCCGTTTCATTACCATTTCTGCCAATTGTGCATGGGTATCACAGTTGGTGCCTACTAAAACACCATCCAGTTCTTCCTGATCCAGCATCTCTTGTGCCGTATCATAAAAGTGTATTGATTCCGGATCCATCGGACATTTTCTCCATAAGCCGTCAATTTTGTCAATTTCCATTTCATGCATGATTTCCCTGGAATCCGTCTTGGTTAAAAGCGCTTTCACACGTTCCGGATTTTTATCAGCTATTGCTGTAATCTGTACTTTTTCCAATAGGCCCATAAATTCATCTGCCAGCATATCCATGCGGACACCATAACCTATTACACCCAGCTTTACCATCATTCTCCCCCTATTTTGCCGCCATCCAGGCATCCATCTGTGCCTGTTTTTCAGCAATGACGTTATCTACGCCTGCAGTTTCCAGTCTCTTTAAAAAGTCAGGCAGTGCCGTTTGGGGATCAACAGATCCTGAGCTTAAAGCAGGAACCATTTCTGTAATCACAGAGGTACAGTTTGCCAATTCCGTCTTGACTGGTGTGGGATCAAACACAAATCCGGTTACCGGTGAAATCTCAGCTTTCTTATCTTCTTCAAATACCATGCTCTGGGATTGTTTCTGTAAATCTCCTGCTTCATTGCGGTTATATAATGCTCGGGTAAAATCAGGACTGTAAGACTGTCCAATCTGCCATTCATTAAAGTTAAAGTTATATTTTCCTTCCTGCAAAGCATAGGTTCCGTCATCGCCATATACGTAATCCACGCCTTCTTCACCCTGTGTGATCAGCAAATACAGTTCGTCATTTGTATTCAAAAGCTCAATTAATTCAACTGCTTTTTCAATATTTTCAGACTGAGCATTCACTGCAACGGCAGCCGTAGGTCCTGCCGCAGCAGGAATTACTGTTCTGGTTGTGGAAACTGTTCCAGCCGGTGCTATATCTTTGGTACACATACTCATTTTTGCAGAATCCTCATTACCCGGGAAGTCCACGCTGTCCGGCCATCCTGACCCGACTTCTGCAATCATCTTCGCTGCTTTTCTGTCCGGGCTGGTATCTTTCACCGTAGCACCGTCTTTTCTGACATAGCCTTTTTCATACCAGTCACGCATAATCGTACAGAATTCTGCAAATTCATCGGTACCAAATTGATTAATTACTTTATCCGGTTCATCAAAACGAATCCAGCCCGGGGTAGCCATATCTCCAACAGCTTCCATATCCCAGAACAGAGGTTCATTCGCAAATAAATTCCAGGTGGAGGAAGTTTCCCAGCCTATCATATCCGGGTGTTTCTCCAGCGCTTTGCCTATGAAATCCCCAGTCATCTGAAGTGCTTCCAGGGTAGGTTTACCCTTAACTGCTTTCCAGTCAAATCCTACCTCATCCGCCAGATCTGTCCTATAACGGAAGCCTTGTCTCTTTGCAACGCCCCATTGCTGGTAGTTTACGGAGCCATAGATTTTACCATCCACCTTAACGCCTTCCCACAGGCCTTCCGGAATTCTCTTATAAGTTTCCGGTGCATATTGGGGAATTAACTCTGTAAGATCTGCATAAGCGCCTTTTGCCGCATTTTCATAAAAATTAATGCCGCCCCAGTTTGCGGTAAAACATAAGTCCCAGTCATCTCCTGAATTAATCATCAGGTTCATTTTTTCTCCATAAGTAGCACTGTCAATCATAACCAGGTTCAATTTTGCATTAATCTCTTTTTCAATGATCTGGTTCGCTTTTTCCATAATACGCTCAGCATCATTTACCGGTCCGTTCATCATATAAAAGCTTAATTCTACCGGATCGCCGGAAGCTTCTTTTGTTTCTTCCTTATCCCCATCCTTGCTTTCCCCGGTACCCGCATCACTGCCCGGATTCTCCGTACCATTTGTTTCTTTCGATGTTTTCTCTGTTGCTGCTCCACATCCTGTGAATGTAGTTGCCAGCATTGCCCCAACAAGTAAGACTGCTATCAGGTTCTTTCTTTTCATGTTGTCTTCCTCCTTAAATTTAATTTATTATTTTTCTGATTTTCATCAGTAAAAATCACTCTTTTACTGCTCCAATTGTCAATCCTTTTTCAAAATACTTCTGGAGCAGCGGATATAATAGTATGATTGGTCCGATTGCCAGAACACAGGTTGCCATTCTCGCACCCTCGCTTGGCAGTACCCCCAGTGCCTGTTCAATGGAACGGGAAGCCTGGGCATTGGATTGCAGATACCCGATGTTATTCATTAATGACTGCAGCAGATACTGCAATGTATATAATTTCGGGGTTTCAATATACAGGGAACAGGTCATCCAGTCGTTCCAGTATGCAATTGATACAAATAGTCCAATCGTTGCCAGGGATGGTGTGGACAGAGGCAGTACGATCTTAAAAAATGTCCGGAACTCTCCGGAACCGTCAATTCTTGCCGATTCAATCAGCGAATTGGGAATGGACTTAAAAAAGTTTTTCATAATCAGTACATTTACAGCCGATACCAGATTGATTAAAATTAAAACCCAAATGGTATTCTTTAGATGCAGGTATCTGGTCATTAACATATACTGCGGCACCAGACCGCCGTTAAACAAGACCGGTATGTATACAAAGAATGAGATTTTTTCTCTCCAAGTCACTTCATCTCTCGTCAGCGAGTATGCCAGCATAGCGGTGATCAGAAGATGCAGTGCCGTACCCATAACCGTTACCACAATCGTTACTACATATGCCTGTGCCACAGATGCCGCTCCGCTGAACACATAGCGGTAAGAGTCCGTGCTGAACACTTTCGGAATAAAATGATAACCATCCACCATCAGAGAGGTTTCCCCGGTAAATGAAATCCCCACAACCAAAAGCAGCGGCACGACACAGATTAAACTAAGGCATAAAAAAATCGTATGAATGCCTACCTTAAAAACACTTACAGTTCTTTTCTTTTTCATAGGATCTCCTTCCCTTAAAATAGTGCGCTGTCCGGATCGATTTTCTTAATGATTTTATTGGAAATCAGAACCAGGGCAAATCCAATTGTAGACTGATAAAGCCCCACTGCCGCTGACATTCCATAATCATTAATTTTTTTCAGGGATCGGAAAACGTAAGTATCAATGACATCTGTTGCCGGATATAGTGCACCTGCATCATTTGGCAGGGTATAGAATGCATTCCAGTCTCCAAGACCGCCGTTAAACAGCTTTCCTACCCAGAGCAAGGACAGAACGATCATGGTTGTACGGATCAGAGGCAGTGTAATAAACTTAATCTGCTGCCATTTCGTAGCTCCATCTAACTGTGCCGCTTCATAATAGTCTGTATTGATACCCGCAATTGCAGCAACATACAGGACAGAGTAGTAACCGACATTTTTCCAGAGATAAGCCAGCGGCATAATCGCTCTCCACTTAGACGGCTCGCTGTACCATTGTATCCCTTCTATCCCGAATTTTCCCAGGACATTATTAATAATACCTCTGTCTACGCTTAAAAAACTAAATAATATATACTGAATAACGATCCAGGATAAAAAAGTAGGAATCAGTATGGCGCCTTTATAAGCAGCGGATACATATTTGTTTTTCACTTCATTTAACAAGATGGCAAGTGCCACCGCCACTACCGTTACCAGAACTGCTTCTATAATATTGTACAGAATCGTATTCATCGTAACAATTCTTGCTGTATCGGATTTAAAGAAAAACTCAAAGTTCTTAAATAAAGGGTTGATAAATTCACTGCCGAAAATCCCATCCGTGGGTTTATAATTTTTAAAAGCCAGTATTACCCCCGGCATTGGCAGATAAAAAATCAATGTGATCATGAAAAGTCCCGGAGCCATCATTAAATAAAATGGCATTTGTTTTTTTACCGATCGTTTCCAATTACGCTGCCCGTTTACTGCAAAACTTTTACCTTTCTTACGATTACTTATTTTCTTCATTCTAAATTTCCCTCCTTAATCTGTTCCCTATTATGCCCTTAATGCCTACGCTTTTCAACAAAGATAATTTCGAAAACCTTCGTTTTCTTCCTGTTTTAGCATTTTTATACCCCTGCATACCGCAAACGGGTCTGCGGTACTGCTTCAATAGAAAGTATGGAACGCTTTTGTTCCATACTTATCTCTCTGAAAACGAACACTTTTCAGGATTACAGCAGATTTCATGATTTTAACACGATGCAGCGGGAAGTCATGTGCTCCAGCATGACCGGCAAAAGTATCCCGCCTTCCCTTTTTTCAAATTGCAGCGGAACCGGCTTTCCTTCTTCTCTGGAAATTTCAAATGCGTCCTGTACCGGAAATGGAAGATCTAATTTCACATTTTCAAAATCATCCGTTGCATAATTGAACAGTAACAGCACTTGCTGTCTCTCCCGGCTAAAATGACTTACGGTTACATAGGGACAATTTTCTATGATTACAGGCTGCCGTACATCCTTCATGGATAAGATGAGGTGCCTTAGCATTTCCTGTCTCACCGGGTTTAACAAAAAGTTATGCCTGTCACGCATATGGCCGTAGGGCAGTATCACGGCGCGGTTCGTTACATAGACAACTCCCTCTCCTACGACAGAACCATCCGGCGCTTTTAGCACAGAAACTGTCTGGTGCGGCTCTTTTGTATACGTTATATTAAGGTAATCCCCCGTTTCCCCCATGGTCTGAGCAGAAATCCTGGCATACGGCAGGTTCTGGAACCGTTGTTCTGTAATCACCTGTTCGTAGCTGTGCTTACCGGTATTTGCCGGATACCATTCACAGGAAGTAATTCCCAGCAGACAGCCAAGCCCCATATCCACCAGGGTTTCCACTGCTTCTCCTTCCAGCAGGAGGACATTGTCAGAAAACATCTTCGTGATTTCACATGGTTTTAAATTTCGAAAATACTGTCCGCTGACCGCCATAATCTCTCCTGTTTTGGAACAGTCATCACAATAATGGTTCGCCATGCCAAATGCAGAAAGGTATTCTGCCCAGAATGTCTCCCAGGGCTGTATGGCTGATAAACATCTTGTTCCGTCTGTATGTATGGTATAGGAAGAATTGCTGCTGTACATCACACAAATGCCTTTTTCCTCACTGCCTTTCAGATGCAGACCTGTGATCCCGGTTAAATATGGTTTTGCCCTGCTTAGCAGTTCATCATATTTTTGTTCCTTATTTATGCCGTTCCCTATCATATCGAAGAGATTCATGGTGATTCCGTCTGCCCCTACAGCCAGGGCACTTTCTATTTCCAGGCGTGTAAAACGGTGAGATTTAGAAAATGTTGTATGGGGGAAATTATCCAGCTCAGGCCAAAGCTGCGCCTGGCCTTTTGTCATGGCTGCACTCAGTTTGGTAGTCTTTTGGAAATCCAATGCATACTGGCGGGGCGAAGCTTCTGCATATGCCGGCAGATGCGGGCGGTTCAAAGGCGCCGTCTCACCTGATAAACCGGAGAAAATACCGTTCCAGTCACGTCCCTCCACGCAGTGCACCTCCGGACCGGAACTCATAAGTCCCATCCTTGTATGGGGAGATATCTCATGGACCGCCTCACCCAGAAGAGCTGCAAAACCACACATGGTATCTCTTGCGGTATCCAGCCACACCTTCCGGTAAGGATGCGGGGAACCCTGGCACAGAATGCCCTCCAGAAAACTTTCCATATCCACTTCTTTTCCTATACGTTTGGCAAACTCTCTCTTATGCAGTTCACAAAAGCATCCTCCCCATTCCAGCGGGGGATGGTTGTGCAGCCTGAAATCATCTTCAATCCATATAACTGCAAAATGAAGATCTGCATACAAACGATAAACAGCTTTGATATAGTCCTGAAATTGTTGATCCAAAGGGCAGGCTACTGCGTCTGCTTTCCTGCCGTTATAATCAGCCATAGTGGTAAAATTCTGATCTTCTGCTAAGGTTCTTCCCCGGTCTGCATGGAGAACCGTTGTCCAGGGGTTTAAGGATACGCTGATTCCCTCTTCATTTAACTTGGGTTTAAACTTTTCTATCATTTGAAGCCACTCTTTTGTCTTCTCCAATGATAAATGCCCCTGATTGACTTCTTCCATATTCAGAAAAAACTGGACATCATCAATCTGTGCAGATTTACAAAACTTCAATAAATCATAAAACTTCTCTTCTGCGTAAAAATCCGGGCAGATGCCAATACGCAGCGAGTAAGTAAATTTTTCATTCATTCTTCTTCTCCTTCACTTATTTTTTCCCATTATGCTTTAATTACCGGAATTTCACAACGATGACTCTTTACAAATTCACGTATTTCTAAGAAATATACCTCTCTGAATTTTAATCTTTTCTACGAATAATATCACTTTCCCCAATCCTCTATTGAATCTTTTCTTATTTTTATTATAATGATATTATCAAAAGGCAAAGGTGGAAGAAATAAAATGAAAGCATTTATATTTAAAAAGCTGCATACAGACTCACAAAAAAGCAGGAGCTTTTTTAACAGCACGCTCCTTAGCTTACTTGCAATATCTGTAATTATTACCATTCTTCTTTCTTCTTTTCTTTCCATTAACTATGGAAAAACTTCGCTGAAACTGACTTCCGGTTTTAACCAGAACCTGGTATCACAGACAAATTATACCGTGGAACAGCTCAATGACAATATACAGCGGGTGACCCGTTCTCTCATTAATAATAATGACATTATTTCGTTTCTTTATATGAATAACCGCTCTTCCACCACTCCGATTCTGGCAAGCCGCGTACTGGATAACCAGCTGGTTGTACTTCCTTATGTTGAAAGCATCTATCTCTATAACGCGCAGCTGGATTTATTCTTTTCGTCTAAAAACGGCAGCCAGTCAGGCAGCAGTGAATTTACAGATTCGGATTGTGTAAAGTTGGTGACAGACCCGGACTTTATCGCCGCTTATGATAAACACCCGATTCCAAGAAGGATTAACGAAATGACCCAGAATGCTGAAATTCTCTCCTACGTCTACTATGATTCCTACACCGGCAAGGACGGACGCAGGAATGCTATTATAATTAATACTTACGCTTCCTCTCTGACAGATGCCATCCATTCCATGAACAGATATAAAGAGGGAACCCCTATGGATTTCATTGTAATGGATTCTGACATGACCGTATTAAGTTCTGTACTGACCCCCAGGCTTCTGGAAAATGCCGACACATTCTCATCCTTTAAGGAAAAATTTGCAGACGATAAACGATTCGGCAACGGTTTTTTTACCATTGATAAAACCCGCTATTTTTATTCCTTTACACGTGACAATGTGAATAACTGGTACCTGATCAGCTTGGTTCCCTCCAGTATTATTTTTAAAGATATTATCTCAGCCGTACTGATCAGTTCCGCCATTATGATATCTGTTTTTCTGTTCTGCATCCTCCTGTGCTTATTCTTTGCCAAGAGGCTGAATACACCGATACAGAAAGTAACCCACTTGCTGGAAGACCAGGCCTATGGCGATTCCGATGTAAAGCTTCAGGTTCCAACTGAATTTCAGCATATTCTGACAGTATTTGAATCTTTGCACCAGAACAATCAAAAATTGAATACTTTAAAGAAAAAAAATGCCCAAAGCTATAAAGAGTCTTTCCTGAACAGCCTGGTCACAGGAAACCGCACTGAGCCTGTTGACAGCACTCTGCGCGCACTGGAGTCCCAGAATCTTACTTATCTTACAGACCAGCCGATATGCATGGCTGTCCTGAAAATTGATAACTACCAGGATTTTCTCAATGCCAACGCACCGAATGAATTATGGGTATTCCGATTCTCAATCGCTAACATCGCCGAGGAAATTGTCAGACAGTCCTTCACCTGCAATCTTTTCAGCCGGGAAAATGACAAATTTGTAATATTAATTAATTGCGGGAAAGAACTTCCCAATGAAGCTTTCCATCAGAAGCTGCAGAACATATTCCTTTCCATTCAAAAAAACGTAGACCGGTACTTAAAGCTGTCATTAACCGTGGCATACAGCACCCTTTTTAAGGGTCTGGAACACTTGCCCAGCATGTATATCAATATGGAGAACTCACTGCTGCAGAAAATACGTTACGGACACTCCAGTATTATCAGCCCGCAGATGATGGATGACCTGAATTCCGATATTTTCTTTTTCCCTAAGCAATTATCAGAACGACTGTCTTCCGCTGTATTAAATGGAAAAACGGGACAGGCTTTGGAAACCTACCAGAAAATTTCCCAACAGCTCTTTTCCTATGACTATAATGAGATTATGTCTTCCAGCATACGGCTTATTTATGACTTGTATTTTCAGATATCCGATAAATATCCTGTTTTGAAAGAAGACTGCATGACACTATTAAAGGACTGTCTGGTTGACCTGAAAAATGTAGAAATTGCATCTGATATCAGCAGGCTCATGGATACTTTACTCCAGTCCCTCTGCAGCAAAATAGCGTTTCTCCATGATAATCCATTCAGCCAGAATACGGATATCGTAACACAGCGTATCTGCCAGATCGTAGACCGGGAATTTTCCAACCCCTCTTTATGCCTGAGTTCTATCTCAGAAGAGATTGGGCTTTCCCCCAATTATATCGGACAGATTTTTAAATCAGCCATGCAGAAATCTGTTGCCCAGTATATCACAGATCTTCGAATGGAAATGCTTGCCCACTATCTGAATGAGACAAAACTTCCATTAAATAAGATCCTGGATAAAATCGGCATGGAAAAAAATAATTACTTTTATACCCGCTTCAAGAAGTACTTTAAAGTATCTCTTGGTGAATACCGCATGAATACACACTTACGTAATGATGAGTAATGAAAGAAAGGCTGTCCCCGGACGATCGTCCGGGGACAGCCTTTTAGAAAACTCTCTTACCATCTTATTTTTCACTCTCTGCAGGAATCACTGAAAATGCATCCTGCAATAATATGATTCATTCTTTGCCACTCCCTTCTATAACGGGATACAGGGAGGCTTCGTACAGTGCTTTCAGATTCTGTATTTTCCAATCCGGGGTTGATCCATTCCCCATAGTCATCATCAGGCGTCCATCCCTTCTGCCATATGCTTTCATCAGAAATGCAATTTCTTCCGTTACCTCTTCTGCAGAACCAAAAGCCATCAGATACTGTACATCCACGCCTGCTAAAATACAAATCTGCCCGCCAAATTTTTCCGCAATCTCCTGCTCATTCATGGTATTCTTCTGGATAGGATGGATCACATCCAGTCCGATTTCAATCAAATCGGGCAGAAACAGCTCAATATTGCCGCAGCTGTGCAGCCAGAAATGAGTTCCCAGCTCATGTGCCTTGTCAATGAGCTTTTTATAATATGGTTTGAAAAACTCCCGGAAAATATCCAGGGAAAAGAAAGGTGCCGTCTGTGTCCCAATATCATCGGATACAAAAAAACCATCTACATCCAGCTCTTCTTTTGCCCGCTCCATAATCCGCATATAAAAATCCGTCAGTCTGGTAAATAAACGGTGAATTTCTTCCGGATACAGATAAAAATCAGTAAGCGCATTTTCCATTCCCCGCAAGGACCAAAGCCGCTCAAAAAAACAATACCACCATCTTCCCAGCAGGTAACGCCCATCCTTTTCTTTTTTTCCCAAAATAAGAGCCGGTGATTTTGGATCTGGAAAAGTATCATAGAATTCCCCCGCATCCCCCCAGTCCTCAATCAGACACTGAGCATCCAGCCCCCTTCCCTCCAAACTATGTTTTCCGGGTGCCGCCCAGTAAAAGTCAGGATCTTCTTTTGGTCCCTCAGTCATTCCCGGCATCTGTAAAAATACTTCATCCACATCACAGGGGTACTTCTCCAGCCAGGCATTGCGTTTTCCGGCATCATTTTCAAATACATTATCATAGATCCAGATATCATATAGGAGCGGAATTCTTTTCGCTGCCCCTTTTCCCTCAATTACACGTAACACATCCTCTTTTTTCAATACTTCCATGCTGCATCCTTTCTTTGTGTACCTTCACTAATCGGAATAAATCCCGTATTTCTGCCAGATCTTCCACATTCTTTCATACCGCTCTAATGCCATGCCCGTATATACGCAGTTAGAGGTGGAGAAGATGTATCCCCTTCCCGCCTCCATTCCCTCACGCAGAGATCTTTGTACTTCAGCGTCGCATTCATCATCCGTTCCAGTCTGTAGCAGACCGCAGTTTACATTTCCGATAAGTGCAATGCCGTCTCCCACAATCTTTCTTGCTTCTGCCAGATTTACGCCCCCCTGGGGATCCAGGGAATGGATCGCATTTGGTTTGCAGTCGGCAATCTGTTTTAAAATGGGCATCACATTCCCGTCTGTATGTTTGATAGAATAATACCCCATTTTTCTGTATTCACTGATGATTTCTTTTAAATAGGGGATGATCAGTTCTTCGAACTGTTCCGGGGAAAAAAATGGATTTGTATTAAAGCAATAATCGGAACAAAGGGTGAATCCATCCAGTAAATGACCTTTTCGGTCCAGCTTATCAGCAAAAGCAGCATGCTCCTCTACTCTTCTCTTAGATATCTCATTTAGTTTTTCCGGCTCCTCCAGCATCTGTACTGCAAAATCAATCATGGTATCCCCATCCGGAATTGCCCAGGTCGGATCTCCATGCATCATCAGATAATATTCATCTCCTGACTTTTCCCGGATGGTTTCCAGTAACCACTGGATGTTATCAAAACCCCCCGGGTTGGAGTGTACAAAAATTGCACTGTGATCATATCGCTTTGCAGTATCGATATAAATATCAGCAATCTCCTGAATATGAAGCTTCTGCTCCGTGTAACTCATCTGATTCCACTGTTCATAGAATCTGTGGCTGGGATGTACCTTTCCAAGTGCCTCCATGGTAAGGAAAAATACCAGTTCAAAATGGGGCACCCTTCCCCCGATATCCTCACATTGTAAGGTCTTTATAAAACGTTCTTTGTGTGTCATATTAATACCCGTCACATATTGCAGGTTAGCCTGCAACACAGCCACTAAAAACAAGTTGAAAGAATCATCTCGTGGCTTCCTTTCTATATCATAATTTTCTTTCAACTTTAGAGCGTGTTTTAAAATTGCTTTCTGACAGATGTGCATCACAGTTTGTGGTAGATTTGTCCCGAATGAAGGGCGCGTAGCGGGCTACGTAACATGAATTCGGGGCAAATATACTGCAAACAATTCGAGGCTTTATTTAACTCCTTTTTGTTCCCTGAATTTTTCCCGGTATGCCTGCGGGGTCACGCCTATTTTTTTCCGGAAATAAGTATAAAAATAATTTGTGCTCACAAATCCGCATTTTTCTGCAAGATCTTTTGCTGCCCGCTCTGTATTCTCCAATTCCTTTAACACCCACTGCAGGCGTTCCCCATTTATATAATCCGCCACAGACATTCCCATATCTTTTTTAAACAGCCTTCCTAAATAATTTGGTGATACACTGAATTCATCTCCCAGCTGTTCCAGTGTGAGATTAGGATCGGAAAAGTTTTCTTCAATATATTTTTTTACTTCATCCAGCTTCCCGATCACTCCTTTTTTAACTGCTGCCTTTTCCTGCTTTTCATGTATTTTTTCAAAAAGCTGTAGGAACAGTTCATCCACTTCAGCAGCCTTTTCACATGCTGTCAGCTGAACTAAGAAGTCATTTGCTTCGGTTTCATAAAAAGAAAAGTCCTTTACACTACGGACAACAGTTATGCCCAGCCAGATAATCGCATTCATA
Source organism: Robinsoniella sp. RHS (assembly GCF_001029355.1). NCBI lineage: Bacteria > Bacillati > Bacillota > Clostridia > Lachnospirales > Lachnospiraceae > Robinsoniella > Robinsoniella sp. RHS. The sequence goes on from NZ_JNGB01000020.1 coordinate 261,285, forward strand.
TATTCCACCATACTGCACTTTTTAAGTTTCTGTGTAAAGCTCTGGTAGACCTCCCACACATCCTGTCCGGAACGAACTGCCTTAGGCAGGCTGCCCGCCTCCAGCTGCTGGAACTCCGCCTGTTCTCCATGCTCTGTCTGAATCTGTTCGTATGTAAAATAAGTATTCGGCGGATAAAAAAAGCTTTCCTGCATAACCGTTTTCAGATTGCTGTTCACTTCCGGAACCTTTTCCAGATTAACAGTTTCTTCTGATCCGACCAGGGAAAAATTCCATTCAATAAAAACTTTCACATTTTCACAGAACGCGTGGAAACACTCACTGATCTTCTCCTGCATTCCATCCTCCTGCGTTGTTTCCAGAAGAAACGTCAGTGTGTGATCCCGGTTAATTAATCCCATTACCTGAAAATACTTCCCAAAAGTTTCTTCAAATATATTCTGAAAGCCATATTTGATATCGTAGGTACCGGTTTTTCCATAAATATCCCGGAATTTTTTGTACGCTTCCAACTGTAAAATCAACACGGCATACTTCTGGTTTTCGTCAACGGAGAATCCAAAGTTATCTATCTGCTGACGCAGCTGGTTTTTTCCAAAAAGCTTTCTGTTGTGAAGAAAATCGCTTAAGAATCCTTCTCTCAGAAGATACCGGTCCGAACGCCTTTCAGACAGGGCATATTTTTTTTCCAGCCTTCTATGTATTTTCAAAATGGTTACTGAATTAGCCAGGGCTATTACAACGACCGCAATTACAATAGTAAGCGTAAATCCCACGATCCAGCGGCGCAGGTCCAGAAGAACATGGAACATTGAATTCCACCTGGTAATTTTGACATAATTCCATTGGCTTTTGCCTGAAAAAAGATAGGAGAAAAAATATTTCTCTCCATCCACCACTGCTTCCTGATACTTAATCCCTTTTTCCGCCAATTGAAGTACCGTTTCCCTCATCTTCGCAGTCTCTTGGACCGGATAGGTCTGTAAATCCACAAGCCTTTCATTCTTTTCATCGATAATAAGCATCCGGCTGTCTTTCAGAATCTCCATATCCAGAATTTCCTGCAGCATCTTATCAAATTTCATATTGACAATAACCACACTTCCCGTTTTTTTCTGTTCTGCTGCATATAATAGATAAGAATAGACAACCTCCTTTTTCTCTGTCTGATTGGAATATTTCGTTGTCATCTCTCTGCGGATCAGATTTTGTGTATGATACTTTTGCGGATTTTCTAAGATGCTTACTATATTCTGATCAGAATATTCTGCTTTTCCCACTGCCCCAAACCTGCTTCCGGAGGTGATAAAAAGATCCAGGTCATTATTATAAATATAGATGGATTCAACTTCGGGATTCGTATTCTGGTACAGAGAAAGCTGGTTGCGCACCTTGCTCAGGGTGATACTGTTCAGCGTCTGTCCCGAAACGGCTGTCAGCAGTTCGGAACAGACGTCATCAAGCATTACCTGGGTGGCAATCATATTGGCTGTGCCGTTGGCTTCCTCAAAATCCGTCTGCACCTGTGAAAATGCCTGCATGGACATCCGGATATTCTGATCGATAATGACCTTTTTCACCATGCGGTACATCCATCCCGAACCCGCCAGAATCACTACCAGCATACTTACGGAAATCCCAAGAAAAATTCTGCGAAATAATTTTTGATTCTCCATCTGCTTCTGGTCTTTATACTTACGAGCAAGATATCCCTTGCAGCTTTCCATCAATTTCATTTCACTTCCCCCTGTCAGCTAATTTTATAATAATTTTCTAACAGAACCCTTCTTTTTGCAACTACAAATTGTGGCAAAGACTTCTTTTTTTATCACTTTCTTCTTTTTCCATGAAAACGCCGTGGGTGGAAAGCTTCATCTACCCGCGGCGTTACATATTTATCTCTGTATATCTTATTATTTTGAAGCGAGGAATTCATCAATCTGCTTCTGCATTTCAGCCATCACTTTATCAATTCCTGCCACATTTAATTTTTCCAGGAATTCGGCATTCGTTTCTTCCACAGGCAGCTCACCGCCCACAAGGCTTTCATACTCTTTTACAACTTTAGACACATTTGTCACTTCCATTTTGACTGCCTCCGGATCAAAGGAAAAACCAAGGATCGGAGATGTCTTCGCACTGTCATTCAGTGCCCTGGTCTGCTCCCAGATATCTTCCGGCTGTCCGGCAAGTGCATAGGTGTTGAATACATTTCCCAATGCCCACGACTGACCATGGGAATAACCGCTGTCAGAAATCAGTTCAATTGTATTCTCACCGGTCTTTTTATAATGTGTTCCTTCGATACCGTAGGAAATCAAATTTATGGCATAAGGATCTGTGTTGATCAGTTCCAGATACTTCAGTGTTTCTTCCGGATGTTTGGAGGTTGTGGAAATGCCATACATGGTTGCAATTACACTGTTAGTGGAAATATAAGGATCCGTTGCCGCCGTAGCCATTACACATTCATATCCTGCTCTTGCGGATTCTTCGGCTTCCACACCGGGCTTATAAGTTCCGGAATAAAAGGCAGACGTCTTTTTTGCAACACGCTGGCTCTCGCCGTATTCATCCATATATCCGCATTCGCCGTCCAGAAGCCCTTTTTCATTCAGACTGACCAGCTCATTCAGCATATTTTTCCATTCATCTGTTGCATAGAAGTTTACAACCTTAGCGGATGTATCATCCATCTTAATCGCACCGGCTGCCATGTAATCGCTGATATATTCATATCCGCAGTAATCCGCTGCCTGGGCACGATTTACCCCTCCTACCTTTGCACCAAACTGATCAAAGGCTTTCTGTGCATACTCACCCAAATCTGTGAGGTTTTTAACTGTACTAATATCTGTTGCTGTTCCGTCCACATAGTCTTTTGGCATCAGTGCACCGATCTGGCGGGCCACAATCTGCTGGTTTGGTACTGCATAAATTCCGCCTTTTACTGTAGCTGCCGTCCATATATAGTCCGGAATCGCCTTCTGAAGTTCCGGTGCAGCCTTTGGCAGCAGCTCTGTAATATCTATAAATGCACCTTTTACCACATTGGTATTGTAAGGATTCAGCCAGTTTGACGTAAAGCAGGCATCATACTCTTCACCGGATGCAATAATGGTCTGGATTTTATCACCGTAAGCGCCTCCATGGAATACATAGTCTACGGTTACCCCTATTTTTTCTTTCGTATACTCATTCAGTGCTTCCATTACTGCCTTTCCGTCTGTCTGCTCCGGAACCGGTGTATGAATTTTCAAATTGACAACTTCCTTGTCTTCTTTTTTCTCCGCTCCGCCGCCGTCTCCTTCTTCCGATACGTCATTTTTGCCGCCAGTCTTACTGCCGCTTTCCGCTTTTGCGTCAGTTTGGGCACTTTTCTCTGAATTACTGTTTCCGCTGCATCCAGCCAGTGTCCCCATTACCATTACTGCTGCCATTCCAAGAGCAATCAAATTTTTCCTTCTCATCTTTATTCCTCCTCATAAAATTTATATGTAATTGACATAGCAATTTACATTCTTTATCAGCCTTTTACGCCTCCGACAGTCAATCCTTTTACAAAATATTTCTGGAAAAACGGGAATACAGCCAGCATAGGTCCTGCTGCAATCACGCACATCGCCATACGCATAGATTCCGTGGGCATGTCTACCATGCTGATTCCCATTCCGGATATTGCTGAATTCTTGATCATTTCCTGTACATCCCGCATCAGAACATAAAGCCGGTACTGGAGATTATAAAGCTCCCGGTTATCAATATACATAAGCGGCTGGAACCAGTCATTCCAGTAATTCAATGTTATAAACATCCCTACCGTTGCCAGGGCGGGTTTTGCAAGGGGCAATACAATTTTCGTAAATATTGTCAGCTCCCCTGCACCATCCACGGTGGCTGCTTCCATCAGCGATGCCGGAAGCTGGGTGAAAAATGTTCGCATTAAGATGATAAACCATGGAACAATCAGCATAGGCAGCAGCATTGCCCAGATCGTATTTTTTAAATGCAGGTATTTTGTCAGCCATATATAGGTAGGAACCATACCGCCATTCAGCACCATGGGAATAATCAGAAATACCGTCAGCGGTTTGCGCCAGGCATAGTCTTTTCTGGACAGGACATATGCAATCATGGAATTCAGTGTGAGCCCGATTACAAGCCCCAGAACTGTAACTAAAATCGTCACACCATAAGACCGGAGTATTGCAGCCGCATCCTTAAATACAAATTTATACGCATCCAGCGTCATGCCTTTTGGAAAAATTCCATAGCCCTCTTTCATGATTCGGATATCACTGGAAAAGGAAATGGATACCACCGTGATAATGGGAATTACGCATAGTAAACAACACAGACCCAGAAATGCATAAATGATTATTTTAGGGCCTAATGATAAATCTTTCTTCATCTTTATTCCTCCCATTTAAAATAATGCACTGTCTTTGTCCAGTTTCCGTACAACCAGATTGGAGCCCATAATCAGTACAAATCCTATCACTGCCTGGAAACATCCCACAGCGGAACCAATTCCGATATCACCGGTTACACGCAGTGCCCTGTATATGTAAGTATCCAGTACATCTGTAGTTGCATAAAGTGCACCCTGGTCTCTTGTCAGATTGAAAAACAGTCCGAAATCCGCATACATAATTCTTCCTACCTGAAGAATTACCATTACTATAATAATTCCTTTCAGCATTGGAAGCGTTATCTTCCATACCATCTGCCATCTGCTTGCTCCATCCAGAGCTGCTGCTTCATAATAGGTATCATCAATTCCCATCAGACCTGCATAATAGATTACACTGTAGTAGCCCGCCATCTTCCACGCATACATAAAAGTCAGTATTACCGGCCAGTATTCTGACCGTGCATACCACGAAATACTGTGCAGCCCCAAAAATTGCAGCAGCTGGTTTATGATACCATAGTCATGATGCAAATACGCATACAAAAGATAACCCACTACTACCCACGACATAAAATATGGGAAAAACATGATCGTCTGTGTTACCTTAATCATTTTTCTGCTTCGCACTTCGTTCATCATCAGGGCAATTGCCACTGAAACAACCAGGGTTATACCGATAAAAAGTACATTCAGTCCAATCGTATTTCTAAGTACTACCCACGCATCGTTAGATTTAAAGAAAAATTCAAAATTTTTAAATCCGATCCAGTCACTTCCTAAAAATCCCTTGTCATACCGAAAATCTTTGAAAGCAATAATCAGTCCTGCAATAGGAACATAAGAAAACAGGAAAAGAATTACGGCTGCCGGCAGGGCCATTATGGTTAATGTCGTATTCTTTTTTCTGGAAACGCGTCCTCTTTTACGTTTTTCCTTCATCTTTATACCCATTGCTTATTGCAGTCTTGCCTGCAATACTGCCACAATAAACAGGTTGGAAGAATCACACCGTGGCTTCCTTTCTTTATTAAAATTTTCTTTCAACCCTCTTCCCCTTTCCATTTTATCAGCGGTTTCATTGTTTTACAAAACTCACTGCCGCTCTGTGCATATTCTCACGCATTTCTTCCTTTTTTACAACTTTTAAATCCTGCAATTACTTTGTTTTATAGAGAAAATGGACTTTCAAATCTGTACTTTCAAAAATTAACCTTATTCACAATGGCTATCAGCTTCCCTGATCATCGCCAGACTGGATATCAGCTTCCCTGATCATCGCCAAAATATTTTCCGGCGGAATTATATCCACCATCGTATTACAGGTAGAGAGAATAAAACCGCCTCCGGGGCTTGCTGCCTCTATGGTTTTTCGGACATCTGCCTGCACTTCTTCCACGGTGCCAAAGCACATGATATAGTCCAGATCAATATTTCCCCACAGACACAGCCGGTCACCATATTTATCCTTAATCCTGCGGATATCCATACCGGCAGAAGGCTGCAGGGACTGAATGCCGTCAAATCCGCATTCCACCAGATCGTCCATAACGCTGTTCAGGTTCCCGTCGCTGTGAAGAAATACCGGAATATTTTTATATGCCTTGATTTCCCGAATCATCTGCTTATAAAACGGATATACATTCTCTTCCATCACGTAGGGAGGCAGAAATACTCCGGTATTAAATGCCATATCGTCCGCAATAAGAATGGCATCCGCCCCCTTATCCAGGAATAATTTTGCTTTTTTTATCTCAAAAGCAATTACTTTTTCCGTTAATATATGGGTTTCCTCCGGATATGTAATGCAATTCACCATATAGTCTTCCATGGGATACATTTCATTCAGCATAGAGATTGGTCCACCCACCTGGGCAAACACAAAGAAATCCGTCTCCTTTGCGTACTTTTCAACCAGTTCCCCGGTTACCCTGGCAATATCCGGCTCCTGATATTCCTCGGCATCCTCGATATCAACCGGAGGCTTCAAAAGACACTTACTCTCCTCTCCGGCCAGGAAAGTCTGTCCATACACACTTTGCAGCACTTTTTTGCCGTCATCCGTCTGACCTATCTCCCATTCCGGCCAGTCCCCCACATTGACCAGATCCATATGCAGTAATTCCCGTACCTTTTTGTCTCTTTCAAAATGCTGGTGATCCGTCGGATAATCCTCTCCCAGAAGTTTATTGGCGATCTGTGGCTGAATATATAATTCCCCTTTTGGGACTCTGTCACTTTCCATATGTCGTATTGCCGCCCAGACACGCTCCTTTTTTGACATCCGGACCGTGTTTTGGTTTGTTATCGGATTTGCTGCCTGATCTGTTACCTGATTATTCATCATCCAACTTCTCCTTCCTTTTTCCCTGCCCATGCCTGAAATACTTCATATACATTTTCCGGTTTTGCTCCCGGACCAAATTCGCACTGGGCAATGCATCCGCCGCGTTTCCACAGAGTCTCCCGCACTTCTTCCACTGCATCCCGGATATCGGCGGGACTTCCTTCAACCAGAAGATGCTGCCGGTCCATTTCACCCCAGAACGTGATCCTTCCCGCCAAAGGTTCCAGATTCTTTACACCCATACAGAAGATCTGGGAATTGACAGCATCCAGCCCCATTTCTGCTAAATCCGGTAAGATATCCAGAATATATCCGTCAGAGTGCATAAAAATTTTTTTATGATGTCTTTTGGCAATTTCAATATAATCCTGATACATAGGTTTGAAGATTTCACGCCAAATCCGGGGATTAATCAGCAGACTGCTCTGGCTTCCCCAGTCATCCATAAAGTTGATCGCATCCACTTCTGTCTTAGCCCATTCCTCCAGCAATTCGCAATAAAAACTATGCATTTTTCCCATCCAGTTTTTCATCCGTTGCGGAATGTCCATTAAATCCATGTAGAGATTCTCCGTTGTTCTGATAAACTGCAGCTGTTCAAAGGGCCTTGGGCAGCATCCGCAAGTCACAAAACGATCCGTGCTTCTGCAGAATTGATTCACCTGATCCCGGTCAAAACTCAGCCATTCCCCGGGGATGTGAATCTTATCCGCATCCTCCCAGTCATCATCCTGAACCAGTGCATCCCGCACTTCACCGATAACTCCTTCCTGAATATTGGTAACAATACAGCCCCATGCATCCCGGCTGATTCCATATCTGTACGGCTCCCCTTCTTCAATCGTTTTCTCCTTAAAATTGCACACTGCTCCAATTATATCATCGGGAAAATCTCTGTGTATCTTATTAACCATCTCCTGGTGATTCCACTCGCTCCATGGCAGTGTCCACATCTGCCGCGGTACTATTCCGGTCTGATTTCTGAATTCCAGTGTTGCATATACCAGTTCTCTTGGTGTCATTATTCTACCTCTCTTCCTATTATAAAATACTTTTTGATATTCTTTTTTGTATATCGGTTCACTGCTTCCTAAATACATCTTGCAGGTTTATTTCTCTATTATTACATTTCGTTCCATACCGGCACAAATTTCGATTTTCCTCATGTCTTCATAATACAGATGGCCCATAGAAGCAGGATTCCGGCTATGGTCCGCCATTAATGTTACTACTGCATTGTAACGGGTAGGATTTGAGATTTGCAGTAGTATTTCTCTCTCGTCTTCTTTTATAATCTGAGCATTGACATGATCCGAGCACTGCAGTACTTTTCGGTCCAGATCCAGATAAATTCCCGGAATCTCTACATAGGTCAGAAGCATTGACACTTCGGGCCAGTTGGAACCATACAGAAATTCTCCTATTGTTTCCTTTCCTTCCCAGTCGCTGGTCTGCACTCTTTCATTGAAATATCCGGCGGGAAGTGCACGCCCTGCCAATGTATCAACGGGTCTTTCCTGCAGGGAAACAAACTGTGCCAATGCATGGCTGATCCGGCTCATCCAATTCAAATATTTTTGATCCCCCGTATAGCGGTAAAGTTTCAGCATTGAATTTCCGGACAGGGTGCAGATTCCGGGTGCGGAATGTTTATTCTGGGCATTTGCAAATATGGTTCCCCTGGTGTGAGCCCTCATTTTTGCCGCGGTGCTTCTCTCCGGTAAGTGGAAATCATAACTCATTACCCAGGTGACCGCCAATTCAAAAGCTTCTCTGGACGCCTGCAGCCATTTTTCTTTTCCCGTCGTCTCATAAAGCTGTACACAGGATTCCAGAAAACCAAATGCAGATTCACTGTCCGGTGCCTGACAGATTTCTCCGGGTCCTCCGTTCATCATCCCTTTTTTCAAATAGTCCTCCCAATAGAGATCCCCCAGTGCTTCGGCTGTTTCCAGATATTCTGGTTTTTGGAAATATTCATAAGCCAAAGCCAGCGCTGCACAAATAATGGCTGCACTTGCCGTATCTCCCTGTAAAAGCGTTTCCTGCTGCATGTTAATAAATTGTCCCAGCTGTCCGTTCTTTCGAAAAAACCGCACGAATGCATCTGCCTGACATGCTATACTGCATTGCATTTCTTCTGTCATTTCCCCATGACGCTTCAGATAAAAAGCCTGTTTCAGAAGAAAATATAACAGATCTGCATCTTTTCTCACCAAAAGAACCGGACTGTTTTCATTCAGAAAGTCATCTCCATAGCTCTGCCCATTTGCATACATCGGGATATACCACCCATTATCCCGCTGCAGGTGTTTCGTGATGAACTTCAGGCTGGAAACTGACTGACTGCGTGCCAGCCCCTTGTCTTCCAGAAGGAATGAATAAGTATTCATACCTCCCCCCACCCAGCCTGCCTGCCAGAAAGAAGGCGGAACATCATTCTCTGTCCCCACACGGAAATATCCCTCTTCCGTAAAATTCATCTTGTTATATTTATCTTTGACTGCATCATAAGCTTTTGAAAATGGGATGTCACAGAACTCCTGGCCCGTTTCCATTTCTTCCCGCAGTTCATTGAATTTCATAAAATACTGATTTAGATTATCGGCGGGAAACTGATAATACCGAATTTCCATTTCCAATCGTTCCCCTTCCAGCAATATCATTCCCACATCATCCGATGGCGCCTCACAGGTTGGATAAAAACCGGATCCATCGGGGAGCTCTCCAAAAAAGTATTTTTTCTCTTCTCTGACAGCCGGACAGGAAACCCCAAAAACAGCTCTCTCTACATTGTCTGTTACTGTAAATCCGGTATATCTCCCATGCACCATATGATTTGCCAGAATCAGAACACCTTCCTTTCGGTCCTCCTGAAAATATCCCATGGCAGGAGTACTCATATCACCGGACCGCAGCTGGATACTGGAAGTTTCCCCCTTATAATTGAGATGGGGAATGTCTGTAATTACCCGGTCCCATCCCTCCTCAGTCTTTCCTACGTGATAAGGAGGATAGGAAAGCCGCTTGCTTTTCATCCTGTTCCCGTCATAAACAGCTGCCGGCATAAATACATATTCTCGTCCTGTCCAGCCTTCTTTTATAAATTCCAAAGAGATAGAAACCGGCTCTTCCAGACGATGTATCATCTCCGTGCGTATAAGAAAACGCTGCTCATTGCCTTCGTCACTTCGGATACACTGAATCCTGCAGGGAAATTGTTCCAGATCTTTCCACTGTTCATTTTCCCCTCTGTCCGGCTCCCAGCGTTCCTCCTTAACCGGTATACTTCCATGAAACTGTTTAAATACGACCTGATATTGCATTTTATTTCCTCCATTTTAAATTTTATTTTTTTATCTTCGGGATAACGGAAGGAATCATCGGACATTCAGCCATACGGCATGTTTCCGGATCCAGTTCCAGCGTTTTAATTTCATAGGGATTCAACCATACCCTTTTTTTTGCTTCACCCCAGAGACTGACGGTTACCTCTCTTGCCATTCCGGTACTTTCAAATAACCGCATAAGGTATGTATCACTTCCCCGGATTTTTTTCATTGCCCCCAGAATGCAGCCGGGGTCTGAGATTACAATCCATTTCTTTTTTACAGATGCCTTTTCTGTTGGAAAAAATGCTACCGCCAACGGTTTTTCCTGGAATATTGCAGCCTCTGATGCCACATTTTCCATGCGCTGCTTAAAGCTTCCTCCCCCAAGGCGGAAACAGAAGTTTCGTTCGCCCTGATCCATGCATGGAATACTCCTGTCCTGGTCCAGCAAAGTCCTCTCTTCAATGGGATGTGCAGAATAAGCTGCGGAATGGATCAGGGAAATCCTCATGGTTCCATCCCGGAAATCTCCCCCATAGCATCCGTTATTAATACAGGTTAATGCACCATCTTTTTCTTTATCAAAAACACCGCACCATCTTTGAAACACTCTTTCTTTCTCACTTGCTTCATATATCTGAACACCATAAGCCGTTTCACAAAGATTTTCTCCATTCAGGCAGGTGGGTATTTCCAGTTTTAGCATTTTGCCTTTTTCCATCCATTCCACAGAAATCTCCAGATCCACATCCTTTCCTTTTTGAGGCAATATATAATGTATCACTGCTCTGGAATTATGATATCGAAATAAAGCTTCCACTATGGTTCGAACCTGGCCGTTCTCGATAATCCGCACACTTTCCAACTGGGCATCCACACCGGAGAAAACCGCACCTTCCTCTTTTTCCATCAGCAAAAATCTGCCTTCCTCTTTTGGAAAGCTCTGCACATTCATTGCCCAGGGATCAAATCCGCTGTCCCGCACGGAAAGCCCAAATGCCCCTTTCTTCAGATACTCAATTCCGTCTATTCTCAGGGAATCCATCAATCCTGTTTTTTTGCTGATCACAGCCTCTATATGCTCCCCGGTAAAAGAAATCTCTGTATTTTGTTCCTGCCGCTCCATTTCTGGCTGCTTCTCCATAAACCTGATCGTACAGTCATACCGGTTCATCTGCATGGGTTCCAGTTCAGCGTAAAATGCTACTTTTTTTCTCCAGTCCAGATTCATATTGCACGCTTCTTTTTCTACCTGGCATGGAATCACTGTATCCCTATAACAGATCTTTGGCATTCCAAAGCTGGAATCCCAGTTCTGATTCTGCATCTGGAATTCACAGGTTACTACTCCTTTTACCGGATAGGGATGGGGATTGTAAATTAATATGGGATATTCTCCCTCTTTTGCCGGCAGCTCCCCTTGCGCCAGGGCAAAAAATGCTCTGTTTTTCTGTTTTTCCAGCAGTTCCATGCCATAGTTCATGATCCGTATACCGGACTCTTCCACTGACTTCACCGCTGAGCCGGGTAAAATATCATGGAATTCAGCAGTAAGCAATGCTCTTTCTGCTTCTTTTAGCTCTTCTTCGGGATATTTCATCTTTTTCTGGAACACTGCTGCAGATACCATTTTTTCCGTCATATACAGCAGTCCTTCCAGTTTTCTGTGCATCTGTTTGATTCTGATCTGGGCAGTATAACATCCTACTGCCCAGGGATTCAGATCACGATCATATTCAGGCAGAATTTTATGTTCATTTTCAATCTGCTCAAAGTAGGACTCCGGAATAGAATGTCTCAGTTCACACTGGGGATTTTCCTTTCTTTTATTTAGAATCTGCGCCATATCCACATGAGAAGGTCCGCCCCCATGGTTACCGATTCCCCACAGAAGCAATCCCGTTTCCTGTTCCCGGTGGCTCTTCAGAAACTCTGTGATTTTCTTTCCCGCTTCTCCCATCAGTGAATTATAATGTTCACTGGAACGATGTCCTTTTATACTGGAACCATCAAACCCAATCCATAAAAAGTCATCATCCGCAAGCTGGCAGTCCTCCTGGGACGGGCGGCAGAAAATATAGGAATCATACCCTGCCTTGTGCATAATCTGTACCATCCCCCTGGAGTGTCCGAAAGGATCGAAATTCACTGCTGTTTTGGGAAGTACTCCGAATTTCTCATCAAAATATTCTCTTCCCGCTTCCATCTGACGAACAAAAGACTCCCCGGAGGGCATATTGCAGTCCGGCTGTAAAAACCATCCACCCATAATATGCCATTTTCCTCCTTTCACCAGATCCTGAATTGTTTGAAATAAATCCGGTTCATATTCTTCTACCCATTGATACAGTAATGCTTCATTATGATTAAAAATAAAGCCATCATATTCTTGGCAGAATCTGGCTGCTATCCGAAAAGTAGATAATGCCGCTGCTATCCCCTCTTCCCAGTCCCACAGCCAGACAGGATCCAGATGTGCGTTACAAATCATATGTAATTCTTTCATTCTTGTATTTCTCCATTTCTGTTCTATTAATTCCCCCAGACAGCGAATCAGGTAAAAATACCTGCATTGCAATTATTCACTGCCAGACTTAAATACCCTGCAGATTAAGACAGAGTATTTGACTCTACTTTATAAAAACTATCCCCGGATCACAACTACAAAATTTAATCTTTCCTTTGATTTTTAACAATTCATCTCTTTGATTTCCATCACTCCTCTTTTTCTCTGCAAAGTCAGATACCCCGCAGGAAACTGCGGGGTATCTGACCAACGCGCCTTTTGCCAAACGAACCTAGAAGTATTACCGTGTTTAGGTCACTGCCGCAAATAAAAAAGCTGATGCATGAAACGGCATTTAATGCCTTTTTTGCAACAGCTTTCCACCATGTTACTTGTATTTCTCATAGTATTTTTCAGCGATATCATAATTCAAGTTAAAACGTTTCTGTAGATTTTCAACAATTCGATCATGAAAGATACCCTCTTCCAGATTATATTGTATAAATACTTCGATGCCTGCTTCCCGGCCGGATATAAGCAGAATCATGATACCCTTAAGTTAGAGTTTGTTCAGTTAGCGTTCGACAATTCTGACTAATACAAAACTGCAGCACAGATGCTTTCCCATCCATACTGCAGTACCTTCACATATTTATTCTGTTTCTCTCAGCTGCTCAACAATACTTCCTTTATGAAATATTTTCAGCGATATTGTTGGCACAATAATGGCTATCAGCAGAAAGACAACACAGATAATCACTGCCGGAATGATATTCAGATGGAAGGTCATAAACCAAATATTCGAACTGATCATCCGCACAAGCGTCACTCCTAAAATTCCTGAACTGATGATTCCAAGGATACCTGCACCCAAAGCATAGTATATTCCTTCCAGGGTCATCATCCGGTTTAACTGCTTTTTCGTCATACCGATACTCTGCATTGCTGCAAATTCATGACGTCTGGTGATAATGCTGGTGATAACCATATTTATAAAGTTTATTATGCCGGCGATTCCCATTACAATTCCTATAATACCACCTATGACGTACACTACCTGCTGGGTTTTCTTTACATCTGCTTTTAGCAGGCTAACGGAATTATAGCTTCCGTTTGGATTTTCATTCTGAATATAATCATCCAGAAATTCCTCCATCTGCATTTCATATTCCGGATCTATATTAAAGGAATAACTCAAAAGTGTAGGATTTTGATAAATTGTTTCAAAGTCGTTCTGAGACATATAGAAATACGGGCTGTCATTTCCTACCTGGACTACACCTGTATTAATTGAGGGAACCTCATATTCTACATCGTTCAGAAGCGCCTGAGCCAAAACCGTAAATGTTTTTGCCTTCTTTCCGTCTACATAAACATCCACCTTCTGGCCAATTTCACAGTTGTATTCTTTGACAGAAACATTGCCACTGCCCCGGACCTCGCTGACTCCTTCAATTATATAGTTTCCTTCTGCCAGCTTCTCCCGCAATACGTTCAGGTCTTTTTCGCCGTTTACAATAGTCATTCTGGATAAAACAGCATCTGACATTCCAAATGCATTACACATTGGACGTTTATCATCTGCAAGTGTAAAAGACTCACCCTCTGCTGTAATTCCATAACTGTACCCGTCACTCTCTTCTGTATCCACGATCTTGAAACCATAATCAAAGCTGACACTTTTATCATCCAGTGTATTTTTAAATAGACGTCCGCCATCTATCACACCAGGTTGTTCTTCCACTGCCTTTACCATATTTTCATCCAGCGCGTCGTCATGGTGAATAAACCCTTTCATATTATTAAACGTGTTGGAACTGGCAATAATAAAGTCGGTTTTACTCAGGGACTTGATCCATTTATCAGTATCAAAGCTTCCGGCTATTACGAACACAGAATTTAATAACACGGTACATAACAGTAAAGAAATCATGATAAATGCAGTTCTGGTCTTATTCCGACCCAAATTTGCCCATGCCATATGTGTAATTCTGGAACCATTTTTTCGTTTGCTGGTTTTTTTCTTACATACCGCGCTGTCACCCACATATCTGGATGCTTCCAGGGAAGAGATTCTGGATGCTTTTTTTGCAGGTTTGCGGACACTTAAATAAACTGTTATTACGGCAAAAAGTGCAGCTCCTATAAAAATTATGGGATTTGGTGATACTTCCACGGTAATTCCTTTATTTGTATTCGCAAACATATCCATTACAGAAGGCAGTACACTCTTCCCAAGGAAAAATCCTAATATCAATCCGATCGGTATTCCGATGCAGGAAAGCCACACTGCCTGCCTGTTTACCATCTGCCTGATCTGTTTTTTTGAGGATCCAACCGTACGCAAAAGTCCGTAGTGCCTGATATCCTGAGCTACTGAGATATCAAAAATATTGTAAATCAGTAAATAGCCGCATATGATAAAAAGAACTGCAAAGCCGGCAATACCAATAACCAGTTTCATATTTAACGGAGGATTTGTGACTTGATTCACTGCACTTAGAATATAATCAGGATCTTCTCTGTCCTCAGGTTCTCCTCCTACTGAACGGATAAAGGAAAATAACTGATCCTGAATATTTGCATTACTTTTTAATACAATATCAGAGAAATAAGTGCCTGCCATTTCCAGATCCTGGCGGTAAGTGTAAGGAAATAATGCGTCATTTTCCGTCATAAACGCTTCCGAAACAATCATCATGCTGACCGGCATGCCGCCAGCTTCCCACCAGCCGGACAATACCATATCAAAATGGTGTATTTCTCCCCGGAGTTCAAATTCTACCGGGATCTTTGCCCCGACCTCTGGTGTAATTCCAAGATCCTCCAATGCTCTATCAGTAGTTGCAATTTCATTCGCCGCCCGGGGTGCCTTTCCATGGGTAGGCACACTAAAGGTCAGCTCCTGCTCTACTGCATCCATATAGTCCAGCTCAACATTGTGATGGTTTGTATTTGACAGAAAACCGATTGGACGCCTCTCTCCCACCGTTTCCACCATGTCACTTTCTTTCAGCTTCTGAAACTGGTCTGCCGTCATGTAACGCAGGTCTGCATCTGCCTTACTGCCTTTTTGTTTCTGGCTAGTCAGAGTCATTGACTGGGATGCACCGATTCCAATCGTTATGATGGAGGTAAACAACAGTGCGGTGAGCGCAATTGCTGTCACCGCTGCAATATTTCTCATTTTATTTTTGAAAAAACTGCGCTTTGCCAGTTTATCAACGATTTTTTTATTATTATTTTCCAGCATCTGTTTTCCCCCCTAATTGGCAATCCTTCCGTCTTCAATCCTGATAATTCTGTCTGCCAGCTGCGCAATCTCATTATTATGAGTGATCATGACGATTGTCTGATGAAATCTTTCACTTGTCATCTTCAGCAGTCCCAGTACATCTGCACTGGTTTTACTGTCCAGATTCCCAGTGGGTTCGTCAGCAAGAATAATAGCCGGCTTTGTAATCAATGCCCTTGCAATTGCCACACGCTGCTGCTGTCCTCCGGATAAATTATTGGGCATATTAGTAAGCTTATCCTCCAGGGTAAGCATCCCAGCCACGTCCTTCAAAAAATGTTTATCAATCGTACCGCCATCCAGTTCCACTGGAAGAACAATATTTTCATAAGCATTTAAAATAGGAACCAGATTATAATTCTGGAACACAAATCCAATATTGCGTCGCCGGAAAATAGTCAGCTGTTCGTCATTCATTTTTGCAATTTCCTTATCCCGGATCTGCACACTTCCCGATGTGGGAATATCCAGGCCTCCCAGCATATTGAGCAATGTGGATTTACCGCTTCCAGAAGTTCCCACAACTGCCACAAATTCTCCCTGCTCTATTGATATATTTACACCATCCAATGCTCTTGTGATATTTGGATCCATCCCATAATATTTTTTCAATTCCCTGGTTTCTAATATAATACTCATATAAATTGTTCCCCTTTCTTTTGATGACTTTATCTTACCATTCAATTATCTCAAACTTATCTCAAAAGCAGATTATCTCGAAACTGTGATAATCTGCATACATAAGTGACGCCTGGCGGCACAAGGAGCATAAGGGCAGACATCTGTCCCTATGCTCCTTGGAAATAATCTCAATTAGGAAGGTAAATCATAAATTCTGCCCCTTCCCCGGGCTTGGATCTAACTTCCACATACCCACCCTGTAAAGTTATGATCTCCCTTGTAAGATATAAGCCTATCCCCACTCCTTCCTGTTCATGTACTTCTTTTTCCCGATAAAAACGCTTAAAAACAGATGCCTGGTTCTTTTCCGGAATCCCTTTGCCGGTATCGCGTATTCTGATTCTGGTATAAAACTCCTGCCGCTCTGCAAAAACAGCAATTTTCCCGCCGCACGGTGTATATTTCACCCCGTTATCCAGGATATTCGATATCGCCTCCGCCGTCCATTTTACATCATGACACAGGAAAAGATCTTCGGGACAGTCAACCGATATATCGATCTGCTTCTGTTCTGCTTTTGGAAAAACGCTGTTTAATGACATTCCAAGTGTTTCGTAAACGGAAGCTCTTTTTTTCCGCATCTCAAATATGCCGGTTTCCAGTCTGGACATTTTAATCATTGCTTTTATAAGAAAATCCAGTTTATTTACCTGAACCGTAATGGAATGCAGGAATTCTTTCTGTTTTTCACGTTCTACTTCCCGATCCTGCAAAATTCCGGCATACATTTTTATATTTGCAACGGGTGTCTTTGTCTGGTGGGAAATATCCGATACCAGACTCTGAATTGCCCTCTTTTCTTCCAGACTGTTTTGATTATGCCGCTGTAAAATTTCATATAGCTTCCTCAGTTTAGACTGCAGCTTCGATAAAAGTGTCTCGCTGATCTCATCAAACACAATATTTTCCTTTTCATCCAGCATCTCATCCAGGCAGGTACTCATTGAATCTGTAAAACCTGTTATCTGTCTGCGCATAACTGCAATTACCACTGCGCCAATTCCTAAAAATCCGATTCCAAATCCAAGCAAAAGCACTCGCATGAACGGATTATCCGTCACATTCCAAACCAGAATGCCGAATATTGCAAGCATTAAAATACCTGCTCCATAAAATATTTTGTAAATCCATACTGTCTGCAGCTTAAACTTAGCACCCATGATTCTCACCCGCCCATTGATACCCCATACCATAAATCGTCTTGATATATTTATGGATATCATCTTCAATCTTGGAACGAAGCCGGTTTACATTTACCGCAAGGGCATGTTTATCTACAAAATTGCCTTCACTGTCATACAGATGTTCTAACATTACCTGATGCGTCAGAAGCTGTCCGGGATGTGCCGTTAAAAGTTTCAGCATTTTATATTCCGTTGGTGTCAGTGGCAGCTCCTGATTCTTGATTCTGGTTTCCGGTTTGTCAAAATCAATCTGTAAATAAGAATCCCTGTACTGATTTTTATTTTCTGTTTTTGAACACCGCTTTAAAACCGCCGCAACCCTTCTGCGAAGCAGCTCCATGCTAAACGGCTTTGTAATATAGTCATCTGCTCCAAGGTCAAACCCTCTGACGGCATCACTTTCCATATCGCAGGCAGTTAGGAATATAACAGCAGTATCCTTTGTCATTTTCAACTCCTGTATAAATTGAAATCCATTGCCATCCGGAAGGTTTACATCCAGGAAAATCAAGTCAAATGTCTGTTCTGTCAGAATGTTCCGCCCTTCCTCCAGGGAAAAGGCGGATACTATTTCATAATTCTCTGCTTCCAGATCAAAGCTCAAGCCTGTATTTAATGCTTCATCATCTTCTATAATCAATATCCTGCTCATATTGCCTCCCTTCGTATTACGTCCTTTCAGATATTTCTCCTGCATCATTATACGTATATTTTCCCATCCTCTTCCTGTATCTTATAAAATACCGGCCGTTCCTTAAGAGTTTCATTCGGGGAATGAAGGGATAACATCAACGCTCCCTCTTTCGTTTTAAAAAGCATCCCGTGCCCGCCGTCTTTCTTAAATAGCAGTTTCGGTTCCTGCTCCCATTTTCCTGAGATATCTCCATTATCGCTTCTGGCTATGGCCTCCGTATACCCTTCTTCTCCAAAGCTCGACCAAAGCATTAATAAGGTGCCGTCCTGACAGCGATGCATAAAGGGTCCATCGGTGCAATAACATTCCACGTCCTTGCCAAGCCTGTCCGTATCCAGCTTCTTTATCCAGGGAGCCTGCGATGCCCTAAATAATACCTTCGGTTCGCTGACGGGTTTTTTCAAATCCTCAGATAATGCAATGGCACACACTTCCCCGTCACCTATTTGTACCCATTCATGGCAGAAAACGATGTAAGGAACCTGGCTGGAATCAATATATAACGTTCCGTCCAGACATTCCCACTCTTTGGGTGTAACCGGAGATTCGCTGTGCACTTGAAATGGTCCCAGCGGATGAGCAGATCTTAGGATCTGGGTACCCCTGCAAACCCCATCTGCCTTAAAGGAAGCAAAAATATAGTAATTTCCCCGATATTTATGGCACTCCGGTGCCCAGTAATTCTGATCTGCCCAAAAGCCCTCCGGTTTATGGAAAACTTCAACCGGTCCTGTCCACTCGTTAAGATCCTTGCTGTAATAACAATCCAGTCCGTCATCACTGCCCCAGCATCTGGGGCCTCTGGTGCCATACATGTAATAGGTATCTCCGTCTAATAAGACAAAAGGATCGCGTATATTAATTTCATTTGTTTTCATATTAATTTTCCTCCATATTTTCATTGCTTTTTATTTTAGCACTTGCAAATACATAATTCCAGAACTTTTTATGTGTAATCTTTAAGTGATCATTCCTGATTGCAGTCCTTCAGACATAAGTGCTACTTGACATTTTCTGCCTTATTTTCCTATAATAGCTTAGGCGGTGATAAGAATGATAGATAAGACAGCAATCAGCAATTATTATGACAACAGACGCATTTTACTAAAAACAGATGATTATTTATATGTGCTCCCAGATACAGCATTGAATCCATACATATCAAATTATACCCTTACTTTTCCCAACGAAAATATAATATCTGATCAATATACGGTTATTCCACATGGAAGTTCAACACTTGTCTTTCATTTTGACGGAAATAAGATGGAAGGAGATTTATTTGGTGCTGCAACAATAACTAATACAGTGGGTAAACAGGCAAAAGACGCCATATTGATCCTGATTATTGAATTTCAGCCCTGGGGGCTTTTTCCATTTATAAAAGAAAATCAGGCAGATCTGGCAGACAAAACATTTTCTCTGGCTTTATTTCAAAAAAGTTTGCAGAATTTTATTTTTAAGATTATTGAAAAGTCAGGGAGTGTTGATTTCCTTTTTTCTGAATTAGACAAACTCTTACTGATGTATATTGCAAAAAATTATGAAAATGAACAGTATCAAGAAAACCAAAGTTTAAAAATGGCCGCAAATCATATCATTCGGGCAGGCGGCTCGATATCTTCAAAAGACATTGCAAAATCCGTTCATTATAGTGAACGGCATTTAAACAGGATTTTCAAACAATACATCGGAACCAGTACAAAATCCTTTGCTCGTTTAGTCCGAGTCAATAAGGCGATTCAGTTACTGCAAAATACAAATGCACCTACAACGATCGCTCATGTGGCAGACCTGATGGAATATTATGACCATTCTCACTTTACCCGGGATTTTAAATTGATTTGCGGTGTTACACCAGCTCAGTATTTAGAAAACATGTCCGATTTTTACAACGAAATATCTAAATTTTAATTATATAATGTAGGCAGCCAAAGGAGGTGAATGAAATGAAATATGGTGGAACGCTGATCGCAGTTCAGAACATGGAAAAATCAAAATATTTTTATGAAACCGTAATGGAACAAAAGGTAACCATGGATTTAGGTGCCCATGTATCATTTGAAGGTGGATTATCCTTACAAAGCAATTATGCAGAATTAGTGGATGCAGGTCTGAAGCCTTTAAGTAAAGAAAACAATTTTCAATTGTACTTCGAAACAAATGATCTAGAGAAATGGTACGAAAAAATAAAACTTATTCCGGAAATTGAATTTTTACATGGCATAAGGGAGTACCCGTGGGGACAGAGAGTCATGCGGTTTTACGATTTTGAACAGCATATCGTTGAAGCGGCGGAAAGTATGGAGAGCGCAGCAAAGCGCTGTCTGGCGCAGGGATGGTCTGTTGAACAGACTGCAAAGAAGACTATGCTGCCTGCTGATTATATCAGGCAGTTGTTGTAGGTGAACATTTTTTTCACTGACTCCGTCAGCTGGCCGCTAAAAAACACTTTCGGAAGGATAGAAAATGCCAGTTCTGCGGCCAGCCGACAGAGTCCATGTAATTCCTCCACGCCCCTTCTTTTCGTACACTACCTGCTGAAACAAAGCGTCCCCTTACTCAGCGAAACCCTCTGTAAACTATATAAACAGCCTGTTCATCTCCCGCTGCATCCTGCTAATCATATCCTGAATCTCATCTTTATCCGGTATACTACCCGATTCTAATTTTTTAAGCATAGGCAGCAAATATTTATATATTTTATCTTCCTCACCTTTCTCACTGATAATCTTCCCATCTGCCGTTATTGGTGTCAGCCTTTTCTTAGATTTTTCAAATCCCCACAATGCTTTTGGAAGCCATGGATATAAAGAAACCATATCGTAATTACGATATACGGAAATATTGGGTGACTGACCTCCTAATATGGTATGTGCGATAGCAATCTCAGATCCCGAAGCCCATTTTATAAATTTAAATGCATGTTCCGCTTTTTTTGAATTATGACTGATTCCCAAACACCACCCCGCCATAACCGAAGTGCCGGGAAGGGTTGTATATCCAAAATCATTTACAATAGAGGAATTAGAACGTTCGACAATATCTGTTGCATAATTATAAAAGGTACATAGCATTGCAGTTTCTCCAGCCATAAAATGCTGAACGGTATCCGATGGCCTGTCACTTAAAAACTCAGGCGTAGAATATTGTACAGCTTCCAACAGGCTGCGCAGTCCCTTTTTTATGGCATGGTTATTTATAATAATATCATTTTGACTGTTATACAAGTCTCCATGATAATCCCATATTCGCGGCATTAATTCACATACCAGCTGCTCCGGATAAGAAATAGACATAGTATGCCCATATGGCACCGGGGAATCCGGATTGTAAGACCTGGTAAAATATTTTGCCAATGTATTAAACTGAAACCATGTTTGTGGAATTTTTAGCGGTACCATGAATCTTTTATCCAAATCCCTGGCAATACTTTCACTCTGGAATAAACTCTTCCTATAAAACAAAAGCTGAGTACATGCCATATAAGGTAGTGCATAATGCCTGTTTTTAAACATACTATAATGATCCATTGTACCTGTGAGATAATGTTCTGTATGAAAATCAGAATCCTGCATCATTTCATCCAGACATAAAAGGCAGCCCTTATCTGCAAAATAGGGAAGCCAGGGCAAATCGAATAAAATAACATCTATGTCATCCCTGCCACTCTCAAAATAATCACAAATATATTCAAAAGCATTTTCAGGAAGAACCTTCTTTATGCGTACATTAATTTTCTCTTTTGCATAAAAATCAATCAGCAGCTTGGATAAACCACTGACAGAACTCTCATCGTCTAATAATAGAACACAGATCTCATCTTCAAATATCAGGCTATTTTCTTCAGCAGATTCATGGTAATCCTTAATATCTTTTAAGAGAAAACTATCCTGAAAACACAATTCTTCTTTCTCAAATACGATCGGAGATTTAATATTTTTCAATAGCAGTTTTCCCGCTTCTTCTCCTATATTGTAGGCAGAACGGGATGTCTTAATAATGATTTCATCGTGATAAAAAACATCATCTACCGCATCACCCGTGGTGACAATTGATATATGTTTCCGTTCATCTATATGATAGATCTTCATAGCATATTTAATACCTTCTGCCAACCGGTAAGAGGTTGTAAAAATAATATCGGGTATATCATCTGCTCCTTCAAATAACTGGATTCCTGCCCGAAATCCACACTCTCTAATCGCTGTTGTGGAAATCACAATATTTTTCTCATAAGAAATGTCCTTATCTACAAATGCTTCCTGATACCCCTTCAAAGCCATTCTGTTTTCAGCAAATTCATAGGGCCCCAGGATCATAGATATTTTACGGAAACCTTTGTTCAGTACTTCTTTCGTAAGCCGGTAAAATAAATCTTCATGATCCACAGATATAAAATTACAATCTAACTCCTGCGGTTTGTGATCGATTAAAACATAAGGTATTCTGGAACGCTCCAGTTTTTCAAATATAGACAAATTATCAGGCTGGCAGGAATATAGTATTATCCCGGAAACACTCCTTCCTATGAGATTTAGAACTGCTTTCGTCTCTTTTTCCGTATTATTATCCGATAACTCAAGAACAAAGTTTTGATCATACTGGGAGAAATAACCCTTGATGCTACTTATTATCTTTTCTAAATATGGATCGGAAATATTGGGAAAGACAATACCTATATCATTATTTTTCTGCATTCTAAGTTCTCTTCCGGAATTATGGACTACATAATTCAGACTCCTGATTGCTTCATCAATACGGGCCGCCGTCTCTTCCCCCACCTTCTTTTTATTATTGATATAGTTAGAAACTGTAGCGATTGAAACACCTGAGCGCTTAGCTACATCCTTGATATTTGCCATATTGAAGACCTCCTTTCACATATTTAATCTTTCAGATTTTATTGACCTCAGTATACTAAAGCCGATAAGCAAAAGCAAGTAAATAAATCAGTTAAACGTTTTACTAACTGGTAGTAAAATAGAATTGAATCAAAAATTTTACTATGCTATACTTAAACTATTAAAAGAAAGGACAGAAATGCTTATGGAATTCAGAAAATATTTTTACAGCTGCGGTGTTAAAAAATCCATGGTTATCAATATTGATGAACAATTCTTAGAACAGAAGCTCCCCATCATTTTACTCTGTCACGGACATTCCAGACATAAGAATGACGGGCTTGATGTTTTGTCAGACCACCTGGTTCAAAGTGGATTTTGTACTGCACGATTTGATTTTAGAGGATGCAGTTCACTGGATCCGGACCGATATGAATTGTACTGTGCAACACAATGGCCGGAAGATCTTTTAAGCGCAGTTTCATATATCTCTACACTTCCCTGCGTAGATAAAAATCGAATCGGAGTTGCCGGAATCAGCATGGGCGCCTCGACTGCAGTATATGTCAGCGGCATCGATACACGAATTAAAAGTACTGTCTCCATGTCTGGTATCGGAAATTGTTATGAATGGATGAAAGGAGTCTGGTCCAGAAATGAGGGGGATTTTCAATATTTTCTAAAAATATTAGAAAAAGATGAAGAAATTACAGCTGCAACTGGAAAATCCCAGTTGATTCATACACTGGAAATGTATCATTCCAGTGAAGAAGAAAAAAAGAATCTCCAACTAGACAGCTTCCTGAATAATGACATCAACGCATTCGTTTCACTATCATCTCTTCGTAATATGATGAGTTACAGACCAATTGAAAAATGCGGTTCCATTCATCATCCCATCTTCTTTGCACATGGTGAAAAGGATGAACTGGTACCCGCTGAGGAATCCATGCAGATGTATCAAGCGGCTGCATCTTCCATAAAAAAAATAAAAATCTATGAAGGTATTGATCATAATATCCCAATGGACCCCAACCGGCAGATTGTTTTTGAAGACATATCCAAATGGTTTCAAGAAACTTTATAAATAAATATATTTAATTAAAAGGAGAATGAATTATGAAAAAAAAATTATTATCTGTTCTAATGTGTGCAACAATGGTTACCGGACTTTTGGCTGGATGTGCTTCTGCCCCAAAGGATACTGCTGAAAAATCTACTGCAGCTGCTTCCAATACTGCCGATACAAAGTCAGCAGAAGCTTCAGGCGAAACTAAAAGTACCACGGCCAATTTAAAAATAGGTGTTGCTTATTGTCAGCTCAGTGCGCCGGCTGTAAAAGTTTTTGCACAGGGAATACAAGAAAAAGCAAAAGAACTTGGAATCGAACTGATTGAACTGGACGGTGGGTGGGACCCCAGTAAGCAAACAGATCAGATTAACTCTCTCGTATCACAGAAAGTAGATGGCATTGTTTTAAATCCCGTAGATGGAACTTCCATCATTCCTGCTGTAAAAGCAGCACATGAAGCCGGAGTCCCTGTTGTCATGGGTGCCATGAATATTGATGAAAGCGGCAGTGAATACATTACTTCATTTGTAGGCGCTGATGATGAAGATGTCGGAAAATCTGCAGGCGAAATGCTGAAAAAAGCCTTGGGCGAAAAAGGCGGCAAAGTTGCTATCGTTGAAGGAAGCGCCGGAACCTCCGCGCAAATCCTGAGAACGAAAGGTTTTGAAGAAGCTGTTGCCGGAAGTAATATTGAAATTGTAACAAAACTGGCCGGTGACTATGACAAGGCAAAAGCCATGACTGTTACAGAAGACATTCTTACTAAATTTCCTGATATTGCCGGTATCTGGGTTCACGATGATACAATGTGCGTAGGTGTGGTACAGGCTATGAAGTCTATGGGTGTAACAGGAAAAGATGTGGCCGTAGTCAGCTATAATGGAAGTAAAGCAGGTGCCGACATGGTTAAATCAGGAGAAATTATTGCTACCTCCGTTCAGCCACTCGTTGAAGAGGGACGTACCTCTCTTGATGTTCTTGTAAAAGCAATAAACGGCGAAAAAGTCGAAAGCTGGTATAAAGATAAAATAGATCTCTTAGACTCTACAAATGTAAATGATTATGACCCGTCTCTTCTCTGGTAAACTGAAACACAAGAAAAGAGGGTATTTATGAAGCAAACTACAGATGACTACATCTTAAATTTAAAACATATTACCAAAACGTTTCCAGGCGTGACAGCCTTAAATGATATCTCTCTGAAAGTTAAAAGAGGGGAAGTTCTTGGGCTTGTGGGGGAAAATGGTGCTGGTAAATCCACGCTTATGAAAGTACTTACCGGAGTAATTGCAAAAGATTCCGGCACCATAGAAATCGATCAGAAGGAAGTGCGGATTTCTTCCCCTCTGGAAGCCCAGCAACTTGGACTTAGTATCATATTTCAGGAATTTAACCTGGTTAACTCCCTCAGTATCGCCGAAAACATTTTTGTAGGAAGGCTGAAGAAAAAAGGAATTCGCGGCATCGATTGGAAGAATATCTACGAAGAAGCCGCCATTCTTCTTAAAAAGGTAGGATTGTCCATTGACCCGAAAGAAAAAGTAGAAAACTTAAGTGTTGCACGCAAACAAATGACTGAAATTGCAAAAGCTTTATCCTTTCAATCTAAAATTATTATTATGGATGAACCTTCCGCAACTTTGACTTCTAAGGAATTAGACAATCTATTTGCGATCATCGATCAGCTAAAGGCATCCGGAATTACTGTAATCTACATTTCACACCGTTTAGATGAGATATTCCGCCTCTGTGACCGTGTAACCATTATGCGTGATGGTGCGGTGATTGATACAAAACCAACTCAGGAACTGACAAAAGAAACAATCATATCAAAAATGGTTGGAAGAAGTATGGATCAGGAATATCCACCACGAGAAGGCACATTCCAATCCGAAGTTGTATTAGAGGCATTAAATCTTACCAGAGACAAAGCATTTCAAAATATTTCCTTTCAGTTACATAAAGGAGAACGCCTTGGCATCGCAGGGCTGGTCGGTTCAGGGCGTACAGAAATCGTCCGATGCATCTTCGGCGCCGACAAGTTAACTTCCGGTAACATTACCTTAAACGGAAATCCAGTACATATAAATTCTCCCAAAAACGCCATAGATATGGGAATTGCCTTTGTTACCGAAGACAGGAAAAATCAGGGACTGATACTCGAAGAGTCCCTGAGTGTCAATACCTGTCTGGCAGCCTTACATAAAGTTACGTCATTAGGATTTGTAGACAAATCTCTTGAAAAGAAAGCTGCACTTTCTTATATTAAAAAACTTCACATCAAGACATCCGGTACGGAAACTTCCGCACTGAGTTTAAGCGGAGGCAATCAGCAGAAAGTCGTTCTGGCAAAATGGCTCTTTACGGATGCGCAGATTATCATACTGGACGAACCTACGAGAGGAATCGATGTAGGTGCAAAGTACGAACTATACCAATTAATAAACCAATTGGCCGACGAAGGTAAATCCATTATCATAATCTCTTCCGAATTACCGGAAATCATTAATATGAGCGACAGGCTCCTGGTAATCCATGAAGGAAATCTAAAAGGGGAATTATGCGGAGCGGATAAGACCCCTGAAAATATTATGAAAACTGCAATCTTAAGGGAGGAAAAATGAGAGAGAAACTGTTTAAATTTTCAAATTTGATTTTGCTGCTTATTTTCATCCTGATTGCATCCTTCACAGCAGATAATTTTTTAACTGTTCAGAATTTAATTAACGTAATTCGGCAATGCTGCATTCTTGGACTTTTAACCATCGGCATGTCCTTTGTATTAATCTGCGGTCATATGGATCTGTCTATTGGAAGTATCATGACATTTACCGGGATCATTGCCATCTCTTTCAGTTCGAAAATGCCTGCCGTTCCCGCTATACTTTCAGCACTTTTCGTGGGGATCTTATGTGGACTGGTAAACGGTCTGATTGTTGTCCTCACTCATGCAAACTCCGGAGAATCTCTTATGATCACATTTGGAACCCAATTGCTTTTTTCTGCATTAAGTCTGTTATACACACAGGGGTTTTCTCTGGAAGGAAGCAATTCCAGTTTCTATAATGCAATCGGAACCGGAAGTATCGGAAGATACCTGCCCATTCCTGTCATAATCTATTTCCTGTTAGCTATCATCTTGTCCGTAATAGAAAGCCGCACAACGTTTGGACGTAAAATGCATATCACAGGCTTTAGTACCGTATGCAGTCAATTATCCGGTATACAGACGGGACTTGTAAAGTTAATATGTTATGGAATATCAGGGATAATGGCTGGAGCTGCAGCCATTGTATTAACTTCCCGTACCCTTGGTGCAACACCGACTGCCGGGACCGGTTATGAAATGGATGCCATTGTGGCTGCCGTTTTAGGAGGAGTCAGCCTGTCAGGCGGTGTTGGAAGTATCGGCAAAGCTTTTGTTGGGGTTCTTACTTTGGGCATTCTTGGAAATGCAATGAATTTGTTGGGATTCCAGACTTTTGATCAAAATATCGTAAAAGGTCTTGTCTTGATTCTGGCAATTGCCTTTGAAGTTTGGAACCGCAAGCATAATATGCAGATCAGGAGGGCAAAAAATGTTAATCATCAAGAAAATCATTAGAGAGCAGAAACCACTAATTGTACTCCTCGCTATTATTATTGTAATGAGTATTGCTTCTTCATTTTTCCTTACCATTGATAACATAACAAATATTTTAATTCAGGCATCCATCTACGGAATTATGGCATGCGGTATGACTTTTGCAATTATCGGTGGGGATTTTGATTTATCCGTCGGTTCTATTATGGCATTATCCGGTTTGATCAGTGTACTTGCAGAACCATATATTGGGCAAATATTCTCCATTATGATGGGTATTCTCTCAGCCTGCCTCCTTGGACTGGTAAATGGATTTTTAATTGCAAAATGCCATATCAGCTCCTTTATTGCAACCATCGGAACCTCCTATATTATAAAGGGAATTGCCCTTAAAATATCTGATGGCAATCCCATCATCAGTAAAAATAGCTGGTATGCAGAAATTGGAAATGGAAAACTATTTGGTATTCCTTTCCTGATTTTACTTCTTATCGCTCTGGTTCTGATAACCTGGTATATTTTAACCTCTACCCGCTTTGGAAGAAATATCTATACTATGGGTGGAAATTCAGAGGTTGCACACAATAGCGGAATAAATATTGCATTTTATAAAATTTCGGTATTTATTTTAAGTGGTTTAGCCGCGGGTATAGCCGGAATTTTGAATTCTTCAAAATTAAACACTGCTTCTGCATTGCAGGGAGACAATGCCGCTCTCTCTGTCATCACCGGGGTAGTTATTGGCGGTACCAGCCTGATTGGAGGGGTTGGCAGTATTGGGAAAAGTATCATTGGAATCTTGATATTCAGTGTTATTACAAATGCACTTGATTTATTAGGTGTCTTTTCTTACTATCAGACAGCCATCAGAGGTATTCTTCTTATATTGATTATTGGCCTTGGAGCCTGGAGCAGAGCAAAAATTAAGAGTGAATAAGTCTACTCCGACTTACTCACTCTATTTTAATCCATTCCTCTTCTTCTACTTCCACATTTTCCAGACATCCGGCTGAAATCCCACTGTGGCAGATGCCCCATTTCTTACAATAGGTGTCTTTAGAATCTGCTGATTCTCCAGAACCTTCTCGGCTTTATCTTCCTCAGCAATATATCGAACCAGCGCTAAGATATCCTTGTCCCTGCTCTTTTCATCAAGCATATTGTCAAGCCCGCCCACTGCCTGCCTAACTTTATTGAATTCGCCTTTGCTCATCCCTTTTTCTTTCATATCAATAAACTGAAAAGAAATGCCCCGTTCTTTGAAATACCGCTGTGCCTTTTTCGTATCGAAACATTTCGTTGTTCCAAATATCTGTATATTCATTTTAATTATTCCTTTCAACAATTTCCTGAACTCTGCCAACGATTCCACCCTCCAGCATCAGTTCTGAGATTTTACTCTATAATTCTTCCCGTGGTACAACAGTTCAACAAGGCATGAAATAAAAGCCCTGCGTTCTGCCGCATGTTAAACCCTTGCCCTGTTGAATCTGTGAGATGGCTGCTTCAATGATCTTTTCCATAACCTCTATGGATTTTTTCATAGCGTTACTCCTTTTGAACAGCATTTAACATTGTTCAAATTATTATATCTGGCATCGTCCGCTATGTCAATAGAATCACAGATCCTGCTTTGAAAATGAACGCACTGCCATCACTACGCCCGTGGCCATACAAATTAAAACGGAACAGACTGCAGCATAATAATACGGCGTTGATGGATCCAGCATGGCTCCCACTGATACTGCTGACCAGGGAATAATGCTGGCCAAAACAAGCATTTGCGGTGAAGTCTGCCAGGCAGCCAGGCCAATGACCGCAAACAGAAGAGTCAAAAGTAACGAGGGATAAAATAATTTTTTCTGCTTAACTGCTGCATAGAGAACCGGTGACAGACTACAAAACTGAAACAGGCAGCTCTTGGTAACAAAAAGCAAAGGTGCCCACATATCTGCCATACGGAACCGGGACGGAAATAAAAGCCTGTATCCCAACAGTGCAATTCCATCAATTCCTATGATTAAAACCAAATTCCACAAAACCCAGATCAAAAACTTTTCCAGTATAAATGCTGTTTTGGATACCGGAGCCGTAAGCACATTAATAATTGTGTTATCCTGGTACTCCTTTTGAACCAGAAAAGTAAGAAACAACCCATTCATAACTGAGAATGTGATACCGGAAAACATATTCATCGTACGTATCCACTCATCATAATTCAGTGCTGAAACTATGAACAATTCCTTTATAATCAGTAATCCTGGCACTGCCCAGACTATAACCGTCAATATCCAGACCATCTTACTTTTTCTTAGTTTCAAGATTTCTGCTTCAATCAGATTAAGCAATTCCCTCACCTCCCGTAATCTTCTTAAAATAATCCTCCAGACTATCCTTGTAAATCTGCAGGGAAGATACGCTGATTCCGGCATTGTAAAAAGCTTCATTGATTTCGGACGGATTCTGCTGGACATCATATATACGAATAAAATTATCTGATTCTACTGTATATTTTTTTATTTGAAGTTTCTTTTCCAGTTCCAATACCGCTTTGGGGACGGATGAAACCTGAACTAAAATATACTTTTCATTTTTCTTTCTCAGCTTTAACATATCGCTTTCTTCCAGAAGATTTCCCTCATGCAGAATCCCAATATCATCTGCAAGCTGCGCTACCTCTGACAGAATATGACTGGAAATTATGATTGTTTTCCCCTGCTCCACGCTTAACCTCTTCATAAATTCCCGCATTTCTGCAATGCCAATGGGATCCAGACCGTTTGTTGGCTCATCTAAAATCAGCAATTCAGGATCATTTAAAATGGCATTGGCTATCCCAAGCCGTTGTTTCATTCCCAGGGAATACGCGGAAAAAGTTTTCTTATCCTTCCAGGGCAGCCCCACTACATCCAGGGCATCATGTACTGCATTTTTCTTTACCGTCCCTCTTATCTTCGCAAATACTTCCAGATTCTGGGTTCCGGTAAGTCCCGGATAAAACCCGGGTATTTCGATTACTGAACCAATACGGGAATAGACCGATTTACCACTCTCTTTTAAATTATTTCCAAAAAGATAAATCTCTCCTGCTGTAACGGATACCAGTTTTAATGCCATCTTCATAATCGTAGTCTTCCCGGCACCGTTTCTGCCAAGCAGCCCATAAATCCTTCCCTTTTTCACATGAATATTTACATCTTTCACTACCGTACGGCTTCCGTAGGTTTTTTTAAGCATGTTTGTCTCCAATATAAATTGATTGCCCATGTATTATCTGCTCCTTTTATTAATATAGGAATATCTTAACATATGAACCTTACCAAAACCTTACCGGCAGCTTGCATTTATCATGTTTCCGAAGTGTTTTTGGAGGATAATATTCGACTGGCTCCCATCGGATACTATCCGCCAAAAAGCACTCCGGGAAGGTAAGAAAATCTAGATCATTTTCATCCTTATGATAAATTCACATCCCGCCTTTTGGCTGTCCCTGCCCCCTTGTCCCGGAATACAGTGTTCCTGGCTGAAATGTCCCTGGCCGCTTCGAACTTCAATGGTTCCCTGATGCGCCTTTACAAGCTCCTTTACAATGGAAAGTCCCAGACCATTTCCTTTGGTCCCCCGTGCAGCGCTGCATTTATAAAGCCGCTCAAAAACATGGGGCAGATCATCTTTCGAAATTCCACTCCCGTTGTCTGCAGCGTGTATTTCCAAAACATCTTTACTGCATACAGTACTTAAGAAAAAAACGTCGCCGCCACTGTGTGCCAATACATTCTGTATCAGATTATTCATGATTCTCTGAAACGCACTGCGGTCTATTTTACATATTAATTTTTTATCATCCGGTATATTTATTTCAAAATCAAACCCATTATTTTCCAGATGGGGTATCCAATCAGTCATGATGGTACGGAGTAACTCATATACATCCGTTTCCTGGAACAGATAGATGCGCTCTCCCGATTCCAGCTTAAGCCATTCAAAGAGCGTATCTACATAATCCTTCAGGTTATATGATTTCTTAAGAGCTGTGTCAATATACATCTCCCTGTTCTCTTCGTCTACAAGGTGGCTTGACAATGCTTCCAGGTATCCTGCCACCGACGCCAATGGAGTTCTGATGTCATGGGAAAGGCTGGTGATCAGGCTGCGGTATGTTAATTCCGATTGTTTCTGCCTGTTCATTTCCTCTTTCATATTAACCATAATTGCATTTATTTTATAGATCAGCTCTGCTGTTAAACTGTTCTCATGATCGATCATGCGCCTGTCCGGATTCCCGTCTGCGATTTCATCCAAAATCACTGATGCCTCCCTGAGTTTCCTTTTTACATAGTGCTTTTGTAAAAGAAGTATGATCACACTTGCCAGTAACGCTGTGCAGACAAAACTTAGAATCATCGTTACCATGACTATACCTCCCGGTTAAAGCGATATCCCACTCCCCGCACTGTTTGTATATAAACAAACTCCTGACCATCCGGTTCCAGTTTTTTTCGAAGTCTGCTGATATATGACATAATATTGCTGTCATCAAATCCATATTCATTTGCCCATACCTGTTCATAGAGCTGTTCCTTGGTGAAAATTCTCCCTTGATTGGAAGCCAGAAAATATAACAGATCGAATTCTTTTGCCGTAAGATAGACATCAGCTTCATTTAACAGCACTGCGTGGCTGCCAATATCAATTACCAAATCCTGAAAGCGAAGCACCTCCAATTGAGTATTCCCCTTCTCTTTTTCATTCAGCACCGTATAACGCCGGATTAACGAGTTCACCCGGGCAAGAAATTCCTTTATTCCAAACGGCTTGGTCAGATAATCATCGGCCCCCAGCTCCAGACCGGTAACTTTATCACTTTCATCGGCTTTTGCCGTCAGCATCAATACCGGTATGGAACACAGATCCCTTATTTTCGTCAGCACTGAAAAACCGCTGATATCCGGAAGCATAACATCCAGAACAATAAGCTTATAGTCACCAGCCTCACGCAAAAAACGAATTCCTTCCATGCCGGTTGCTGCCACATCAGCCCAATGTCCATTGTGCTCAATGCATTGTTTTAATAGAATTCCTAATTCTTTATCATCATCAATAATCAATACTTTTTCGGTCATACCGCTTTCCTTCCTATCATAAAACAAATGGGCTAAAGCGTATTTAATTCCTTCAAATACGTCCCCATATACTCCTTGCGTATCTCCTCCGGCACGAGGCTGCCACCGGTTGCCCATGCAATATGCACTGCCTGATCCATTTTCCCGTACAGATGATTCTCCATCAGATATTTCTTTGTCTCCGAATATTGATTCAAATGGATCGGTCCGGTAAATGCCGCGCAGGCACTTGGTTCCAAAAAGATACCCTCCATTTCTATTAAATCACGCATATAATCATACAGATGCCCATCCCTGACCGTAAAGATTCCACTTAACAGTGGTTTCATAATGCTGCCTGCTAATCCGGAAGGGCGCCCCACAGCCAGCCCGTCTGCATGGGTTTGCCCGGATAATCCGATATCCTGTACGGAAATGTTCTGATGCAGCCCGGTTGCCATTCCCACAAGCATACACGGTGCTTTAACCGGCTCCGCAAAGAAGCAGTGGACACAATTTTTGAATAGTTGTTTTAAGCCAAAACTGATGCCGCCCGGGGCTCCGCCAACTCCGCAGGGAATGTATACAAAAAGAGGATGCTGGGAATCAATGCTGATTCCCTGATCCTTCAGCTGCCCAATAAGTCTCTTTGCTGCTACTGCATAGCCCAGGAATAGATTTCGGGAATTTTCATCATCTACAAAATAACTATTGGGGTCCATATCCGAACATCTTCTGCCGTTTAAAACTGCCTCACTATAATCCGATTCATATTCCACAACCTTGACTCCATGGCTTCTCAGCAAGTCCTTTTTCCACTGTTTTACATCTGCCGACATATGTACAATGACCTTATATCCGATTGCGGCACTCATAATGCCAATGCTCATCCCCAGGTTGCCGGTGGAACCAACCTGTATGGTATGGTCATTGAAAAAGGACCGGCTTTTGTCCGCTGCCAGGATTTCATAAGAATCCTGAAAAGAAAGCAATCCATGTTCTAATGCCAGATCCTCTGTATGCTTCAGTACCTCATAAATGCCGCCCCTTGCCTTGATGGAACCCGCAATTGCAAGATGACTGTCCTGTTTTAATAACAGCCTGCCGGTCAGGGCGCTCTGATATTTCTCATTTATGTATTCCTGCATTTTAGGAATGGGCGACAGTACAGATTCAATAATTCCGCCCTGTTCTCTTGTCTCCGGAAAACAAGTTGCTATAAACGGAGCAAAACGGTTCAGACGCTCCTCTGCCTCGTCGATATCTTTCATGGAAAGTTCAAGATCTTTTGCGGCAAGTTCAAATGAAACCAGATCCGGATTCATCCAGACAGACTCTCTTTCTTCTATTATAGAAGATAAAACCGGAGTATTTCTAATCAGGTCTGCTGTTTCATATATTTTCATTATTTATTTACCTCTTTCTTCTTTTTCACTATTATCTTCATTATTATGCAGGAATGATGCCGTAGTTTCCCCTATAAATATTTAGAATTTATATCCTGAAAATATTATCTTTTAATTATACAAATTATTTAGATTCTGATTCCGGCATCATGTTTTTAGAACTGTTTCCATTATACCCGATTATCATCCATTCAGCCAGTAGCACTCCACATATAATTTTCCATTTTTTAACCAATATACCTTTCCTTATCCTCACATAGTTCGTCAAAATACCCATTTATTTTCGTATATAGCAAATTAGTCTACTAAAAATAGCTAATTTAACAACACAAAAGTACCGTTTCCGTTTAACATAAATTTATCAATACTTATGGAGGTAAATGAAATGCTGGTAAATATGAATGATGTACTGATACCCGCCAAAAAAGGAAAGTATGCCATCGGTCTATTTAATGCAGTAAACCTGGAACTTGCCAGAGGAATTATCGCTGCTGCAGAAAGTACCGGTTCTCCCGTGATTATGGGAACTGCAGAAGTACTTTTTCCTTACGGTCCACTGGAAGAATTGTCCTATTATCTGCTGCCTATGGCAAAGAAAGCAAATGTTCCCATTGTCGTCCATCTGGACCACGGCCTGAAAAAAGAAACCTGCATAAAGGCACTGGAACTTGGCTTTAGTTCTATCATGTATGACTGCTCTACCGATTCTTACGACGAAAATGTGAGAAAAGTCAGAGAAATGGCTGAAATCGCACACTCCTATGGTGCGAGCATCGAAGGTGAATTAGGGCATGTGGGTGACAATGAAGGTTCTTTTGAAGGTGATTCACATACAAATGATCCTTCCAGATTTTATACAGATCCTGCACAGGCGAAAGATTTTGTGGAAAAAACAGGTGTGGATGCACTTGCAATTGCGGTTGGTACTGCACACGGAGCTTACAAACTTCCGCCCAAACTGGATTTTGAGCGGATTCGAACAATTGCCAATACTATCTCCGTACCTCTGGTACTCCATGGCGGTTCCGGACTGACAGATCAGGATTTTAAAATGGCTATCCGGGAAGGTATCAGCAAGGTAAATATTTTTACGGATATCAATGTTGCAGCCGTAGAAGCAGCTTTCCGGGATTTCCAGTCTATGAACAAAGGCATCATCGATTTGATTCCGGCAGCGGTAGAAGCAACAAAACAGGAAGTAATGAAAAAAATTGAACTCTTTGGTTCCACCGGAAAAGGGCGGAATACGGATCTGGTAAAAGAGCTGGAGAGAAACCCCGCATTCATCGAGCGGATCGTAAAAGAAGTACTGCTGAAACTGCAGTAGACAATCAGGAGGTAAAGTTTGAAAAAAAACGCTTTCAAACTACTTATTATGGCAGTATCGCAGGCAGACCTGCGATATGCAGGAGGTAAAGTTTGAAGAAAAGCGCTTTCAAACTACTTATTATAGCAGTATCGCAGGCAGACCTGCGATATGCAGGAGGTAAAGTTTGAAGAAAAGCGCTTTCAAACTACTTATTATAGCAGTATCGCAGGCAGACCTGCGATATGCAGGAGGTAAACTATGAGTGAAGCAAAAGCAAGTGTCGTGGTGGCAGGACATATTTGTCTTGATATTACACCGGACTTTCCGAACATTAAAATTGATAAAGTAGATGATATGCTGGTTCCTGGACGATTGATTCAAATGGGATCCGTAGATGTACATATTGGGGGATGCGTATCCAACACCGGTCTTGCACTGAAAATACTGGGAGCTAATGTAAGTCTGATGGGTAAGATTGGAAATGATGATTTTGGCAGTATCGTCTCCGACCAGATCAAATCACACAACGCCATTAACAGTATGAGTATCTCCGGGGAAGAAGATACTTCTTATTCTGTGGTAATTGCTCCAAGAGGCATTGACCGCATTTTCCTGCACCACTCCGGTGCAAATAATTATTTTTACGAGCAGGACCTGGATTTTGACATTATCAAGGACGCACGTCTCTTCCATCTTGGTTATCCGCCGCTGATGAAAAGCCTGTATGCTGACGGCGGCAGTGAACTGCTTAAAATCCTGCAAAGGGTGAAATCCCTGGGTGTTGCCACTTCCCTTGACATGGCAGCCGTTGATGAAAATGACGAAGCCGGAAAGGTGGATTGGGAAGCAATTCTGGAAAAAGTCCTGCCTTACGTAGACTTTTTTGTTCCAAGTATCGAAGAACTGGCTTATATGATTGACCGCCCCAGATACCGGGAATGGATTGCCAGAGCCGACGGCCGGGACGTTACCAGTATCCTGTCCGTGGAAGAAGATATTGTACCTCTCGCCCAAAAGCTCCTTGCCATGGGCTGCAAAATAGTATTATTAAAATGCGGTGTTCCCGGGCTTTTCCTTGCCTCTTCTGATCAGGAAACCCTGGAGAAAATAGGGGAACGCCTGGAATTCAATGCCGGCGCCTGGACAGGCATCCGTCATTTCGAACCCAGCTTTAAACCGGATAAAGTGCTCTCCGGCACCGGAGCAGGCGATACCAGCATCGCAGCCTTTCTGTATGCAATCTTAAATAACTACTGCTGGGAAGACTGTATGAAATATGCCACTGCTACCGGAGCATCCTGTGTCACTGCATACGATTCCTTAAGCGGACTGAAAAGTTTTGAAGAGCTTAAGAAAAAGATGGAACAGGGCTGGGAAAAAGTATAGATGCTTTGCTGAGTCGAGGACACCTAAAACATACCGTGATACGTTTCAAAAAACACAGCATATTACAACTACCGGTTGTGATTTGCTGTGCTTTTTCACTAAAAATACTGCTTCCTACATTCGCTTTTCTAATAACCGCAGACACTCTGCTTCTCCGAGGAACATCTGGGCAGTAGCTGCTTCCTTTTCTTCTGCTTCATTATAAATAATCCGTACTTTCCCTGTTTTTCGAAATTCCTTAGGCGTCATGCCCGTTTTTTTCACAAAAATCTGACTCAGATAGCGATAATCGGAAAATCCACAGGTAACGCAGATATCGGTCAGACTTAAATCCGTCTGGGCAATCAGGTATCTTGCCTTTTCAAAACGAAGGAGGGTTACATATTCCTGAAATGACATATTGAAATTGTCCTTAAAAAAATGAGAAAGGTAGGACAGAGACAGACCTTCCTCTTCTACTAAATCCGAAAGCAGTATCTTAGAAGTATAATTCTCATCTATAAATTTTGTAATACGGGACAGCCTCTCCAAATGCGCATTCCTGGAACGTCTCTCCAGCTCTGTAATCCGGTGGTACGGGCAATAGTACAAAAGTCTGTAGAAAATATCGCAGAGTAATGACATACATTTAAACTCATAATTGGCATTTCTCAAAAAATACAGGTATGCACATTCTTCAATTTCCCTTTGTACCATGTACTTTATTTTCTGGGAAAAATATTTTCCGATATCCACAGAATCAAATTCCAGATTGTAAATATCCGGGTAAAACCGGGCACAAAATCCCGAGGAAATCTGCAATGATAATATAACTGCGCTGCCTTTTGAGGTATGCAGCTCATGTGGACGCCTGGGATTAAAAAGAAATACGGAGCCATCCGAAAATAAATAGGTCTGCTTATTGCAAAAAACCTCCACCATTCCGGATAGAACCATACAAATCTCAAACTCTTTATGAAAATGGGGCTTCCTGTGGGAAAGCTCCACAATAAATATTTTAATATCATTCAGAAAATTATGTTCCACAAATTCGTATTCTTGATCCATATGCCGCCTCCACAGGAACTCGGTTCCGTTTAAATAATATCTGCTTCCATTCGTTAAACTGCTGCTTACGATAATACACAATCTTGGATTACTGATATTTCTGTCTCCAGGTTGTGCGTGATCTGTAATTAACAATGGAACAAACTCTGACTACAGTATACCTGAATAGCCGATGAAAGAAAAGCTAAAAAAGCAAATTAGTCATATAAAATCAACATATATATGAAAGTTAATTTTTTTGATTACAGTATAATCAAGTTATAAAGAATTATGGTAAAGCAAAGATTTGCTGAGCCATACAAACACATAAGGAGGATACAATATGTCAAGATTTAAATTTTCCGTGGGTCCCTGGAACGTACATACCGGAGCAGATTCCTACGGTCCCGCTACCAGAAATGATATTCCTTTTGAAGAAAAGGTAAAGAAATTTTCAGAAATGGGATTTTCCGCAATTCAATTCCACGATGATGATGCAGTGCCAAACCTGAATGATTTAAACGAAGAAGAGATCCGGGCAGAAGCCAGAAAATTAAAAGAGCTGCTGGACAAATACCATATGGCTGCTGAATTTGTAGCGCCCAGACTCTGGATGGATCCCCATACCATTGACGGCGGATTCATGTCCACTTCCAAAGAGGACAGGGACTTCGCCATGTGGAGAGCAAAAAGGTCTATTGATATTGCCAATGAACTGGGCACCGATATGCTGGTTATCTGGCTGGCAAGAGAAGGCACATTATGCGCAGAGTCCAAAAGCCCTGTATGGGCAACCAGGCAGTTAATCGAAGCCATCAACGAAATGCTGCGCTATGATTCTAAGATCCGCGTAGTCATAGAACCCAAACCCAACGAGCCGATTGACCGGAGTATCTGCGGCACCATGGGCCATGTAATGGCAATCTCCGCAGCTACCATCGATCCTTCCAGAGTGGGAGGCAATCTGGAAAGTGCCCATGCAATATTAGCAGGCCTTGACCCTTCCCATGAAATCGGTTTTGCACTTGCAATGAATAAATTATGGACAGTACATTTAAATGACCAGAACGGCATTAAATTTGACCAGGATAAATCCTTTGGCGTGGAAAATCTCCGCCAGGCATTTAACCAGATCAAAGTACTGATGGAAAATAATTATGGTTCCAACGGGGAATATGTAGGACTTGATGTAAAGGCAATGAGAACAACTACCGACGAAGACAGCTATAAACACCTGGAGAACAGTCTGAAAATTGTAAAGGCACTGGAAGACAAAGCAGCACGCTTCGATTACGATTTCCAGAAAAAGTGTGTGGAAAACAGAGACTTTGAAGGTCTGGAAATGTATGTTATGAATCTGCTTATGGGGATTGAATAGCGATTATATAATTTTTATCCAATGGGGGGCTAACATGTCCCCCATTTCCTTATATCTAAAAATATCTTTCTTCTGTCTATATCACCGCGATGATTTTCAGATTAAATCTGGCTTACCGACACCTTTGGCAACAGATTTATTATTTCATCCCGCTCTGCCAGATCTTCAGAAAACGCTGTGGCACTTCCTGCCGATGCCGCAAATTTTAGCGCCAGTGGTACAGAACTTTCATATCCTTTTAAGAATCCTGCAACCATAGAGTCTCCGGCGCCTACCGAATTTTTCACAGTCCCAAAAGGTGCCTGTATCCGGTACACGCTGCCATCTTCATCACCGAATATAGCACCATCCCCTGCCCTGGAAACCAGTACTTTTCTGGCCCCCATTTTCTGTATCTCTTTGATGCAGCAGATGATTTCCTGTTCATTTGTGCAGGAAACCCCGAACACACCGCCTAACTCATGATGGTTTGGCTTGATCAGAAATGGATGGTAGGGAAGCGTTTTAACCAGCAGTTCTCTCTCTGCATCTACCACGACTTTTACATTCCGGTCTGCCAATTGTTCCATAATTTTCTGATAAGCATCGGACGAAAGGCAGGCAGGAATGCTTCCGGCAAGAACAAGGGTATCGTCTCCGGTCAACACTGAAATTTTATCCAGCAGCTGCCTGAATTCATCCTCCGTAATATCTGGTCCATTGCCGTTAAGATCTGTTTCTGTTTCGCCCTTTACCTTTACATTAATTCTGGAATTCCCCCGGGATAAAGCCACGAAATTTGTATGTATTCCCTGCAATTCCAACTGTCTGACGATTTCATTTCCCGTAAAACCCGCCTGGAATCCCATTGCCACACTTTCTGCCCCCAGATGCCTGAGAACAATAGAGACATTGATACCCTTTCCCCCGCAAAAAAGGTTCTCCGAGCTGCTCCTATTTATTTCTCCTGAACTCATATGGGGAATATGCATAATATAATCCAATGCGGGATTAAATGTCACTGTGTAAATCATACCAT
Source organism: Robinsoniella sp. RHS (assembly GCF_001029355.1). NCBI lineage: Bacteria > Bacillati > Bacillota > Clostridia > Lachnospirales > Lachnospiraceae > Robinsoniella > Robinsoniella sp. RHS. Next base: position 301,859 of record NZ_JNGB01000020.1, read on the forward strand.
CTCTCCTTCTACAGGGCCCCTGATGACATCCACCTGGGATTTCAGCCATTCCGTCGTATTTACATCCAGGCCATCGTCGATGATCATGTTCGTTTAACTCATCCCTTTGAGCCTGCTTTGGTATTATTATACTGGAAAATACATTTACTTTCAACTTCCAATTCCACGTATAGGAATCAATACATAATGACAATTTTCTTTGTAGAGACCTTGTCTTCCCTTGCTGTTCCAGTCTTTTCATCTATAACTCACCTTCAAATCGGTGAATATTCTGCATCGCCTTAAAAAAAGCTTCCTGGGTAATTTCTTCCGCTAATGCCTTATCATGGCACAGACTCAGCAAATATTGATTTGTTCCCGCTCCGAGTTGTTTCCTTGTTATTTCCGATTATTTCTGTGTTGTTTTGGGGTTGTTTATTCCAATACGTTTGTCATACTTTTCAAACTGATCAACAATGTGGAAGTATTATGCAAAAGTGCAGATGTGGCAGGTGCCAGCACCCCGGTTACTCCCAGCACAATAAGTCCCAGATTAAATCCAATCACACTTCGGTAATTCCAGTTAATTCTTTTCATCAATCCCTTACTGATCATCTTTAACGTCACCAGTTCCCACAGATCATCCGCGGAAATTGTGATGTCGGCAATCTCTCTTGCCAAAGCCGCACCTTCACTGATTGCGATTCCCACGTCTGCTGCGGATAATGCCGGAGAATCATTGATTCCGTCCCCTATCATGATCACTTTATGACCATCTGTTTTGACCTTTTGTACAAAATCTGCTTTATCTTCCGGCAATACTTCGGAATAATATTCATCAACTCCCACCGCCTTTGCAATGGCTTTGGCAGTCCGTTCACTATCCCCTGTCATCATTACAATTCTCTTAAATCCGGAGCTTCTCAAAGCGCCTACAACAGCTTTTGCTTCTTCCCGAAGAGGATCTTCAATACATATAATTGCCGCCAGCTCTCCGGCAATCGCAAGATATAAGTGGGAATATTGATCCGGCCTTGCGTCAAACTTTTCCAGTTCCTCCGGCAAGATGCTGCTTTTTTCATCTTCAAAAACAAAATGGCTGCTTCCGATCAGGACTTTTTCTCCATTAATATAAGAAGCGATTCCATGTGCCACAATATATTCTACTTTTGTATGCATCTCCTCATGGGTCAGATTTCTTTTCTTCGCCTCCTGTATCACAGCATTTGCCATGGAATGGGGAAAGTGCTCTTCCAGACATGCCGCAATTCTCAACATCTCATTCTGGTCTCGCCCACCAAACGTAATGATATCCGCCACCACAGGTTTCGCTTTGGTTAAAGTTCCTGTTTTATCAAACACAATGGTATCTGCCTCAGCCGCAGCTTCCAGATATTTCCCACCTTTCACCGTGATGTGGTGATTCCCTGCTTCCCTCATGGCAGACAGTACTGATATGGGCATAGCCAGCTTTAAAGCACAGGAGAAATCCACCATCAGGATGGACAGTGCCTTTGACACATTCCGGGTGATCAGATAAGTGATCACCGTTCCTCCCAGACTGTATGGAACCAGTACGTTTGCAAGATTAGATGCTTTTCCCTCCACAGAAGATTTCAGCTTCTCTGATTCTTCAATCATAGTAACAATTTTCTCATATCTGGTAGCCCCTGCTGCCTGCTTAACCCGGATTGTGATTTCTCCTTCTTCTACAACAGTACCTGCATAGACGGTTGATCCGCTTTCTTTTTTTACCGGCATGGATTCTCCTGTCAGGGATGCCTGATTTACCATGGATTCCCCATATGCAACCATACCGTCCAGAGGAATCAGACTTCCCATATGGACTGTCACCAGATCACCTTCATGGACCTGGGAAATGGGTACTAATACTTCTGTCTCTCCCTGATTTAACCAGACCTTCTCAATGTTCAAAGACATGCTTCTTGCAAGATCATCCAGGGATTTTTTACGTGTCCATTCTTCCAGGATTTCTCCTACCCCCAGCAGAAACATTACCGATCCGGCAGTTCCAAAGTCTTTTCTTAAAATGGACACCGCAATAGCCGCCGCATCCAGAACTTCCACCTTCAGCTTTCTTTTCCAGAGGCTTTTTACGCCTTTTATAATATATTTAATGGACATCACTGCGGTATAGAGGACTTTTACCGGTGCCGGTAAAAAAATCTGGGTTATTGCCCGAAGTGCCACCTTATTGACCAGTTTCTCCTGGTATTTCTGGTTAAGAGCCCGCCCCGTATGCTCGGGAACCAGGGCTTCTGCCTCTTCCAGATCATACCGGAAATCTTTCACTGCTGTTAACAGCTCCCGGCGTTTTCCCTCATAACAGATAACCGCATCTGATGTTCGGTTATATACCTTTGCTTCTTTTACCTGGGGCAGGGAAGAAAGGTAGTACAGCAGCAGGTCTGCTTCCCCCAGCGTCATAGTATTCTGCTTTATATGAATACGCATCCTGCCGGGAATGTCATGTTTAATCACAAAATTCATCGTCTATTCCTCGTTTCCTGTGTATTAGAGCGTGTTTTAAAAAAATTGCACCCGGTCTGTCGACTTTACAGGCTGCAACCAGCCAGGTCCAAGCAGTTTTAAGACATGCTCCAGAATGATTCTTCCAATCATAAAAGCCTGCGAAATATTTCACCGCAGGCTTACCCTTATTCACATTCCTGATTTTCTTTACTTTCTTCTGCTCCGGAATCTTCACATTCACAACAGGCATCTGCCTCTTCTTCACGAACACGGTTGATTTCCTTTGCTTCTGCCAGTATATCTTCTGCGTTTTCCTGAACCTTTGTTGTGGTCTTCATAACGCAGTCTTTGGCACGCAGAACTGCTGCTGTACAATTTGTATAAACTTTCTTGGCATCTTTACTTGCCAATACCTTAACTCCTGCAGTACCGAATAGTACTCCACCTGCAAATGTTGCAATTTTTTTCCAATTCACATCCATCTCATATCATCTCCTTAGTTATTTGTGCTTATGACCTGTGTAAAAAACCATGATTAAACAGAACACCATGGCGCCTGCCCAAAACTTATGTTGTTTCATTTTTACCACCCTTTTGGAGCGTGTTTCAATTACTTGTATCAAGATGTCGGCCCGGTATAAGGCAGAAATGGCTCTGGGACACGCAATTGATGCAATGAATTTCTAACAGGCTCTAATCCTTTTTATTTGTTATTTTACCAGTCTCAGAGTTGAAGTCAACACTTTCCGCTTCTATTGATAAACCTTATCATTAATGGTAAATTTTGTAAATGCCGCTCAGTTTATGTAACTTCTGAACGGCATTTCTATACATATTTTGAAAATCTGTCTGATACCCGGGTACTACGGCACACAGTTTTTAAGCGTCTTTTATAAACACCCCCCCACTTCCCGGGGCATCTACCCCCGGTACTTGTCATCATCTGCCGGCGATATTTCCCTTATTACCCGGCAGGGATTTCCTCCAGCCAGGACATTAGGCGGAATATCTTTCGTAACAACACTTCCAGCGGCGATTACTGTTCCTTCGCCGATCGTAACACCTCCCAGGATGCATACATGTCCGCCAATCCAGACATTATCTCCTATTTTAACAGGCCATGCATACTCCAGCCCGCTGCCTCGCAATTGTGCGTCAAATGGATGCCCAGCAGCATAAATGCCGCAATTGGGCGCTATCATTACATGATTACCTATCTCCACTTTGGCACCATCCAATATGATAAGATTATAATTGGACAGGAAATCATCTCCGATCTCAATATTGAATCCCATATCACACCGGAAGGGCTGTTCGACTACAAAATTCTTTCCGATTTTGTGTACAATTTTAGGGATAAACACCTCCCTTGCCTGAATATCTCCGTGGGGAATCTGATTATATTCATAACAGAGGTTCTGGCATTTTACCCGGTTGGCTGTTACTTCTTCATCATTCTGAGCATCATATAAAATACCTGCTGCCGCTTTTTCTCTTTCTGTCATACGTTCCTCCAAACCTACATTTTTATACCCCGCAATAGCGCAAGCGGGCTTGCGCTATTCCCAATCAGCAGTGTGAAAGCGATTTTCTTTCACACCTAGCTCTCTTACCGGATTATTTTCTCCAGTGCTTCCAACGCACACTGCACCATATGATCGCCCAGTTCTTTACTGGTTTCCACGGAATTCAGTGCGAACCACTCCGTATTTTCTTTGGTTTTTTCCAGATTTACGTGGTTCGGATACAGCGCGTACATCAGGCTGGATTCATATTTACCCGCATGGTCAAACCCTCCGCACTTTTTCTGTGCCTCAGCGCTCAGAAGCGGAATCACCTTGATATAGGAGAAGGGATCATCCCCAGAACCCAGGTTCTGATAATAGTCGGCATAGTCATTACTTCCCCACCATCCTTTTCCTCTGGTTTCCTCCATATATTCCATGATGACTTTTTTCGCAGCCTTATGGCATGCCAGTGTCATTGGCATTAGCCCGGCTTCCTCCGTCTGGTGGTGAGCCACACAATAAATATTTTTAACGCCCCCATAAATCATCGATTTTAGGATACAATAAATATAATTTTCATAGACGTCCACATCAACATGGATTGTTCCGCTTTCGGGACCTGCTACTGCCCAGCTTGCCACCCCATACCAGACAGGCGGGCAAAGGACAATTTCTTTTTTCTTTTCCAGTTCCCGCATAACACCATTTATAACCATGGTATCCGTACCATTGCTGGCGTGCAGCCCATGATACTCGATAGTACCGATTGGGATAATAAACGGTACCTTTCTTTCCTTCGCATCCTGAAGTTCCTGAAACATTAGATCTACCATTTGCATCGTTTTTTCATTCCTTTCTTTCTGTTAACCTACAAATTCTGCAGTCTGTCGGTTTATTTTAGAGCGCAAGAGCCTGTTTAAAAATGTGACCTGCCGCGTCAGAATTCCAGCTCATACAGTTTTCCAATCTCCGGTGACAGTATGTCACAGCCGTTCTCCGTAACCGCAATTCCTTTTTCCCAACGTATTCCAAAGGTGTCTGTAGAAATAAAGGTATCTGCCTGAAATGTCATATTGGGCTGTAATGCATAATCCGATATTGTTTCTACCCACGGTGCCTCAACTTCAATCATTCCAGTACCATGCAGAGGACCATATACAAAATTTTCTTTGTAGCCGTTGTCTGTAAAATACTGATAAAAATTCTTTGCAATATCGGATGCAGTCACGCCTGCTTTCACCTGCTGAACCGTCCACCTATGCGCTTCTAATCCAAACATGACCACTTCTCTTCTGCGACCTTCTAACTTTCCAAGGACAATGGGGTAACCGATTGCTGCAGAATATCCGTCAATCTTTGCTGATAAATTAAGCTGTACGATATCTCCTTTTTCAAACTGACGATACGAAGACCTTGAAATTGCGTGGCGGGTAGATGCCTCTGAAAAAACATACATAGGCAATCCTTCGTATTCTGCCCCATGTTCATATACTACCCGTTGGGCAACTCCTACCATCTGCAATTCGGTCATTCCCGGTTTAATTTCATTAATTACATGCTGGGTTGCCAGTTCTGCTATACGGTATCCTTCCCGCAGGCAATTTATTTCGTTCATAGATTTAATCGAACGAAGCTCCACCATAATATGGTCTGCCCTCACAATTTCCGCCTCCGGAAATGCTGTTTTGATTCCTTCCATTATTATAACGGATGTATCTAAATAACTTGCCACGCCGATACGCAATTTTTTTCCGGTTATCTGCAGCGCCTTAAATACATCCTGATAGGTATCTGCCTTCAGTTCCGGATATGCAGGATCTGCACCTTCCCGGTATTCTTTTAAAATGAAAATTTTATCGATTCTGGAACGGTCAGCGGCAAAATGGCGGCTTTCGGGACCTACCATCAAAGCAGCATCCCCGTCCGGGGTAATCGCTACGCCGCACCGTTCAAACAACGGCCAGAAACCGGAAAAGTATCTTCCATTTGCATAGTCTGCCTCATTTGAATTGACAATCAGTACGTCCAGCCCTTCTCTGCTGATAATCTTCCCTGCTTTTTGTGCTCTTTCTTTGTATTCCTGATCGGGAATACAGATTGCTCCATGTCTGTTCATATTTTATCCTCCATTTTATGCTTTATTTTAATTTAATTTTTTATATATTTTATGATAGGTTCATTAAAAACCATCAATCACAGCAGTATCCAGTCGTAGTATAAAAGCTTACCTGCCGTGGTTCTGCCCTCCCATACTGCGCCACTATTGGTACGTCACTTTCCAGCAAGATGGCATACTGCTGTTCAAAGCGGGCGGTATGCGGTCCAAAGTCCTTAGTTTCATTTGTCCGAAGGCAGCGTACCCTCTGGCCCTCAACAGTAACATGAATGTCCTTTACCGGCGGGCTGTCCGTATATAACAGCGTAATTGTAACGTGGGCATCCGACTGTCCTGTATTCGTAATGATTACTGATTCATGTCCCGGAATTGTGTTCAACCCTTCCGGAGGAAGCTCTGCATCAGGAAAGACCCAAACCTTTTTTCCATAACTCATTTTGACTTCTCCTTTCACTATTCCAGTTTAGCATTTGTAATTTCAACAACGTGATGCGCTATTTAAATATTGTGATTTGTAATTCCAAGAACGCTATACCAGATAATAAATTTGTTTCATATCATGATAAAATTCACTGTCAGCAGAAAATGCACATTTTTCAAAGCAGGGCTTCGTATGAGTCCACCACCTCTTTGTTACCTCATCTGCTTCCATAAGCGCCATATCTTTTTCATAGTCACTGCCGGTATATTCAAAATAGGAAAACACCAGATCGTCCTGGACAAAGATGGAATAGTTCCTGATATTACAGGAATGGATCACCCGGCTTACTTCCTTCCAGACATTTGCGTGCAGTGATTGGTACTCTGCTATCTTGTCTTTCTTTAAACGTCCAATCTGTCCGAATATCTTCATTTTTTTATATCCATATTGCAGGATTGGCTGCAATACTGCCACAATAATACAGGCTGAAAGAATCACATGGTGGCTTCCTTTCTATATTAAAATTTTCTTTCTACCCACTTCTAATTGTAAGTACTATTCCTTCTTTGAGAAAGAATCAATCAGTACCACAACAACCAGGATAATTCCTTTGACTACCCACTGCCAATATGTATTAATTCCCATCAGAACCATAATGTTGGAAATGACCTGTAAGAACAGCGCCCCAATGACAATACCAAAAACTCTTCCACGTCCACCGGTAAGTGAGGTTCCTCCCAGCACGCAGATGGTCATAACATCAAAGAGCAGGTTATCCCCCAGGGTAACATTGCCTGATAAGGTCTTAGATGTCAGTCCCAGCGCTCCGATCGTGGTAAGGATTGCGCACATCACAAATGCCAGGATTGCAATAAAGTTTACGTTCAATCCGCTTAATCTGGATGCTTCCTTATTACCTCCCACTGCGAAAAAGCTGCGCCCAATGGCGGTATGGGCCGTGAAAACATTTAAAATTACGGCGACCACTATCATAAGAATTACAGCATAGGGTACGATTCCCAGTTTCCCCAATGCCATCTGCCCGAATTCATCGGACAAACCCGAAATGGGCAATCCGTCGGAATAAATATAGTTAATTCCTTTTAACATATTCATAATAACCAGGGTGGCAATGAACGATGGCATCTTTCCATATACCACCAGACACCCGTTCACCACACCCACCACGATCGCAATAAGTACAACCAGTAAAAATGACAGCCAGATGGGAAGTCCCATGTTCACTGTAAATCCAGCAAAAAAAATGGATACCATACCAATCGTAGAAGAAATGGACATATCCATTTCACCAATTAATATGACAAAAAATTCTCCCATAGCTATGATTGCCACAAAGGAAGCCTGACGAAGAACATTCATGATGTTTGTTGTGGTACGAAAATCACTGTTTAAACAGCACAGGGCAAACAGTGCTATAAATAAAAATGCAATCATCCAGTCATTCAGCAGAGTCTTCATTCCTTTGGTATATCTCTTTGATTTTACTTTATAATCATTCATCCGTTTTCACTCCTAACAAATTATTGATAATCACTTCCTGTGTCTTTCGCTTGCCTTCCACCATATCTTTCATTTCACCTTCATACATGATATAGATTCTGTTGCAAAGCCCCAGAAGTTCTTCCATCTCAGGCGACACCAGAATAACGGCTTTGTTCTGCCTTGTGAGTTCATGGATCAGCTGGTAAATTTCAAATTTTGCACCGATATCAATTCCTCTGGTCGGTTCATCCAAAAGGAAGATTTCCGTATCCCGCAGCAGCCATTTGGCAATGACTATTTTCTGCTGATTGCCGCCCGACAGCTTTTTTACATTCTGCCATAAGGAATAATAGTTTAGATTCATTTTCTCATTTATTTCATAGGATGCCTTCAGCTCTTCTTCATGATTTTGGAAGATTTTCATTTTCTTAAATAATTGCATAGAAGCTAATGTGGTATTATCTTTGATATTAAATTTCATATTCAGGCCAAGGGTCCGCCTTTCATCCGGCACCAGTCCCATTCCCATTTTCATAGCCTGAAGCGGGCTCCTGATTTTCACAGGCTTTCCTTTAATCAGTACCTCACCCTTTGTCACGGGGTGGCTGCCGAAAATTGCCTGTACCAGTTCCGTTTTACCGGCACCCAGCAGCCCTGCCAGCCCCACAACCTCTCCTGCACGGACTTCCATATTGATATTATGAAAAGCTTTCGGTGCCGACAGGTCTTTCACTTCAAGAATTACTTCTCCCAGATCTTCATTCAGCTTTGGATAAACATTTGTCAATTCCCTGCCGATAATCATTTTCACAAGCTTTGCATTATCAATATCTTTTACCTGCCCGGAATGGATGAATCGGCCGTCACATAATACCGTATAAGAATCACAGCAGGCAAATACTTCGTCCAGCCGGTGTGAAATATATATAATTCCGATTCCTCTGCTTTTTAAAATACCAATGATTCTGAAAATATTCTGGATATCCTTTTCCTGCAGCACGGCAGTCAGCTCATCAAAAACGATTATCTGCGGATTTTCAAGCATTGCTTTGGCTAACTGGATAATCTGCTGCTGCGCCGTCCGAAGCCTTCTAACCGGCACATGAAGGTCAACCTCACATTGCAGGAAATCCATCAATTCCCCGGCACGTTCTTCCAGGGCTTTCCAATCAATGAACCCATGTTTCCTTTTATACCTTCCCACAAATATATTTTCCACACCATTCATATCTTCCATCAGGGTAAATTCCTGGTGTACAATGGCAATTCCTTTGCTCTGTGATTCCTTAACACTGTATGAAGGTATCTTAATATGCTCCCCTTTCACGAAAAGTTCGCCCTTTGTCATCCTGTTCTCGCCGGTAATACATTTTGACAGTGTAGATTTCCCTGCGCCATTTTCTCCAACCAGAGCGTGGCACTCTCCCGGCATCAGTGTAAAATTCACTTCAGACAAAGCCTTTACTCCCGGAAATTCCATGGTACAGTTTTTTATTTGAACCAGTGGTGTAGCCTCTGTTTTTTTATCCTCCATCTTACCAACTCCTTTACTATAACCATAGCCATCCAAGCGCTTCCACCCCGGAGCAGATAATATCTGTGTCCGGTGCTTCCGGGTGTCTGATATTATGTATCAGTCTTTTTATTTCGTGATATGGGAACATGCAGCTCTTTACTCCCGTTTCCGCTACCGGATTCAGATCAAAAAACATTTCTTTTGCAATATCAAAATCCCGTTCATTGAGATATAATATTTCATCCAGGAGCTGCTCCCTAATGACTGGCTGTTTTGCTTCCTCATAAGCAAGTGCCTTTAGAACCATTTCTATTATCACTGCATTTCGGCGCTGAGCATTTTCCCATTTGTCAAAATGAGGCAGCCAGCAGCACATTTTGGGATTGTGTTTTGCCTGTTCCTGCAGATATCTGATTTTACCCATTAGGTTTTCATGGTTTCCTTTTGCCGCCATTAAGGCTGGAATATCTGCCTGAGTCATCTTATTTTTCTGGAATGGAAATGGAGTGGTATAGAGTGGAATCTGACTCTCATGAACCGTGACCATATTTTTCATTACATAGAGAACGGTATCCCCTAATTCTCCGAAATTAATCTCACATGCCAGTTTATAAAATGCCTCTTCTTCCATATCGGATCCCCAGCCATAATTGCCGTGGGCAAACAGATGCATGCACAGGCCATACCATTCAAACATAAATCCGTTAATACCGTGAACCCTCATTTTAACACTGCCCCGGTGCTGCCGGATATCTGTCTCAATTACCTGTTCATTTGCTTCATCCTCATACCGGATTACATTGGACTGAAACGTACGGTACAGGCGCCCCATGGTGGAAGTGATGGAATTTGCTTCCGTATCCCGCCCCCAGATCCGGTCTCTGCCAAAGACTTCACACCACTTCGTAAATTCAGCCTCCGGCACATACAGACCCGGAGCCCAAAACAGCATGATATCCTCCGGCATGGATTCCACACAGGTTTTTAAAAATGCAGGATCCTTTTCCAGCGGCGGCTGCCTGAAGGCACGGATTCCAATTACTGCCTCCGGATTAATTTCCCGTACAGCCTGATAAATCTTATTTAAAAGCCACATATTTGCCTTGTGTTTTGCTTCGCCAGGCGAAGCCGTTCCCTTATGCCATCTCTTTTTGCAGGTTTCACATTCACAGTACCAGAAGCCTTCTTCACTTTCCTCCAGGGTAAATCCGTCAAACCCGGTTCTGGCAATCTGGCGCATGGATTCCACGATATAATCCACCGTTCCGGGATAACTTAAGCACAGAGAATCAAAATCATTTAAAAATTCACCTGTTACCGGCGGTTTCATCCTTGCCTGAGTATGCTTAATGGTATAGGCGCCATTATAAGAATTCAGTCCCACATAGGCAAATATCTTCACTCCCAGCTTATGTGCCAGTGCCGTAAAACGCTCCAGAAATGGTTCTTCCAGATTCGGATGTGAATAACGAACCGTCAGCCATCTCCGGTTTTCGGCATTCCATATTTTCACGGGCACATTTTGAAACACCGTTTCTTCATATCCCGGCAGATCAAACGGCCAGTATCCATACAAGACCAGATTCAGCTGGTTAATTTTATTATCCAGACAGATATTCAGGTATTCTGCCCATTCTTCATACCCCCATAGCTGGCTGTCAAACCCGATCCGCCCGTAGCCCGCATACCAGGAAAATGTCTGGGCTACTGCTCTGACCGGTATCAAAGGATAATCCAGGATACTGCAGCATGGTAGCCGGAATCCCCCATTTAAACCCCTGGCTGTCAATTGTTTCACCGTAGTAATACCGTGGATATATCCTTCTTTCTCTTCGTAATACAGCGTGATGCCCTCTTCGCCGATTTCCAATACATACCCCTGGGTGCGGAACAATTCCCTGTCATTGGTTTCCGCCTCAAAATTGCCTAATGTGCGGATAATTCGAATCCTTAATTCCCCTTCTTCTACTCTTTCTCCCTGAGAAATATTAATTTCCGGATAGTTCCAAAATCTTAATTTTGTAATTTCCAATACGTCTGCTGCAGATTCTCTGTTCCCTTCCTGCGCGATTCTGATACTGGAAAATTCCTTCGTCGTTCCTTCCAATTCAACCAAATTCCTCGGTTGCGGCAGTAAATGAATCATAATCTTGAACCTCCTCGTCCTTTGACACGAATGGCGGCTGCTACTCCCGCCATTCGTTACTATTCATTTATGATGCTGTACATTTATCCCAGCCAGGACCAGTTTTTCCAGTCATAATCACCAATATTGTCTTTTGTAATAGCATCCGGTTCCGGCAACTCATATTTTTCCGGCAGCTTTTCATTATTTACCAATACCCGGTACATGGCATCTGTTGCCTGATACCCCAGGACTACGGGATCCTGAAGCACTTCTGCCAGCCATTTGTCATTGCCTTTTTCTATCCAGCCAAGTACATCTATATCTCCGGCAATACCGATAAACTTTATTTCTTCCCTGCCCTGTGCCACAGCTGCATTGTAAGCTCCTACCACTTCTGCATCATTGTGTCCGCAAACTACATCGATGGCTGCCTCTCGTTGGAGAACGTTTTCCATAAGCGTCTGTGCGGAATCACGGTTTCCTGCTCCGGTATCCCCTTCTTCTATAACGTTTGCGTCTGGGTATGCCGCCAGAACTGCTGATTTGAACCCTTCAAAACGGTCCTGGGATACCTGCCCGGAAGTGGGGCGTGATATAAACAGGCACGTGGGATCTTTTTTCTCCAGCGTATCTAAATACTTTACGGCCTCCTGTCCGGCTTTTTCTCCCAGAGCTTTCATATCATGCCCTACAAATGTAGACCAGACCACATCGCTGTCTGACTTTACATCCTGTGCATAATCTCCTACTACAAAAGGTATCCCCTCACCCACATACTGTTTCATTGTAGGAATTGCTGAAGATGCGTCCGCCGGGAATAAAATAATGCCGTCACATTTCGATGCAACCATGTTTTCAACATTGGTCAGCATTGTCTGCACATCAGACCTGGAATCTTCAAAAGTAAAGTCGATTTCCACGTTATCTTTATCCCCATTCTCCTTAAGCCATTGCTTACAGCCATCAATTACCCCCTGATACCAGGTGTACGCCGTCAGCTCCATAATCGATACGCCTATTTTTAATTTCTTTTTTTCACCGGCTGCATTTTTATCCCCTGTTTTTGTTTCCTTCGCCTGGGTTTCCCCGGCGGCGGCTGCAGTTCCAGCTTCTGTTTTTGTTTCAGCAGCCGTCGTTCCTGTTGTTTTCTGATCTGCCCCACACCCAGCCATCATACTTGCAGCCATTGTTAACCCCATAAGTAATGCAATTGCCTTTTTCATTTGTATTCCTCCTTCTCCATTTGTAAAATGTTTTTTCTTCGTCATCTTGACGAAAGATTGTGTGTTTGACATCTTCATTTTAATGTTATTGCACATAATAGTCAATATTTTCATTTAAATTTTTAATCAATTTTATTTAAACGTTTCACTCTGCTTTACAAAAATTCCTTTGTATGCTATTTTTATATTTATACTTTACCTTGTAAGGACTGATGCTGTACCATAATGCTTTGATATATTTTCAATTACAAGGCACTGGCTTTACTTTTGAACATGAACAATATTATTGATTATATTATGATGTAAAGGGAGGTTTACAGATATGGCTACCATCAAAGACGTTGCGAAACTTGCAGGTGTTTCTATTGCCACTGTGTCAAATTATCTAAACAATACAAAGCCCGTCAGCAAGGCTGTCAGCGCTAAAATTAAAGAAGCCGTGGAGATTTTACAATATTCCCAGAATCTGCCCGCCAAAAACCTGAAATCAAATACTTATACGGATATCGGGGTAATCCTGCCCAACTTTAATGACTCCTATTATGTTCAGCTTTTTCAGGGGATTGAGAACTTTTTTCAAAATACAGGTTATTATATTAACTTATCTTTTTCCTATGATATCCCGGACTTTGAAAAAACCATTGTTAATAATTTTTTAAAAAAGCAGATTTGCGGATTGATTCTGGTATCCTGCCAGCCGGACAACTGGAAATTCTACTACGAGCACTTTACCTCTGCCCAGAAACCCATTGTTCTGATTGACCGTAATATCCACAGCCTGGATGCCAATTTTGTTTCTTTTGACAATTATTCCATAGTCCATTATATGACCAGGAATCTGATAGATCATCAGTATAAAAATATTTTTCTTATGAGCGGTCCGGAACAATATACCTGTGAAAGCAACTGTATAGAAGGGTTTAAGGCTGCATTTGCAGAAACAGAGCTTCCCTTAAATCCCGATGCTATTATTACAACAGCCGCCAGCAAGGAAGATGCTTTCCGTAAAACCATTAATATTTTTAAAAAAGAAAAACCGGAGACAATTATTGCTACTTCCGAATCCATTGCAACCGGGATTATTGAAGGCTTAAATATTCTGGGATTCAACAAACAGGAAATTCCGGTCCTCTCCTTAGGTGAAGAACATTGGAATCTCCATACACATTCTTTTGCATCCATGTCTGCTGCCCGCCCTGCCCTGAAGCTGGGACAGACTGCTTCCTCTCTTTTATTTGAGCAGTTAAGCGCCCCTTTTACAAAAGAAACAGAGAAGATCATTTTAAAAAATCCAGCATTGGAAAACAGGCTGTCTTTTTGCAACTGTAAAACAATCGAAGAAAAGCCCCCTATGGATGGTTCCGAAAAAACCGTGATCCGGATTTTAATGCTGGACACTCCCCAGATTCACGTATTAGAGGGGCTGCTTAAGAATTTTGAAAATCTGACCGGCATCCATGCAGAGATTACCATATTGCCACACCATAATCTCTATGAAACCATACTGGATATTGACAAAATGCCGGAAGATCAGGTATACGATGTTATCATGTATGATTTACCCTGGCTTTCCACCCTGGCAAGCTTTCATATTCTGGAGGATATTACCGAAGAACTGTCCTCCTTTGACCTGGATATATTTTTTCCGGACTGCCTGCAGTATTTTAGCAGTTTTAACCATAGGTACTATGGTATTCCATACATGTATGCTCCCCAGATTTTTTATTACCGGAAAGATTTATTTGAAAACTTAACGCTGAAATCTGCATATGAACGAAAGAATAATATTACCCTCCGGCCTCCGCTGACTTTAAAGGAATTTAATACCATCGCAGAATATTTCACTTCCGAGACAAACGTAATTGACTATGGAATTACCATTCCTGCTGCCTATGACGAATGCCTGTCCCCTGAAATCTATATGCGGCTGCGGGCATACGGCGGCAGCTTATTTGATTCCAGGGGGAATGTATGTCTGGACTCTGCCCAGTCACTGAAGGCTTATATTAACCTGATTCGTTCCGTAAAATGCGCAAAGCCCAACTACCGTACTGCGACGGATGTGGTAGCCGTAGAAGATTTCCTAAAAGGAGATACTGCAATGCTGATTACCTACCCCTCATTTTTAACCGATGTAGTAGATCTGCGAAAAAGCAGCATGATCGGGTCGATTGGCT
The DNA here is from genome assembly GCF_001029355.1 of Robinsoniella sp. RHS. Lineage (NCBI taxonomy): Bacteria > Bacillati > Bacillota > Clostridia > Lachnospirales > Lachnospiraceae > Robinsoniella > Robinsoniella sp. RHS. The sequence continues at coordinate 316,923 of NZ_JNGB01000020.1, forward strand.
ATCATCACATACCAGGCAGAAGTCCCTTATTAGGTGGCTGGGGACTTGGAATATCCAGTTACTCCCATAAAAAGAAAGAAGCATTTCAGTTTCTGAAGTGGACCTGTGATGAACAGGTCGCCAATTATTTAACCCTGCTGGGCGGGCAATCCGCCATTACCTCCACCTATACAAATGATGAATTAATAAAGCTATACCCCTGGCTGCCGCTGTATCACTCCACCTATAAATACACCAAACCAACGCTTCCCCCAAAGTCCAAAAATGATACCATTCTTTCGCAAAAAGAGATAGATTCCATTGTCTGCAAATGGATCTATCCGTTGCTGGATGAAAAGATTGAAGTACAGGAGGCAATTACACGAACCCACAGTGAGCTTGAAATACTGGCCGCCAGATACAAATAGGCCAGATACAAATAGGCCATTTACAAATCTCTCATTATAAACGTGCTCCGCCAGGCGCGCACCCGAAAAAAGGATCTCTCCATGACTCCATGGAAAGATCCTTTTTCGCTTAATCCGTTACATCCTGCTGATATATTTTTCGATATTTCTTTGCAGGCATACCCACCGTCTTTTTAAAAACCCTGCAAAAATAATTATAGTCGGAGAATCCCGCTTTTTCGGATATCTCGGTGATGGGATCGCCGGAGTTTTTCAAATAATCTTTAGCCGCCTCAATCCTTTTCTGCTTAATGTACTCCGCAATTCCCACTCCCAGATATTGCTTTGCAGCTTCATACAACCGGCTGCGGCTGACTTTAAACACATTACACAAATCTTTTACCGAGATATCTTCCGAGATATGTCCCATTATATAGAGATTTAATTTATGTAAGAACTGTTCCTTTTCCATAAAGATCATTTCTTTCAATAAAACATAAAACGTACAGGCTTCCAGAATCTTAGCCGCTGCCAGAATCTGTTCGCGGCTCTTATACTTAATTTTTGAAAATGCCTCTTCGTAACCGGGCTGATAAATCTGATATTTTTCACAGACATTACGTAGGTTAGTAAAAAGTTCCTCTCTGCTGCTAATATCGCTAATCTGCCCAAACATAACGTATCCGATGATAATACCGTTATCCTTTAGCGGTGCCGCTGCCTCAATCAATCCGGCATGACATTCATACACCATAAGCTCGCTGTTACGCCTGCAGTAATCAAAAGAATTCTGATTACATTCGATGCAATGCTTCCGGGTTACCGGATTTCCATGCATAATTGCACAGAACTCACAATGCCCGGTTGGATAGGAAAGTATCTCATGGTAATCACTGTCAAACAGAACCATTTTGATATCGGTTAAGGTATAGAAATCTTTCATTAATTCTTTTAGTTTTTTATTGTCTAGATTAAGATTCATCGGCTTGTCCTCTGTTTGATCATATTTACTGGCCCGCACTGGGTTATCCGTTCACGTAATCGGTTATCTCCTTAAAATCTTAATTTCATAGTACCAAATAAACAAGAGAACTGCAAGAATTAAACTGCAGAGAGAATTCATTCCGGTACACAATTGATAATACCTAATGTTTTTTACCGCTAAAAACCTCCAAGGCTGACTTCACATTACCCTTCATTGCATCGATTCCCCATTGCACAATTTCATGGTAATACACCGGCTTTTCCCGGCCTTCTTCCACAGTTGCATAATAGAGATTATATTTTACACCCCCATTTACAAAGGGCATCTTTTTAAATCCAAATTGTCCCTCTACTTCCTCCCCTCCGGCTTTTGCCATATAGGTATAGTAGTTCACTTTCCGAATCCCTTTTTGTATTACCGTCTTATAATCCTCTTCGCTGACACCGGACCCGCCGTGCATTACAAGAGGAATATCAACTCTTGCCCTGACCCGGTCCAGTACATTCATATCCAGCTTCGGCTTTTTCAAATACAATCCATGAGCAGTTCCAAAGGAACATGCAAGTGCATCTATCTTTGTCTCCCTCACAAACCGTCCTGCGTCTTCCGGATCTGTATAAACTTCTTCTGCCTGGTCATCGTGATTGGATTCATGTCCCAGACCCAGTTCCCGTTTTCCAAGGACACCAATTTCTGCTTCAACAGAGGCTCCTGTCCGCTTTGCCATTTCTACTGCAATACAGGTATTTGCAACATTTTCCTCATAGCTTAAGGCAGATCCATCGTACATAATGGATGTGAAGCCGATATCCAGCGCCTTATATAAATAGCTCAAACTGGTTCCGTGGTCTAAATGTACACATACCGGCACCTTTGCTTCTGTGGCACACCTGATCATGATTGGTCCAATCAATGAAATAGGCATCATCTCCTCATGGATTTCCGCGTGCATGATAATTACCGGAACGTCCAGTTCTTCAGCCCCTCTGATCACAGCTATGATACTCTCCAGGTTCGGTGTATTAAACGAACCTATGGCACATTTTCTCGCCTGGGCAAGCCTAAGTATTTCCTTTAATGATACTAACACAATATTCCTCCTCTTGTTCTGCTTACTTTCATTACATATTCTAACCGCATATGTTATTCCATCCGGATAACAATTTCCCGGTTCCGGTGAAATGTCATATTTACCTTACTTTTACTGCCCCATTAAATGCCGGACAGACGGATAGAGCTGTCTGTATTTTTGATAATACTGTTCATATGCCTCCCTTTGTTCCTGCCTGGGGTAATATGTCTCTAATTCCTTTACCATCGCCTCAGCCGCCTCTTCCAGATCCCCAAATATATTGCAGGCAATCCCGGTCAGCATTGCGCTTCCGGCTGCTCCTGCCTCGCTGGATCCCAGCGATACGATAGGAACTCCTAAAATGTCCGCTTTCATCTGCATCCAGACCCTTGAATTCGCACCGCCGCCCACAGCTTTCAGTTTCTTTATGACGATTCCCGCCTTTGCCAGTTCCTCCATATTCAGCCTCATTTCATAGACCACTCCTTCCAGCATTGCCCGGTACAGGTCCGATACATTGTGTGCGGCAGTCAGCCCTGTAATTGCCCCTTTGGATCCGGAATCCATGTAGGGGGTGGCAGCTCCGGCAAAATGGGGAAGTACCAGAATTCCCGTTGGCCCATCTTGCATATTGCTTTCCAGCACTTCATAAACAGAGGATTTTTCCCGGTCAGCCAATGTCTTTTCATACTTTGCAAGATTATCAATATACCATTTCACCAGTGCTCCTCCGGTAAAAGAAAATGCATAACAGAGATATTTTCCCGGAAACACATAAGGAACAATGGCATAGCTTCCCTGATACAGCACATCGTTTTTAGGTATTCCGGTAAACACAGGGGTAATACACTCTACGGTGCCTGCCCCGTCAACTGCCGCAGCATCACCGAAAACACGGGATCCGATTGCCGCAGCCACCTGGTCATGGCTGACAGACACGATTATTGTTTCCCCAGAAAGTCCCAAATCCCCTGCAACCGCAGTTTTTACGGTACCTGCACAGGTTCCTGTGGGAACTGTTTTGGAAAGCAGCTTTTCCTTAATCTGCGCTGCTTTTAATATTTCCCGGCTCCAGCATAATTTCCGGATATCAAATGCCATGGTTCGGGACGCAATCGAGTAATCGATCTGAGGATTCCCAGTTAACATATAGATAATATAATCTTCCATAAGCAGAATCCTGGCAGTCCGGTTATAAATATCCGGCCGGTGTTTCCGCACCCACATCAGTTTCGAAATACTGTACATACAATGTGGTTTCAGCCCGGTAATATCCGCTATATACTTCTCTTCCAGCTTCTCCGTCAATTCCCTGCACTCCGCATCTCCCCTGGGATCTGTGTAAAGCATACAAGGTGCCAGCGGAGTATCGTTCTCATCTAACAGCACAAAGGTCTCTCCAAAGCTGGTGACACCGACCCCCTGAATATCCGGGCAATGTTCTGCTGCTTCCCGGATGACCTCCCGAACGGACTTCCATATGTATTCCACACGGATCTCCTGTACTTCCCCTCCTCTGGAGGAGGGATAATCCCGGTATGCTTTATACCGGTATGTTCCCTGATTATCATAAACCGTGAGTTTACAGCCTGTTGTTCCAATATCCAGCCCTCCAATTGCCATTATGATCCCTCCAATCCTAAATTTCCATCCAGTCATAACCCAGATAGCGGATAAATGCTTCCTTAAGAATCTTCTTCATGTGTCCCATTCCAACAGCAGTATGGTGACGGTATCCATTTTGCCCCAATTGAATTAATTTAGGCTGTAAATTTTCAATAACCGCTACCCCGCCGCAGCCAAAATACCCATCTTCTATGGGGTCTTCCGTAAACTTCCCTTCTCCGGCATACACGGTTAGTTTTCCGTTCTCCGTTTTACAATTGGAATAAGTCATCGGAAATGCTTTTATCCGTCCTTCGTTGCTGCCCCACCCGCATCCCGGGTTACCTTTAGCAAACATTTTGTGGTCGGTCACAGTACCTTTTTCCGTCATCAGGCTCTGTGCAACGGGACCGCAATGGAACAGAATTACCTTATCCGGATCGTCTGTGTAATTATTGTTCCAGTCTAACACAGTTGTAGGCCTCCCGGATGCCAGCTGCATTGCATACATATTAATCGCAGAGCAGAGATCTATTTCACAGGATGCCACAATTCCCCTGTCATTTAATTCACTCAGCAGTACACAGGGTGCAATACCAAGGATTTCATGCATCTCGTCCCAGCAGCGCAGGGCAATGCAGTCCAGGTCATAGTCCGCAATATATTCATCTATTACAATACTCACCTTTGCAAGTACCACGGTTTTATCTGCCGGCACACAACTGAAATCCGTATAAGCAACCAGGCTTTCCACCTTCTCAGTCACCCGGCTGTCGCTTTCATCCATATTCTGCACTTTAAAAATAAGTTCAGACAGATCAAAGGTTTCCACTGTTATCCCATATTTCTGAAGTGTGATCTCATCAAAACGTACCGTTTTAAATTTACTTGTCCTGGCTCCAATGGCACCAATAGAAAAGCGTTTCATGCCATTTACAATCCGGCAGATTCCTGCAAAATCACGCAGATTATCAGCAAATGTTTTGGACAGCGGATGTACTACATGAGGCTCAAGCATGGTGAAGGGGATTCCATATTGGTGGAACACATCTGCAAAACTGAACTTCCCGCAATAGGAATCTCTTCTGTGCTCAAAATCCATTTTTCCGATTTCATCGGGGTATGCATGAAGCAGGATTGGAACTCCCGCGTCCTGTATCGCTGCAACTCCTCCATTTTCATCCCCAAAATTAGGCAGGCACATAATCACCCCATCATATTCCCCTTCATGGCTTTTAAGCCAGGCTGCATAGCGTTTCCCTTCTGACCTGGTCTCAACCGCTCCATATCTGGTCATCTCTTCATCCGGGATCAGATACTGAAATCCAGCATTTGTAACAGCCTCTGCCATTTCCTTTCTGGCTCCCGCAATTAATGTCTCCGGGAAAAACCCTCTGTTGGCAAAATACAGCGCAAATGTCAATTGTTTCATTTCCCTGATACCTCCTTATTTTTTATTGATATTTTAATCATATAAGATTTTTTCCAATAATAATAGAGATGTATGTACGAAAAACTGTAAATTCGTCCAGAATCGCAGCATTTTGTTTTTTCTATATTCAGGCTTGTTATTCCATTTATTTAATAATATAATATCATTAGTACTAATTTGACAAAATTCTCGTAAATATATTGTATGGAAGGAAAACTTTATGAAACCATATACCAGATGCTTTGCCTTTAGCCTGGCACTTATCCTGCTATTTTGCACCGTGTCCCCAACACTTTACGTGTCTGCCGGCAGCACTTCCAGCGCCCCCGCACCCCGCCGGGTACTAAAAGTCGCATACCCCACGACCAGGGGATTATCTGAAACGGATGTGAAGGGAAACCGTATAGGCCAGGTAGCAGATTTCTTAAATGAAATTTCAAAATATACCAACTGGGAATATGAATTTGTCGAGGGCGACGGCTCTGATCTGATGAACCGCATTACAACGGGCGAGCTTGATCTGATGGGCGGTATGTTCTATGACGAAAGCTATGAGGATTGGTTTGATTATCCCGAATACAACATTGGTTATAACCATGCCGTACTTTTTGCCAGGAAAGATGATACCAGTATCCGAAGTTATGATATTCAGACCTTAAACGGAAAAACAATCGGTGTATTTGAGAAAGCAGCGGATAAAATAGAAAGACTGCAAAGATATCTGGATCTCAATGGCATTACCTGTAAACTGCGGTATTATTCTAATGCAGATATGAAGAATGATTCGCTTCATTACCTTCTGGCAGAGGGAAAAGTAGATCTTCTTCTTGGCAATGATCTGGAAGCGGATGGTACATTCCGGGTCGCGACCAGCTTTCAGGCACAGCCCATGTATATTGTTACCACCCATGGAAAACAGGATATTCTGGATGAACTCAATCAGGCAATGGGTTATATTCTGAATGCGAATCCCAATTTTGCCCAGGATCTCTATGAAACGAACTTTACCGGCATTGCTGATACAAAACTTAACTTTACACCAGAAGAAGAAGATTACATCCGTCAGGCAGAACCGATTCGGGTTGCCGCTATTTCCCAGTGGCATCCCTTATACTGTCTGGAGGATGAGAGCGATCATAACGGTGTTGTTCCCGAATTTCTCAAGAAAATCGAAGAAGAATCCGGTCTCTCTTTTGAATTTGTTTTTGCAGATAATTACGAAGACTCCATTCGTCTGGTCCAGGACAAAAAAGCGGATATGCTTGGATGTTTCCTGGATTCTGATTCAACTGCATCAGAAAAAGGATTAGCACTCACTGCTTCCTATTCTTCTATGAGCAATATCATTATTAAGAATAAATTCGCAAGCTATCCCTCGGATGGTTTAACTGCCGCTGTTTTAGACGGGAGAACGCTTCCCGCCTCCATTAATGCAGATAAGATCAAGATCTATCCTACAACGCTGGAGGGAATCAAAGCGGTCAACAAAGGAGATGCCGATTTTATATACGGTTTGTCTGCAGGCATGGAAAGAGATCTGCAGTCGGGCGGATTTCAAAACATCACTATACTAACGACAAACACTACGAAAACAAAAGCAGCTTTTGCCCTTGCCAAACCGATTTCACCTACATTGCTGACAATATTGAATAAATCCATCAGCAATATAACCACTGAGGATAAAACGACAATTACCAACCGGAATATGGTTTCTCTTGGGTATAATAATATTACATTGTCCGCACTGGTATACTCCAATCCGCTGGCGTTTATTTTAACAATCACCGTATTCCTGCTGTTGCTGGTAGCCATTTTAATGATTATTGTCCGCTCCCGGGTCAGAAATACCCTGATGAGGAATGAACTGCAGAAGGCGGAAGCAGCAAATCGTGCTAAGAGCGGTTTTCTCTCCAAAATGTCACATGAGATCCGTACACCCATGAATGCCATTGTCGGTTTGTCAAACCTCGCCAGTATGTCCGATGAAGTGACTCCCGCAATAGCGAATTATCTTCAAAAAATACAGTCCTCGTCCCACTACCTGCTGGCTCTGATCAATGACATCCTGGATATGTCAAAAATTGAAAACGGAAAAATGGTTCTATCTTCGGAGGATTTTTCTTTATCCATGATGCTGAATGAACTGGAAAGCATGATTCAGTCCCAGGCTGAGCAAAAGGGACTGAATTGCTGCTTTCAATATCAACTCGCCCATGATTGGTTTACCGGTGATGTGATCCGTCTGAAACAGGTGCTGACAAATCTCATGTCCAATGCCCTGAAATTTACCCCGCCGGGCGGCAGCATCCGTCTGGATGCCCAGGAGCTGTCACATTCAGAGACAAATGCCTGCGTCCGTTTTTCTGTACAGGATACCGGGATCGGAATTCCGGAAGATGAAATAGAGCGGATTTTTTCAGCATTTGAACAGGCGGGAACCTCTGTTTCTAAGAGTTCCGGTACCGGATTAGGTCTTCCCATCAGCCGGACCATCGTGGAATTAATGGGCGGTAATTTAACGGCAGAAAGTACTCCGGGAAAGGGATCTGAATTTTCTTTTACCCTGGAGCTCCCGGTCTGTGCAGTAAAGCCCCAGCAACAGACGGATGAGCCGGAAACGCTTACACAGACCGACCTGACAGCCTTTCGGGTTCTTCTGGCAGAAGACAATGATCTGAATGCTGAAATTGCTTCAGAGCTTTTGGAAATGCAGGGTGCTGCTGTGCAGCGTGCCCAGAACGGGCAGGAGGCCGTAGACCTGTTTGAAAATAATCCAGCGGGATATTACCAGTGCATACTTATGGATATTCAGATGCCTGTTAAAAATGGTCTGGATGCCGCCAGAGAAATCCGGGCAAGCGAACATCCTGACGGGAAAAATATCCCAATCATAGCCATGACCGCCAATTCTTTCAAGGAAGACATGGATGCGGCATATGCCGCCGGAATGAATCACTTTGTACCGAAGCCAATCGATGTCAACCACCTGTTCCACGTATTAGGTGAAATTTTAAAATAACAAAATGGAAGCACTCAGAAAATTGAGCGCTTCCATTTTAATTAATTTTATTCTTTTATGACCACACCAAGAAGCCGTATCAAATCTGCTGCCTGATAAGCATCAATAACGGCTCCCTGCAGCTCCTGATAAGAATCAGATACAGTGATTCCTGCTATCTGGCTCTGTGTAAAATTGATTCCCTTTAATGGAGTCCTGAAAAAAGATGCCTGGTTCATTTTTACGTTATTCAATTCCATATACGTCAATTTACATTCCGTTATATTGGCATGTTCTGCATCTGCATCCTCCATAACAACCACATCCATTTTTGCATGATCCAAGTTAACAAACCGCATATTACAATCTGCAAACTTTGTATGCTTCCATGTGCTGCTTCGAAAGTCCGTCCCCATCATCTTACAGGAACGCATCTCACACCGGCTAAAGTATCCGTTTTCTATACGGCTGTTAGATAAGTCGCAATTTTCAAAGCGGACGTCCACAAAGCTCGCAGTTTCCATATTACAATTGAGAAACCGGCAGTTTTGAAATAGTACCCCTGCGAATTCCAGACGGGATAAATCGACGCCGCCCAAGTTTATATTCTGTATCTGTTTATGACGGATACAGTCCTCTTCTTCCTGTATCTTTTTTATGTAATCCTGAAAATCATCTGTTATGACTTCCAGGTCTTGTTGTATTTCTGGTTTTTTTCTTTTCATTTTTCTTATCTACTCCTCAATCTTAATGATCATTTGGCTTCTTCACTTCTACCAGACAGTAACCTTGCGCGCACCCTTCGGACATAGCTAAGATATTAGCCCTTCCTTCTTGAATTGCCTTTACCCTTCCCTGATTATCCACAGTGACTTTTGACGTATTAGATGATGACCATTGTACATTAGGATCATTTATATTAGATAAAAAGCTCATTTCCCTTATGTTGAGAACAAACTTTTTTCATCTTCATTGAAGCTATTTTTAGCTTTAAGTTACTAACTGTTCGTGCCTTAGCAGGACAAAGATCCACGCATCTCATACATGTTATACACAAGGCATTGTCAGTCTTTTTAAGTTCTGTAATTGATATTGCTCCAACTGGACACATTTTTGCACATAATCCACAATTCATGCAGCCTTTTCTGACCTTTGGCTTTAATGGAACTCCGTTATATTCCCTATATGGATAATTTCCCGGTAGTTTTAATGGCTCACACTTTAACGATTTATTAATCTTGTCTAATATTCGTTTTGAAAAATCGCCAAGTTCTTTCTTGTCTGCATCATCTGGTCGTCCTGTTGCAAATTGATGCATGATAGAATGTTCTGCGATGGCTGCAATTCCTGCAATACAATTAAAATTTCTTTGAGTTAAATATTCCTGTAATTCTTTAAGTGTATCTTCATAAGCTCTATTTCCATAAGAAGCCACTAATATAGCACTTACACCATTTCCTTTAAATTCATTCATTCTTTCCAATGCTACCGAGGGAACTCTTCCTCCATAAGATGGTACACCGATAATACATATATCATTCTTATTAAAAATAAAATTAGAATTGAGTTCTCTATTTGCTAAATCAATTTCTATATAATCTTCAAAACTCTTTGCAATCTCTTTAACAATATTTTCAGTGCTTTTTGTGGGACTAAAATATATTACATAAACACTCATTACTAAATCCTCTTTTCTCTCTTCTTAAATTCCACCTTGACCACCCATTTCTATTAGTCAAAAGTATTTCTTGACGAATCTCGTCACACAGAATTATCATAATCGGTCTGGCAAGCTACTATGTTGAAATAAATTCACGCCTTTGAGTTTCAAATTCATTATCCAAAACGCCCCTCCAAGGGCAAACCTACATAAACCATTATATTACTTTTTATGATTATTTCAATACTCGTTCGGGCATCCAATTGCGTAAACATAATATGGATGCTACATCAGGTCAAAGTGACGACCCTATAAGTGGTGAATCTGGTTAGAAATAGGCTATTAGCAATGTTAGCCGGATGTGTACAAGAGAATAGAGAAAATAGTAAAAGTATAGACGATCAAACGGAGATAAAGCTCCTGTGTCATATCAGCATACCACTGGAGCTTATTTGTACGTCTGATAAAATATCCATTTTATTCAGATATATCATCTTCATTTAATTTTTTATCAATAGCTTCTTGTTTTTTATTGTTTATAAAATAAAAAAATCTCTAAAACAATAAATGCAAGAGCTGTAGTACTAAGAAACGTGATTCCTGAAACCAGAGCAAGATGAATAGGAGTAGGGTGTTGGATTTTATCGCTGTAGTTTATATAGTTAATAATAGTACTGATAACGGAAACAGTTATTCCAGTTACTAAGCTATTAATAACAATGATTACTTGCCCTCTTTTTTTAGAATTAAATATGTCGTTGCCAATTATGATATTAGCAATAACTACATAAATAGACATACCGATAACTATTAAAAATTCAACAGCATATTGTGTAAACGGAGCTTTATACAAATATTGTTGAATTAAAACAGTAATCAATAGGACAAGCCAGACTATTTGAAACCCATGACTTTGAATTTTTCTCTTCCCATTTATAACTCTCTCATCTTTCAGTGTTTGATTTTTCATAGAATTTCCTCCCAAAATAAATCATTTAATGTTTTACCAAGTGCCTTGCATATTGCAATACATAAGTTAAGTGTAGGGTTGTAATCTCCTGCTTCAATAAGACCAATCGTTTGCCTGGTGACTCCAACAGCTTTTGCCAAATCATCCTGGTTCATATCACATTCAATTCTTGCAATTTTCATTCGCTTATTCTTCATGATCCCCTCCTTATATTATATAATATATACTATACAAAACATAATGTCAACTATATATTGCATTTTGTTGTAAATATCTCACATATAAGCCCATCTATGACTCTGCTTAATCTCCCCAAAACTCACCTGTAAGACGAGACGCCACTTTGTAAAGTGAAAAGCCATCTTTGTAATTAACAATTGAATTTTTGTAAACGAAATGCCACTTTTGTACTCGAAAAGCATGTTTTTTAAAACAGATGCCGCTTTTGTAACCGGAAAATCCACCCCTAATGTGATTCATCATCCGTCTGATATCGTCCTGCGTTAGATTCCCAAAGCTTGTCCCTTTGGGAAGGATTCCTGTGTATCAGTTCATGATTTACTTCGATAGCACTTTTTTGGTATAAACTTCCGGCTTTTTGTATCGTTCCCGAAATTTCACTTTTCGAGGAAGATCAATGTTTCTGATGTCGAACAAACGAAATTTACTGATTGGTTTTTATTGTATTTTCTTTTATATCATTTTATGATAAAATAAATAATTATAGGAATCACTTAATTTCCTATCAGTTATACAGCACATTGAAATCGGAGGAATTTTCTTGAAAAGCAGAGAAAATGAAATAAAGCAGGATAAAACCAAAAATACAAAATGCAAACCAAAGAAGAAACACAGGAAGCTAATCATGCTGCTTGTCCTTGTTCTTACAGTTATGATCTATACCGGTGTTTCATTTTTACTATCAGCAAATAAGATTACCGTGGAACAATACAGCTATGAATCAGATAAAATAGACCAGCCGGTTACAATTATATCTTTAGCTGATTTACATAGCCATTCCTTTGGGAAAAATAATAAACGGCTGATCCGGGAAGTGGAAAAACAAAAACCTGATATTATATGCATTGTCGGAGATGCCATTAATTATTATGACGAAGAGGATACGTACATCACTTCATTAATCAGACAGCTGATGCGGATTGCTCCTGTATATTTTAGTCCGGGCAATCATGAAATAAGTATGTTCAATAATCACAGATACATTAACCTCAAACAGGATATCGAACAGGCAGGCGCTTTATACCTGGATCAGACCTATCTGGACATCACGGTAAAGAATCAGAAGATCCGCATTGGCGGTTTATATGATTATGCTTATAATTATGCGGGAGTTACTTCAGAACAATACAGACAAAAGAGCAGTTATCTGTTTTTGAAAGATTACGAAGAGACGGATATCTTTAAGCTTATGCTCACCCACCGTCCCGAGAGCTTTTTGGATCAGGAAGAGGATGCAAGATGGCAGATCGATCTGGTGTTATCCGGACATGAACATGGTGGACAGATACGGCTTCCATTTATCGGTGCATTGTACTCTTCTCACATGGGAGGTGTATGGCTTCCAAACTTCGTATCCGGCTATCAGGTAATGAATGGTATCCCCATGGTGATTTCCAGAGGGCTTGGTACCTACAAAGGAAAAAATGTTCCGCTGCGTTTCAATAATATTCCAGAGATTACGAAAATAGAGTTAAAATAAGCCTGCACCGCAGTGACTGTTCTTCCCAGAGCGAATTTTTAACACGTTCTGGTGAACAGCCATTCCGGTACAGGCTTTTGCGTATATTCTGAAACATCACTACTCCAATGTATCCCGTCTGTCAATTACGCTGATACTGTCTACCGTATTTTTATCTGAATCAAGTATAATTTCTGTAACAGCAGGAGAATCTTCTCCTTTCTGGACGATATAAACGGTGGATTCTGGTGTTTCTTCTTTCTTATATTTTACTTTCTTTAATAATTTCCGAAGTTCCTTTCCAGACATTCCTCTGGTAATTCCTGTTGGAATCATCGTTTCTACATCTGCAGTTTTGGATCCTGCAGAAACTCTCGTAATATAACAATTTTCAATAGATTCCGGCCGGGAACTATAATTCTTAACCGTGGTCTGCAAAAACTGACCCATTTTCGTTAAAATGATCTGGGTATCAGACATACCAGCTACTTCCTGATTGTCATTCTTCACATTGGATACCAGTTGTTCCAAAGTCCATCCATGGTCTAAAAATTCTCTCACCGGTACCGGCAGTTCATACAATTTATAATCATATTCTACAATAGAACTGTAAATATCATCGCCCAGATCAATGGGCTGTTTGTAGCGGTAAGGCTCTTCTAATTTACGATATGCCCCCATTACTGTAATACTTTCCATCTGCAGTTCCCGGTAAATTGGACGGTAACAGTGCATATCGATACTGTCCAATATCTTAGTTCCATTGTCTATATTTAATAAAATATTCTGTCCAGAATCATATTCATAAGAAAGCTGGGTATCTGCTTCCAATTCATATGTATTATTGGGGGGGCCGTATAAATACTCAATCTCTGCCTGGTTGGTGACTCCAAGCGTTACCCCTTTTGGCAAAACCACCCTGGCAGAATCCTCAGTCAGCATAGAGGTATCAATAATAATGCCTGACACGCTGCAATCCACCAATTTCTGTTTTTTTGACGTATCATTAAAAAAACTGGGCATATATTGCTTTTCCATCTTTAAAAAATAACTTATCCTCTGATATCTCAAGCGGTTTTAGTTCCTGCCTCAGGGAATCCGTTGTTTCAAATCCCTGATCGGTTAAATCTGTATAACTCATAGGAAAGGTCAGTTTCTGTTTTCCTAATTTAATGGTAAAGCTATATTGATTTTCCATTGGATCTGCTGAGCGGTTATCTGCCTGTTCCATCACTTTAGCTTTTGCCGAAAATTCTACAGCCGTTTCGCCGCTGCCTGAAAAGCGGGGCTGTTCAATTACCGTAACCTTATTTCCGCAGCCATTAAGCATTAAAATTGAAAGGAATGCTGCGCCTATATATGTGATTTTTTTCTTCAAAATATATCCCCTTTGTAAATTAATACCTATATTTTATCACAGGGTATTTTGATTTACAATATATCCCAAAGATATTCTGTAACGTAAAATTGGGATTATCGGGGCCAGCGCTTTTCTCTGCAGGGCAAATCAGGAAGAGGACGGTGCGGTTCTGACTCGGGAGTTTGACAGTTGAACTAACTAAAAATCTATTGCAGGTCGCATAAATCCTGCTTTTTTTGTGTCAACTTTTTTTGATTATAGTATGTTATTTTCTGTTATTATGTGATATAATGAGGTGTAAGGAGGGATGCATATGAATCTTCATATCTCGAAATCAAAAAATTCAGAATCATTTTATGTTGCAAAATCCTATGTCAAGGCTAATGGCAGCACCACGTCCGCTATTGTTCGCAAACTTGGCACTTTAGACAAACTGCTCCTGGAGCATGGCCCTACCAGAGACGATGTTATTGCATGGGCTAAAAATGAAGTAAAAATGGAAACTCAAAAATTTAAGGAAGAACGTCAGACCAAAACGGTCCAAATCTCTTTTCATGCTGACAGACAGATGGATTATGACCAGCAGAAGTTTTTTCGAGGTGGCTACCTTTTTCTCCAGTCCATTTATTACAGTCTTCAACTAAACAAAATTTGCCGGAAACTGAAAAATAATACAAGTTCCAGTATGATATAAATGCGGTTCTCTCT
>NZ_JNGB01000199.1:0-7881 GCF_001029355.1 Robinsoniella sp. RHS
TTCTCCTATTTTATTGCGAAGTCTCCGTATATGGGTATCCAGGGTGCGTTCATCGCCATAATAGTCCATTCCCCAAACGCTGGAAAGTAATTGTTCTCTGGATAGAATCATGCCCTGGTTCAGGAAAAAGGTGTAAAGGAGTTCGTATTCTTTTTTGGTTAGTTTTATTTCTTCCTGCCGTATTTTTACGATTCTGGTGTCCGGATTTAAGGTAAGGCTGCCGCAGGTAAGCAGTTTTCCCAGCTGAAAAAGTTTTTCAATCCGAAGGAGCAGGATCTTTGGCTCAAAAGGTTTGCGTATATAGTCGTCTGCACCATAAGTCAGACCTGCAATTTCGTCAGAAATCTCCCCCTTCGCTGTGAGCATTATAATTCTTATGGGCATATGATATTCACGCACAGCCTTGCACAGGGCAATCCCGTCCATGACAGGCATCATCCAGTCAGAAATCAAAAGGTCGAATTTTTCTTTGCACAATAGATCAAAAGCCTCCCGTCCATCGGAAACGGCAGCAACTTCATGACCTGCTCCGGTAAGATAGAGCTTCATGATCTTCTGCATATCTTTTTCGTCTTCTGCGATTAATATTTTCATAATTATCCTCCTGATAGCGCAAGCTTTATAGTCCAATATTGAATACCGCAATTTCGGGAGGCACCATAAATCGTGCCGGAATATGAGAAGTCCCAATACCGGTATTTACATAGAGTTTCATATTGTTATCGATATCATAAAATCCGGATGTATATTTTTCAGCAAGTGATGTAACCGGGCTTTTGATAAATGGTAGTTTTACCTGGCCGCCGTGACTGTGCCCCGCCAGAAGCAGATTGGCAGAGCCAGCCTCAAAACGGTCTGCAATATCCGGTTCGTGCAGCAAAATGATCCGATAATCAGGATCATCTTCCATGTAGCGCAAAGTAGTTGATATATCTGGAAATCCAAGCAGGGCATCGTCCAGACCGCCGATGAATAATTCATGCCCCTTTGTGGTAGTTACGGTGATACCTTCATTTTTCAGCAGTGTAAAGCCGGAATTCGACATAATATCTGCATAAACCCGGGAGGCACCCCCGCCATAGTCACGATTGCCCCAGACAGCATATTTACCATATGACGCATTCAGGGCTGACAGTGCCGAAGTAACGGCATCTACAGCCTTATATTTTGAAAAGTTATCAAACAAGTCCCCGGTAAAGACAATGACATCCGGTGAAAGATCATTAACCTTGTCCACAAGTTCTTCAAGTTTATTTTCTGTATAAGAGGCGTTTACCTGGATATCGGATAACTGTACCACACGGATAACTTGTGTGATCTTTCTGTCGGGAGCATTCAGGTCATAGTAATGGGTGAACACCATAAAGGGTTCTATCTTAAATGCATATCCGGCAAGCAGTGCGGCAGTTAAGAAAAGGCAAAGCATAAAAATCAGGGTTCTTTTTAAAATTTTCATATTCACATGTTCCTTTCGTATGGATCAGTCATAATGATAGAACGTCCATGTTACAGGTATGTGAATTCTTTACATCTTTATTATATCCGTCATTTAGTCAAATGCA
This sequence comes from Robinsoniella sp. RHS, assembly GCF_001029355.1. Lineage (NCBI taxonomy): Bacteria > Bacillati > Bacillota > Clostridia > Lachnospirales > Lachnospiraceae > Robinsoniella > Robinsoniella sp. RHS. Next base: position 1,563 of record NZ_JNGB01000199.1, read on the forward strand.
ATTAAAAATTAAAAAAACGTATTATATGGTAATTTCAGGCAAAAATTCGATGAAAAAAGTAAAAAATTAGTAATTTGTAATATCTTGCGGTGGGAGTGGTCAAAAATGTGATGAAAGGGAGCAGATAATCGCATTTATTTAACTACCTCCTCAATTTATAATTAATAAAAGAGTTATAAGGAGGAGGATTTATATGAAGTTTAGGGCAAAAAAACTAGTGGCACTTTTAACCGCATCCTGTATGTGTCTCGCTTCACCATTGAGCGCTGCGGCAGAAAGCGGCACAGGAACCAGATTTGTGAAAGGGCAAACGGGGTATTTGACAGAGGAACAGGCTATCCGGTACCAGGAGCAGACAACCGAAGAAAGGGTGCAGAAGTTAACCGGGGAAGAGACAGCAGAGGTATTGATGGAAGGTACAAAAGACAGCGGGATTGTACAGACAGAAGAAGTACAGACAAAAGAAATGCAGACAGAAGATGAGCAGACAGAAGAAGTACAGACAGAAGAAATGCATACAGAAGATGCGCAGACAAAAGAAGTACAGACAGAAGAAATGCAGACAGAAGATGCGCAGACAGAAGAAGTACAGACAAAAGAAGTACCGGCAGAAGAAACACACATGAAAGAAATACAGACGCAAGGGACAAAGAAAGCGTCAGATAGGAACGGAAAGGCAAGGGTAACTGAAATTCTGGAAGATGCCCAGGATCCAGCAAACCGGATTGTGTATCTGTCAGACCTGCAATGGAAGTCAGAAAATCATACAGTAGATAGCGAGCTGCCTACCAGAAAGGATAAGTCCTTTGGCGGCGGAAAAATTACGCTAAAAGTGGATGGAACGGTAACAGAATTTGACAAGGGGATTGGAACACAGACAGATTCCACCATTGTGTACGATCTGGAGGGAAAGGGATATACAAAGTTTGAAACTTACGTGGGTGTAGACTACAGCCAGAAAGAAAACATTCCGGGGGAAGTCTGCGACGTAAAATTCAGGGTGAAAATTGATGACAAGATTGTATCAGAAACCGGTGTACTGGATCCGCTTTCGAATGCGGTTAAGATTTCTGTTAACATACCCGATACAGCCAAAACTTTAACATTATACGCGGATAAAGTAACGGAAACTTGGTCTGATCACGCCAATTGGGCAGATGCAAAATTTTATCAGGCACTGCCGGAACCCGAAAATGTTGCATTCAAAAAAACGGTAGTGGCACGAAAGACATCAGATAATTCGGAGGCTCCTGTTAATCCGGATTCAGCAGTTAACAGTTCTAAGGCTGTTGACGGTGTTATTGACAGCTCCAGTTATTTTGATTTTGGAGATCAGGCAAATAGCGGAGCCGTAAGGGAGTCACTCTATATGGAGGTAGATTTAAAAGGGAGCTATTTACTGTCCGATATACAACTGTGGAGATACTGGAAAGATGGCAGAACTTATGCAGCTACTGCAATTGTAGTATCTGAGGATGAGAACTTTGAAAATGCAGCAGTTATCTATAACTCGGATACGACGGGAGAAATACATCACCTGGGAGCAGGAAGTGATATGCTCTATGCAGAAACAGAAAGTGGCAAGACATTTCCGGTACCGGAAAATACAAAAGCAAGGTATATCAGAGTTTATACATATGGTGTTAATGGGACATCAGGCGTAACAAATCACATTGTAGAATTAAAGGTGAATGCTTACGTATTTGGAGATGAAATCTTACCGGAAAAGCCGGATGACAGCAAGATTTTCCCAAATGCAGTTAATCCGCTGAAGCTACAGGGCCCGGGCACGAATGATCAGGTAACCCACCCGGATGTTACGGTGTTTGATGAGCCGTGGAATGGGTATAAATACTGGATGGCATATACACCGAATAAACCGGGAAGTTCCTATTTTGAAAATCCCTGTATAGCTGCATCCAACGATGGCGTAAACTGGGAGTTTCCTGCCCAAAACCCTGTACAGCCGCGCTATGACAGTGAAATAGAAAATCAAAATGAACATAACTGTGATACCGATATTGTATATGACCCGGTAAATGACCGGTTGATTATGTACTGGGAATGGGCACAGGATGAGGCGGTTAATGGTAAAACACATCGTTCTGAAATCAGATACCGTGTTTCTTATGATGGGATTAATTGGGGAGTGGAAGACAAAACTGGTGTTTTGATGACTGGACCAACGGATCACGGCTGCGCCATTGCCACAGAAGGCGAAAGATATTCAGACCTTTCTCCAACCGTAGTATATGATAAAACAGAAAAAAATCTACAAAATGTGGGCAAATGATGCCGGAGATGTAGGATATGAAAACAAACAGAATAACAAAGTATGGTATCGGACATCCCAAGACGGGATCAGCAATTGGTCGGATAAGACTTACGTGGAGAATTTTCTTGGAGTAAATGAAGACGGGCTGCAGATGTATCCATGGCACCAGGATATCCAGTGGGTAGAGGAATTTCAGGAATATTGGGCACTTCAGCAGGCATTTCCGGCAGGAAGCGGACCGGATAATTCTTCCCTGCGTTTCTCGAAGTCCAAAGATGGTATTCATTGGGAGCCGGTATCTGAAAAAGCTTTAATTACAGTAGGGGCACCCGGGACCTGGGATGCAGGACAGATATACCGTTCTACTTTCTGGTATGAGCCAGGTGGGGCAAAAGGAAACGGAACATTCCATATCTGGTATGCTGCATTGGCGGAAGGCCAGTCTCACTGGGATATAGGATATACATCTGCAAACTATGCAGATGCCATGTACAAATTAACGGGAAGCAGACCGGAAGTGGAAAAAAGAATAGAGGTAAATAATGAAAATCCTCTGCTGATTATGCCGCTGTACGGAAAGTCTTACAGTGAATCAGGAAGTACCCTGGATTGGGGAGATGATCTGGTTTCACGCTGGAAACAGGTTCCGGAAGATTTAAAAGAAAACGCAGTCATTGAAATTCATCTGGGTGGCAAGATTGGCTTAAATGAAAGTGATTCCCACACGGCAAAAGCGTTTTATGAGCAGCAGCTGGCAATTGCCCAGGAAAATAACATCCCGGTAATGATGGTGGTAGCTACGGCAGGCCAGCAGAATTACTGGACGGGAACAGCGAATCTGGATGCTGAGTGGATTGACCGGATGTTCAAACAGCACAGTGTGTTAAAAGGAATTATGTCCACTGAAAATTATTGGACTGACTACAATAAGGTTGCTACTATGGGTGCCGATTATCTGCGGGTTGCAGCTGAAAACGGCGGATATTTTGTATGGAGCGAGCACCAGGAGGGTGTTATTGAAAATGTAATAGCAAATGAGAAATTTAATGAAGCATTGAAACTTTACGGTAATAATTTTATTTTCACCTGGAAGAACACACCTGCCGGTACTAACTCCAATGCAGGAACAGCCAGCTATATGCAGGGCCTCTGGCTAACCGGAGTTTGTGCACAATGGGGCGGTCTGGCTGATACCTGGAAATGGTATGAAAAAGGATTTGGTAAATTATTTGATGGTCAGTATTCTTATAATCCGGGTGGGGAAGAAGCAAGACCGGTTGCAACCGAACCGGAAGCACTGCTTGGTATCGAAATGATGAGTATCTATACAAATGGCGGATGTGTCTACAACTTTGAGCACCCGGCGTATGTATATGGTTCTTATAACCAGAATTCACCTTGCTTTGAAAATGTAATTGCAGAGTTCATGCGCTATGCGATTAAGAATCCGGCACCAGGTAAAGAGGAAGTGCTTGCAGATACAAAAGCAGTGTTCTATGGAAAATTAAGTTCTTTAAAGAGTGCAGGAAACTTACTGCAAAAAGGTTTGAACTGGGAAGATGCCACACTGCCAACCCAGACTACGGGTCGATATGGATTAATACCTGCAGTTCCGGAGGCAGTAGATGAGAAAACTGTAAAAGCAGTATTCGGCGATATTGAGATATTGAATCAATCCAGTGCACAGCTTGCGAATAAAGATGCGAAAAAAGCATATTTTGAAGAAAAATATCCGGAACAGTATACCGGTACGGCATTTGGACAGCTATTGAATGATACCTGGTATTTATACAACAGTAATGTGAATGTGGATGGGGTGCAAAATGCAAAACTTCCGTTAGAAGGTAATAAATCCGTAGATATTACAATGACACCGCATACTTATGTGATCCTGGATGATCAGGATGGTGAGCTTCAGATTAAACTGAACAATTATCGTGTGGATAAAGACAGTATCTGGGAAGGATACGGCACCACGGTGACGGACCGCTGGGATACGGACCACAATACCAAACTTCAGGACTGGATACGGGATGAGTATATTCCAAATCCGGACGATGATACCTTCAGAGATACAACCTTTGAACTGGTTGGACTGGAAAGTGAGCCGGAGGTAAATGTAACTAATGGCTTAAAGGATCAGTATCAGGAACCGGTTGTGGAATATGATGCCGCTGCAGGTACGGCTATGATTACTGTATCCGGAAATGGCTGGGTAGATCTGACAATTGACACGAACACGGCAGAAGTACCCCAGGTTGATAAAGCAAAGTTAAATTCCAAAATAGCAGAGGCTAAAGGGATCAGACAGGGGAACTATACGGATGAATCCTACAAAGCTCTTCAGGAAGAGATCGGAAAATCCCAGGCGGTATGGAACAAAACAGATGCCACACAGGAGGAAGTAAATGCACAGTTAAGCAGGTTAGAAAGTGCAATAGCCAGATTAAAAGAAAAACCGGCGGTGGTATCCAAAACGGCATTAAATGCAAAAATAGCTGAGGCAAAAGGGATCAGACAAGGAAACTATACGGATGAATCCTACAAAGCCCTGCAAAATGCAATAGTAAAAGCTCAGGAGTTATCAAACAAAACAGATGCCACACAGCAGCAGGTAAATGATCTGGTATCAGCATTAACAAATGCAATTAAAAATTTAAAAATAGATGCAGATAAGCTGGCAGCAGAGTCAGCAAAGAAAGTAGCGGCAGTTAAGGTTGCCGTAAAAGCAGTATCCTATAAATCAAAAGAGATTAAATTATCCTGGAAAACGGTAGCAGATGCGGACGGATATGTAATCCGTGTAAAGACAGGCAAAAAGTGGAGTACGGAGAAGACCATTAAGAACAACCGCATAATCACTTATACTTATAAGAAAGGTACTCCCGGTAAGAAATATGTATTTGAAGTAAAAGCTTTTAAGAAAGTAAATGGAAAGACGACCTATAGTAAATACAAAACAGCCACTAAAAAAGTTGTGCCGCAAACGGTGACCGCAAAGGCAAAAGCTTCTAAAAATAATGTAGTGGTAAAATGGAACAAAGTGTCTGGCGCATCCGGATATGTTGTTATGAAAAAGAAAGGGAAAACATGGGTAAAGGCTGCGCAGGTAAATGCAAAGAAACTATACTTTACGGATAAGAAGGTCAAAAAAGGAAAAGTATATTCATACAAAGTAAAGGCTTACAAAGTATATAAAGGTAAAAAAGTATATGGAAGCTATAGCAAGTCTGTAAATGTTAAAACAAAGTCATAAGAATCTCTATCGTTTTTTTTACCAGAATCAAATCATTTTATGATGATTAGTCAAAAAATAGCAATAATTTTAAAAATATTTAAAAATGTGGGTGTCGCAGTAAAAAAAATGAAAGAAATGGATAGCTTTGTTTATTGTAAGAAATTAGGCCGCATGATAGGATTTTGAAATAGGGTAGAGCGGAAAAATTTTACATTTTAAAAGAGATAAAAGAAAGGGAGGTGTACTCTTAAACGCGACAACCCGCTAACATGAAAGAGATTGGGAGGTAACAAAATGAATAGTAAAAGATTAATATCAATGAAACGTATTATGGCGTGGATTCTGACATTGTGTATGATATTAACAGCAGTGCAGATTCCGATTGATGTACAAGCGGCTGAGACTGCAACAGAAGAAAATGCAGCACTGGAAAAAACAGTTACATTGCATAAGAGCGATGGAACAGAACTGCCGGAGGATTATCGAAATCCCCAAAGACCAGCTACCATGGCGGTAGATGGTATTATTGACGATACAGGAGAGTACAACTATTGCGATTTCGGTAAAGACGGCGATAAAGCAGCCCTGTATATGCAGGTGGACCTTGGAGGTCTGTATGATTTAAGCAGAGTCAATATGTGGAGATACTGGAAAGACAGCAGAACTTACGATGCAACAGTAATTACCACATCTGAGAGCGGCGATTTCACAGATGAAGCAGTCATATATAATTCAGACAGTTCAAATGTGCATGGATTTGGGGCAGGAGGAGATGAACGCTATGCAGAGACTGCATCCGGACATGA
>NZ_JNGB01000200.1:0-11293 GCF_001029355.1 Robinsoniella sp. RHS
GCAAATTCATTCCGGGAGTCCATTAATATCAAAGCACCTTCCATTGAACAAAAGACCGGAAAGTTAAGCGGGGGAAATCAACAGAAGGTACAGCTTGCAAAATGGATTTTTGTAAATCCGAATGTCTTAATTCTGGACGAGCCTACTAGGGGAATTGATGTTGGCGCAAAGTTTGAGATTTATTCTTTAATGAATAAGCTGGTAGAACAGGGAATGAGCATTATTATGATATCGTCTGAATTACCGGAGGTACTGGGAATGAGTGACCGGCTTTATGTAATGTCGGAGGGCAGGATTACCGGGGAACTAATAGCGGAAGATGCTGATGAAGAAAAGGTTATGGAGATGGCAATCAGATCATAGGAGGTTGAAGGAATGAAGGAACATAAAGAAAAGCAAGGGTTAGGAAAAGAGATTGTTTCCCTGTTAAGAGCAAATATCCGTGATTATATGATGTATATTGCATTAATTTTGATTATGGGATTTTTTACATTTAAAACAAACGGCGGATTTATTACAGCCAGAAATTTAACCAATCTCATTAATCAGGCAGGATATGTGGCAGTATTGGCGATCGGGATGACAATCATTTTGATTTTAAAGCATATCGATCTGTCAGTGGGTTATGTAGCGGGATTCTGCGGAGCGGCAGCAGCAATTTTTATGACCAGATATCAGATAAATGAATGGGCAGCAATCCTTCTGGTACTGGTTCTTGGTCTGGCAATTGGATTATATCAGGGTATTCTGGTGACTAAAGTAGGGGTGCCGGCTTTTGTTACCACATTGGCGGGAATGTTTATTTTCCGTGGACTACTCAATCTGTTCTTACAGGAATCAGGAACAATTATTGTACCAAATGCAGGTTTTAACGCATTATCAAATGGTTTTATTCCGGATTTGCCCTTTGGTACCGAAATTCATCTTCTGACCCTGTTAATTGGGGCAGTGGCTGTAATCATCATGATCTTTACTCAGCTAAAAAGCAGGAAAAACAAACAGCAGTATAACTTTCCGGTTATTTCCACACCGATTTTTGTATTTAAACTGATATTCCTATCCGTTATTATCATGGTGATTATTTATGTACTGGCAAAATATAGCGGGCTTCCCTGGACCGCTGTAATTGTTGGGGTTGTGTTACTTGGATATAATTATGTATTAACGAAAACCAGACTGGGACGTTATATTTATGGAATCGGAGGCAATGAGCAGGCAGCGGAACTGTCCGGAATTAATGTGAAAAGAGTGACTTTGTTTGCATTTTGCTCCATGTCCGTATTAGCAGCTCTGGCAGGAGTTCTCTATACTTCAAGATTACAGTCCGCAACGCCCACGGCAGGTCTGGGATTTGAAATGGATGCCATTGCATCATCTTACATTGGAGGCGTGGCAGTCAGCGGTGGTGTCGGCAGGGTGACAAATACCATGATTGGAGCCTTGGTAATCATGTCCCTGACTAATGGAATGAACCTGATGGGTGTTGATATCTCTTATCAGTATGTGGTAAAAGGGATTATTTTCATCACGGCAGTAGCATTTGATGTCAGAACACGGGCAAAGGGCAGATAGTTTGAAAAATCCGGAACGCAAAATCTTGCTGTTGGTGGGCAAAAGATTCCATTGTGAAAATACTATATATTTTGCTAATATTGTACACAACAAATGGTATATTTCAACAAAATTTGACTTATGCCAGGCAGCACAGGAACACGTTGAGGGATTTTTGTGAAAAAGAAGGAGGAAACATGAGTAAAACAAACCGTTTAAAGCATTTAGGAAACAGGCTGGTGGCAGTATTGCTGTCTATTGTTCTGATAGTTCCGCTGTTGGGCAATTTTGCTCCTGTAGAGGTACAGGCGGCCACCGTTGGCATTGGCAACATGGACAACTTTACCGAAGACGGTAATATCCTGTTGTTTAACACTGGAGAAAAACAGGTAATGGTGGAGCTATGCACCGACCGTACGGTACGGGTGCAGCTGTCTGAAAACGGTGCGGATGGATATCGTCCCGCCAATGCTGAATACTACATGGTTCAGAAAAATGAATGGCCAGCCGTTAACCGGTCGGTCACGCAGGAAAATGGTGTAATATCTGTTAAAACTGCAGCCATGGAAGTAAGGATTAATCAATCACCTCTGCGTATCGGCATGTATGACCTTGAGGGAAAACTGTTGTCGAAAGACGCAGAAGATACCGGTATGTATGTGGATGGAGACAAGGTAGGCGTTAAAAAGACGGAAGGTATTGAAAATGCAGGAGGAATCTTTGGGTTTGGTTCCGGTGACCATGGACGCCGGTCAAATCTGAACCGCTACGCAACAGATTTTAATGAATTTTCCATGTCACATGGACGTCTGATAGCACCATTCTTTATGAGCACCGTGGGATACGGCATATTTTTGAATACCATCGAGAAGGACACGGTGTTTTATAAGCAGGGCGGCGGGTTCCAGACCACGGGTTACCTGGATTACTTCTTTATGTATGGACCGGATTTCAAGACTATTCTCAATGAGTATGCGGAAATCACAGGACGTATGGAGATGTACGGTAAGTGGGCGCATGGTTTTATGCTTTCCAAATATGGAAACGACAACGCAACACAAGCAGAATTTTCCCAGTGGATTCATCGGCTGAGAGACGAGGGATACCCCACAGACAGCTATGTTTTTGACTATGGATGGCGGGGCGATGTGGCAGACAATGGCGGCAACCAAACTGGCGCTGGTGAAAAATGGGGCAAGCAGATGTGGAGCAACGACATTGTAAAATTCCCCGATATTGACGGAATGTTTCAGGAGGCACGGGATATGGGCATCCGTGTGGGTCTGCACAACAACGCAGGAACCCCTGAAGCCAAGGGCGGAAAAAACCTGCATATAAATGATGATGAGTGGGTACAGTCCTACATGGACAGCGTGATTACCACCGGCTATGGAGACTGGTTCTGGCCGGATGAATTCGACGTATTGGGAAGCAACACTGCCCCCACATTCTCTTCCCTGGGCGCCTATGAGGCATGGAAAGCGTATACCGAGGAATCCCGTCCCATGTTTGTAACCCGTGGCAGCTATGCGGGACAGCATTTTGCCACAGCATGGTCGGGTGATATTAATAATACCTCCAGCGAGCTGGTAAACCAGATTGGTTTCAGCATCGACGCAGGACTTGTGGGCTACTGGTCCACCTCACACGATCTGGGCGGCTTTATGAAAAAACCCAGTGATAAGCTGTACACCAGATGGGTGTCAGAGTTTGGCGCCTGGAACGGTATCATGCGTGCTCATGGCCATGATGGGCGAGAGCCATGGCTGTATAGTGAAACTTCCCAGAATACACTGAAAAAGAACCTGGAAATCCGCTATGCACTGTACCCTTACCTGTACACAATGGCGTGGCAGGGTTACAGTGAGGGCGTACCGATGATGCGGGCAATGCTGTTAGAGGATGACAGCCAATATAACCCGGATGCATGGAATCTGAACAAACAATATTATTTTGGCGACTGGTTCCTGGTAGCTCCTGCTGCGGAAGAGACGGACACGGTGGTTCAGGTCTGGCTCCCTCCCAACACCACCTGGTATGAATATTATAGCGGTGAGCGTTATGAAGGCGGCGAGAACGGCAAGACCATCAGCGTTGCAGCAGCCCTGGAAGAAATTCCGGTGTTCGTAAAAGCCGGGGCTATCGTACCCATGGGTCCTGATGTAGATTATGCTGATGAAAAGCCGCTGGATCCCCTGACTCTGGATATTTATCCAAAGGGAACCACCACTTACACACTGTATGAAGATGATGGACAGTCACGTGAATACATAACCAAAGATGCATACAGCACCACAACCTACACCAGCGTGCAGGAAGGAAATAATATATCCTTCCGGATTGACGAACGGGATGACCACAATCCCGCAGAATACAAAACGGATGAGCGGTCTTACAACTTGAAATTTAACCACCTGAAGGTAGTGCGGGGAGTAACATTAAACAACGAAAATCTGCCTGTGCAGAACAGCCTGGAAGCTTATAATGCAGCACAGAAAGGTTATTGGCTGGACGATACAAACAATACCCTTTATGTGAAGGTACCCGATACCGGAAAAGCAATGAACATTGTGCTGGATTCCGATGGCCTGGTATTGCCTGAGGAAGGCGAGGATAATCAGGGGCTTCCGCCCCAGCGTGTTGAAAGCGGTACCCTGGTTGAACTGGAGGACCAGACATTCCTTCCGGAGGCTGGCGGTCAGGTGATTAAGGATACAGAATGGAAAGGTTATACCGGAAACGGCTTTGTAAAAGGATTCAAGATGGTTGGAGATGCGGTGGAATTCCGCGCCAACGTGGTAAAAGGCGGCACCTATGATTTGACGATCCGGGTAAATTGCGGCAAAAAGAACAGCGCGCAGTTTGACAATACGCCCCGAACCGGTGCGCTGTACCTGAATGGGGAGAAAAAGTCAGACCTGGCATTTGAGGTAACTCCTACCTGGGGTGACAGCAAAACCAAACAGGGCGACTGGCGGGAATATAAGATTGCAGGTATCAAACTAAGTTCGGGCGTACAGACGCTCAAGATTCGTTCCGAAGGCAGCAACGCCGGCAACTACAACCTGGATTCACTGAAGTTTACCAGGCTGGATACCTCGATTCCTGCTTTCCAACCTATTAAGGCGGAGAAAAATGCCCATCTTGACAACATGACTCTGGAGACAGACGGAGAGGTTCCGGTAATCAAAGCAGTGACCGACGGTGCATGGGCGCAGTTTGATGAGGTGACCGGCGAAAACAAGGCAGGCGTGGAACTGAAGTTAAAGAGCACTACCGGCGGCAGTATCATTGTGTATGAAAACGGCGTAGGTGACAAGATTTTAGCTACAGCAACGCTGCCAAATGACGGCGAATGGCATACCATCCGTGTGGCCGGCAAGAATACTGATGTGCCGGAGAGCAATATTTTCCTTGAGTTTAAAGCTCCTCAGGGTGAGGCACTGGACTGTGAAATGGAATGGTTCCGGTTTATGCGAAATGCAGATGCTTTCAATACCGTTAAGGCCGTTACTGCGGCAGAGCGAAATGGGATAAATGTCCATTCCTCCGGAACCTATCTGGTAAACATTGAGTCGGGTGACTGGGCAAGGTTTGACGATGTAAACTTTGGCGATGGCGGTGTGCAGACGGTAGCAATCAACGTTACCAGCGGTCGGCCAGGGGGAACGGCTCAGTTCTATATCGACAGTATGGAGGAAGAAAACAAAATAGCCGAGGTAGAAATTACCAATACCGGCGGCTGGAGCAACTTTAAGGACTTTACAGCAGATTGCGCCAACGTAACCGGCATACACACGGTATATATTAAATTCTCTGTGGATACGAAAGATTCTGTGTGCGACTTTATGTCCTTTAAATTTATAAAAAATAAGCTGGGAGTTGTTGCCCGGGTGGAAGGCGGAAATGCCACAGTGCAAATCAGTGAACCCTATACCGCACCGGGGCAGGATGTAATGTTCCAGGTAGGCGGATTAGACAAGAGCACTGAGATTGAGGCTATTGAAATAACCGATGCAAATGGAGCAGTTGTTCCGCTTCAGGAGGTTGTAGCGGGCAGCCGTTATACCTTAACCGTACCCCAGGCCATTCCGGCCACCGTTTTGGTGAAGCTTAGGAATAAACCTACAGTAATCAATCCGGGGGATGTATTCGAACTGGAAGACGGTAAAGGCATTACCAATGATGGCAATACTGCCCTGAGGGTAGACAGCGAGTGGAAAGGCTATACCGGAACAGGCTATGTTGCCGGGTTTAAAACCGAAGGTCAATATGTTGAGGTATTGGCAGATGTAAAGGCGGCAGGTATCTATGATCTTGAGATTCATGTAAACAACGGTAAAAAGAACAGCCCGCAGTATGACAGCACCCCGCGTACCGGCGGACTGTATGTAAACGGCGAAAAAGCAGCGGATCTGGCGTTCCCGGTAACGGACACCTGGGGCGACAGCAGTAAGAATGGCGACTGGCGTATCACGCAGGTACAGGGCGTAGCACTAAAGGGGGGCATTCAGACCATCAGAATCCGCGCCGAAGGCAGCAATGCAGGTAACTACAACCTTGACAGCGTCAAATTTGTACTAACGCAGCCAGAGGTGGAGAAATACACCATTACCTATGCAGCAGAAACAGGTGGGTCTATCGACGGAACGGCAGTGCAGGAAGTAGAAGCAGGTTCCAATACCACCGCAGTAACCGCAATTGCAGACAGCGGATATGAGTTCGTAGAGTGGAGCGACGGCAATGTAAATGCACAGCGTTTTGAAACCAATGTGCAGGCCAGCCAAACGCTGACAGCCAGCTTTAGGGAGGTCGTGAAAGACGTAACAATTACAGCCCGTTTGGAAGACGAAGCTGCAGGAAGCGTATCCGGCGGTGGAACAGTGAAAGAAGGGGAAAAAGTAACCCTCACTGCAATAGCTCATGAAGGATATTCTTTTGAAGGCTGGTATCTGGAAGGTGTAAAAGTATCCGATGCATCCGTATATGAAATTGAGGCGGCAGAAGATGGGGAATATCTTGCTAAATTCATTAAAAATGCACCTGTAAAGGTAACGATTACCGTACAGTCAGAAGATGAAACGGCAGGAACCGTGTCCGGCGGAGGAAGTGTAAACTTCGGAGAGAGCGTAACCATAACTGCCACAGCCAAGGAAGGCTACACATTTGAGGGCTGGTATCTGGGAGAAACAAAAGTATCTGATCAGGCGGAATATGAAGCAGAGGCAACGGAGGATGCGGCATACATAGCACGGTTTACGAAAAATGCCGTACAGCAGGTGACGATCACAGCCAAAGCAGAAGAAGGCGGAACGGCAGAAGGTACAGCAAGGGTAGACGTTGGAACAAAGGTAACGCTTACAGCCACAGCCAATAAAGGCTATGTATTTGAAGGCTGGTATCTGGATAATGTCAATGTCTCCAAAAATGCAGAATACGAAGTGGAAGCCCGTCAGGATGCCACATATGTTGCCCGTTTCACAAAAGAAGAAGAGCCGCAGCCGGAAACGGTGAACATAACCGTGGAGGCACAGCCGGGAGGAACCGTAAGTGATAGCGGAACTGTTACGAAGGGTGAATTATTTACCATAACGGCTTATCCAGATGATGGATATCGGTTCACAGGCTGGTATCTGGAAGGCGAAAAAATATCGGATGATTTAAGCCTGGAAGTAATGGCAGTAGAGGATGCGGTATATACAGCATACTTTGAAGAAAAACCAAAAGAAATGATAACGATTCAGGTTGTGGCAGAAACAGGCGGAAGGGTATCCGGCGGTGTCACTGCGGAATACGGAACCACTGTAAAAATTCAGGCATTTGCACAGGAAGGCTATGTATTTGAAGGCTGGTATATAGGGGATATGAAAGTATCATCACAACCGGAATATACAATAAATGCTTTACAGAACACCGTATATACCGCAAAATTTGTTAAGAAAGAAGCGCCAAAGCCACAAAAAGTTACCCTTACGGTAAAAGCGGAAACAGGCGGTACAGCAACAGGCGGTCAGACAGTGGATGCCGGAAGCAAGGTTGATTTAACGGCAAAACCATCCGCTAAGTATACGTTTGAGGGCTGGTATCTCAATGGAAAGAAAGTATCCACAACCGCAAAGTATACGGTAACGGTTTATGAAAACGTAACTTATACAGCTAAATTCAAAAAGATTACGGCGCCGAAAAAAGTAAGCGGATTAAAAGCATCTAATCTGAAAACAAACCAGATGAAAATAACCTGGAATAAAACCAGCGGTGCAAAAGGCTACGAATTAAGCCGCTATAATCCGGATAAAAACAAATGGTACGTAGTAAAAACCACAGGCCAGACAAGTTATACGGTAAAAGGCTTAAGCGCCGGAACAATTTACAAATACAGGGTAAGGGCATATACGTTATCCGGAAGTAAAAAGCTGTTCGGTAAATATTCAAAATACTTAAAGACAGCAACGACACCGAAAAAACCGGCACTCTCTGCTAAAGCAGCTTCTAAAACAAGCGTGAAGCTTTCCTGGAAAAAGGGAACAAAGGCAGATGGATTTGCCATTTATATGAAGACCGGAAAAGGTGGCTTTACCAGGATTAAAAACGCATCTGCAGCACGTACTGCATATACAAAGACAAAACTGAAAAAGGGTAAGACTTACCAGTTTAAGATGCGTGGATACAAGAAGGTTGGAGATACTAAAGTATATGGAAATTATTCGAAGGTTCGAACAGTAAAATTGAAATAAAATAAGATATATTAAAACACCCTCTGAGCAGGGCAGTGATTCTTGATATTTATAAACAGGTTATGTTTGTAAACAGGAATAGCTGCCTTGCTTTTTTTCTGTGATGGAATACAAAGTATCAGAATCGGGGATAATGTAGAAATACTTCATATATCGGAGGAGAGATAAATTATGGATGACATCATTGTAAGGCTGCATTCGGTAGAAATAAAAAACTTTAAAAATACTGCATATGGAAAAGTAGAGATGCCTTCCCGGATCCAACAGGGCATAGTGCTGGATACTTCTGAAATATTGGGGATTTACGGACAAAATGGCTCCGGAAAGACTACGGTAATTGATACGCTTTTCTATGTGCAGAAGATAATCATGGGGCTTAGTATTCCGGAAGAACTGGTTAATTATATTACCAGCGGGCAGGATTATGCTAAAGTAAAAGCAGTGTTTCTGGTGACCGGAAAGGAACGGCAGTTTGAGGTGGAGTATGAGCTTTGGTTCCGCAGAACAGAAGAAAATACTGCTGTTATTTCAAAAGAATCATTATCTGCTGCTAAGATCGTACAGGGTGAGTACACACAAAAGTATTTATTTATGGAATATACTGCAGAAGATACGGAAGGTGTATTTACGCCAAAAGAAATGCTGGAGGATGTGATTCTTGGAAATGAAGAGAACGGTACGAACCTGATTGTAGCAAAAAAAGTTGCCCGGATTCATAATTGTTCCTACATCTTTGGAGAGACCAGCCGGGAGATTTTCTGTAATGAGAGTGGGGAGAATTTTCTGGATTATGCATTTTTGATTCAGTCCCTATACAACTATGCAATGATGGATCTATTTGTTATCCGGGATTCGCACTCCGGTGCAATCAGCGCGGATTTTCTTTTGCCCGTGGCATTTCGGGTTACAGACCGCAAGTCAGCCACCAGAGGTGATTTTGTAATTGCTTTAAAAGAACCCACTCTTGTGGAGGAAAGCCGTTTTGAACTGTTGAAGCAAATTGTGGGGGAAATAAATATCGTACTTGCCACCATTATACCGGGTATGACATTGGATATTAAAGATTATGGACAGCAGCTTGTGGAGAATGGCGGTGTCGGGCGAAAGGTGGATCTTACTTCCAGGCGTGGTGAGATGGAGATTCCCATACGATTTGAGTCAGATGGAATCGTTAAGATTATTTCCATCCTCAATGTGCTGATCCGGGCATACAGCGATCCGGGCATCTGCCTGGTTGTGGATGAACTGGACGCCGGTATTTATGAATATCTATTGGGAGAGCTTCTGGATATATTCAATAAAGGGGCAAAAGGGCAGCTGATATTCACTTCCCACAATCTGCGGGCTTTAGAAATGTTGGGCAATGACAGTATCTTGTTTTCCACAGCCAACCCGGACAACCGGTATATCAGAATGGAGCATACGGGAAACAGCCTGAATCTGCGGGATGCCTATATCCGCAGCATCACCTTAGGCGGACAACAGGAATGTATCTATACCGATACGGACAGTATCAAGATTGCGAGGTCATTTCGTAAAGCAGGGAGGGAAATTACAAATGCCAGATAAAGAGAAGAAAGTGATTATATTTATTGTGGAAGGTCCCAGCGATGAAGGAGCAATCGGATCTATTGTGAAGGAGTATTTTTCAAGCAGTGAGGTAAAGTTTCACGTAATTCATGGGGACATCACAGCCCGGGGAAGTGTGAACTCTGACACGATTATTAAGAGAATCAATGACTGTATGGAGGATGTTAAAACAAAATACAGATACACGGATGAGGATATCTTAAAAGTCATCCATCTGTCTGACCTGGATGGTGCATTTGTGACTGCGGAAAATGTCATACAAAAAAAGTCAGGTCCCACGGTTTACTATACCGACCACATTGAAACCTCAAATGTAGGTTCTCTGATAAAGCGAAATCAATTGAAATCAGAGTTGTTATATAAGCTCTCCGCTACCGGTAAAATTAACGAAGTGCCTTACCGCATTTATTATATGTCCTGTAATCTGGAGCATGTGTTATTTAATGAACTGAGGGAGTTTAGCAGTGAAGAAAAATGGGAGTACTCGGATACTTTTGCGGAGAGGTTTGAGGGAAAGCCGGAAGAATTCATTGAATTTTTAGGAAAAAATCAGGTGGCGGTAGATGGAACCTATAAAGAAACCTGGGATTTTATACAGGAAGGGGAAAATTCGCTGAATAGGTTTACTAATTTTCAATTGGCATTTCAGGGGTGAATAGCGTAAAAAAAGTGATTGACATAAAATTAGTTCGGCGCTATAATTGTTTGTGACCAAACAGTTATAGCGCTAATTTTATGTAAGAAAGGGATCGTAAATGAGAAAAAGAGACGTTGGACGTGAAATACATGCACTTTCCAATCTGCTGGGCCGCAGGATAGAAGCAGAGAAAAAGCAGCAGGGAATGCAGGACGTTACACCCATGCAGACCTGGATTATAGGCTATCTCCAGGAACATAAGGGGCAGGATATCTTCCAGAGGGATATTGAACGCGATTTTACGATTACCCGTTCAACAGTAACCGGAATACTGAAGCTGATGGAGAAGAATGGATTAATATACAGAGTCAGCGTTCCGGAGGATGCAAGATTAAAGAAACTGATACTTACGGAAACGGGAGAAGCAATGTATCAGAAAGTCAGGCAGCATATAGAAGATACGGAACGGATGCTTGTCCAGGGGTTTACGGAGGATGAAGTAGAAGCCTTATTAAACATGATGGACAGGTTAAGAGTAAATCTTGAGACTCTTTAGGCGGCTGCTGTACGATTGCCGTAGGAACTGGCGGACCCGGCCGGTAAGCTGGGATAGATATGAGAAACATGCATCTGCGTGTTTCTTATATTTTCCCTATGATGTTTGGTTACGAACAGTATGTATACGAATTATTCGTGTACAAACAGATAATGTGGAGGTAAAAAAATGATTAAAAAATTAATGAAAAGTATACGGGAGTATAAACGGGATTCCATATTGACT
>NZ_JNGB01000201.1:0-3779 GCF_001029355.1 Robinsoniella sp. RHS
TTCCGGTAACCGGCTGTTTTAACTGATTTCCGGTATCGC
Organism: Robinsoniella sp. RHS; assembly: GCF_001029355.1. Lineage (NCBI taxonomy): Bacteria > Bacillati > Bacillota > Clostridia > Lachnospirales > Lachnospiraceae > Robinsoniella > Robinsoniella sp. RHS. Next base: position 40 of record NZ_JNGB01000201.1, read on the forward strand.
ACAACCCCATTACATGTTTGTTCTTACCATTCAGATTAATTACAACCTCGTAAAGATATTCTGTTTTTTGTTTGTATCTCTGATAGCAGCTTAAAATACATCGCAAGGTAAGAAAACTTATTACTCCCAGAAGAAGACCACTGGAAGCAATTTGCCCCAGTAACATCTCCCAGATGCCTCCCAGAACAAAAGCTGATAAATACAGAATTATCGTACCCCGTATTAAATGGTCTCTGTCCTTTATCCTGCACCCTATTTTAACCATAAGCACACTCAGAATGCCAAATCCGCAAATGTTATAAACGAATGTATTTTGAACGGGCAATATGATAAGAATACACATCCCTGCTGCCCCAAGCACACTGGCTGAAAATATCCTCCACCAGTTTGTCTGACATTTCAGTGAACGGCGTACCAGTGTAAGCAATAGATAATCCATTATCATATTTTCCAAAAAGAATTTATCTATGTATATTTCATAATACACAAAACACCCCCTGCCACCAAAATGAATGCTTTGATCCAAGCACTATTCATTATAGGTGATAGGGGGTGTGAGTTTTGTCAAAAACGCAACGCTATATTCAATTTTTCTTCGACAGACCTCGACAGCCTGGTACCGCATTGTGTAATTAATGGTGAATAAAGTGCCTGATATCTGCATCAGATATGTGTCCACGAAGCAACGACGCAGTGGATCACGGCTAGTGCCGCCCGGCGTGCTTATTGCGTAGATAACGGGTGTTTAATTCACTGTTTATTATGCAAAAATGTACCAGCTTCCTAAACGTATTCTAAAAAAGCTTTATAAGCCATATCTGCCAATGATATTTAATACCTGTTCCAGCTTTTCTACCGGAATCTGTCCCGGTGCGGAGACCTGTCCTACAGCGCCAAAAGTTACTGCTGAACCAAATATTTCTCCGGTAATTCTGCTGACAAATCCCATGCTTCCCATTGACATGGTAATGAAAGGCCTGTCCGCAAAAGACTCCTTCATTGCCAGCGTAGCATCCAAGAGCGTTAACACGTCCTGCCGCTCAGCTGGCATAACTGCTATCTTCGTAATATCGACACCAGCTTTCTGCATTTTCTGCAATCGCTCTACAATTTCATTTTTAGGCGGAGTCTTCTCAAAATCGTGGTTGGATCCCACTACCTTAACACCGTGCCTGTGTGCACTCTTCACAATTGGAGCACTCACTGCTTCTCCACGAAATATCTCTACATCAACTAAATCGATATATCCTGTCTTAACAGCATGCAGATTCATATCTACATAGTCCTTCATCTCAATCGGGCGATTCCCCCCCTCATCCACCGTGCGGAAAGTAAACAGCAGTGGGATCTCACCAAGTATCTTGCGCAATTCTTTCAGGGTTTCTGCCATCTTTTTCTGATCCATAACATAATCAAAAAAATCCACACGCCACTCCACCATATCAATAGGACGCGCCGTAATCTTCAGTGCAGTTTCCAATATTCTTTCCTTACTTCCACCCACAATCGGAACACATATTTTCGGCATTCCTTCTCCAATTGTAATATTCCTGACTTTAACTGATAAATCCATACGGTATCACTCCTCATCATGTATTTAATTTATTACTAACAGAGCCTGGTGCCAGCAAGTTCCTTGCCGCAGATTGCTGTAATAAATAATCAAGCCAGCTCCAGCTTCCGCTCATGTTCACCTAAAATCGTTCGTGTTTCCATAATCTTCACAAAATTATTCATGATCCTCTCTGTATTAACATCAATCTTCGTATTCAGATTTCTGGTAACCTCATTGAGTTCATCCACCTTATTCTCAACACGTTCCATTCTAAGATTCATATTATGCATTTCACTATGGAAACTTAATATCTCTTTCTGAAGCGGTTCTAACCGTTTACTCATGTTATGATCGATCCTTGCCTCCATCGCTTCAAGTTTTGCATCAATTTCCTTTTTGTTCTTATCAAATGCTGCATCAATCTCCGACTTCAGACTGCTTCTCCACTGAGTGTTGTTGTTATGCTGCTCTGTAAATCGCTTGTCCAACTTCTGATCCTGTTCTGTAAATTTCTGATCTATTTTCTTTTCCTGTTCTGTAAATCGCAGGTCCAACTTCTGATCCTGTTCTGCAAATTTCCGATCTATCTTTTCATCTTGTTCTGCAAATCGCTGATCCAACTTCTGATCCTGCTCTGCAAATTTCCGATCTATCTTTTCATCTTGTTCTGCAAATCGCTGATCCAACTTCTGATCCTGTTCTGCAAATTTCCGATCTATCTTTTCTTCCTGTTCTGCAAATCGCTGATCCAACTTCTTATCCTGTTCTGCAAATTTCCGATCTATCTTCTTTTCCTGCTCTGTAAATCGCTGATCCATTTTCTGATCTATCTTCTTTTCCTGTTCTGTAAATCGCAGGTCAATTTTTTTCTCCTGCCTCTCAAACAATTTGCCAATTTCTTTTAGTAGAATGGTATTTTCCATCCGATTCACCTCGTGTTTTCTATTTTATCATATACTATTTCCAAAGTCTATTTAGTTTTCAAGGTACACTTAATTTCATTGGGGGTTTTTAAGAATAGTCTGTCAAAATTATTTTCCAGATTGGGAATGAATATCCCTAAGATTGTTATTGCGTTTATGTGATTTATATTTTATCTTATTTACATTGACATGTCAATAAGTTTTCATTTATTTTCGTATTAAGACTTTAATAAAAAACAGAACCGATGTATTTATACACCAGTTCTGCCAAGATTCATTCGCAATAAATGTTGTTTCTGCAAATATCTCTATATTTTTACTCTTCGTATCCGTTGGGGTTATTACTCTGCCATCTCCAGGAATCTTCACACATTTCCTCAATGCCTCTTTCAGCTACCCAGCCAAGCTCTTCTTTTGCCTTTGCGGCATCTGAATAGCATGTTGCAATATCACCTGCACGGCGTGGTTTGATCTGATATTTGATTGGCTTTCCACAAGCTTTTTCAAATGCTTTTACTACCTGAAGTACACTGTATCCATTTCCGGTTCCCAGATTATAAATATTTACGCCTGCTTTTTCTTCTATTTTCTTTAACGCTTTTACGTGTCCTACTGCAAGGTCTACTACGTGGATATAATCACGTACGCCAGTTCCATCCGGAGTATCATAATCATCTCCAAAGACACCGAGACATTCTAATTTTCCGACTGCAACCTGTGCTATGTATGGTACCAGGTTATTTGGAATTCCCTTAGGATCTTCTCCGATTAATCCGCTCTTATGTGCTCCAATCGGATTAAAGTAACGAAGCAATACCACATTCCACTCCGGATCAGCAACATGAAGATCTGTTAATACCTGCTCCAGCATTCCTTTGGTCTGTCCATAAGGATTTGTTATTTTTCCCTTCGGGCATTCTTCCGTAATCGGAATAAATGCAGGATCTCCATATACAGTTGCAGAAGAACTGAAGATAATGTTTTTCACATTATGGTCTCTCATTACTTCGCACAGGATAAAGGTACCTGTCATGTTGTTATGATAATATTCCAAAGGTTTTGCTACAGATTCTCCAACAGCTTTCAATCCTGCAAAATGAATTACGGAATCAATCGATTCCTTATCAAAAATTTCATTTAATTTTTCTCTGTCCAGGATGTCAGCTTTATAGAACGTTACTTTTTTACCTGAGATTTCTTCTACTCGCTGGATTGCTTTTTCGCTTGAATTGTAAAGATTGTCTACGACAACCACATCGTAC